>CAJXHI010000020.1 GCA_913051655.1 uncultured Alphaproteobacteria bacterium
TGGACCAGAACGTGTATTATTATTTACCGTTGCGGCTTCTGTTTTATTAGTAATCTCTATGTCTTGAATAGGGACGTATGTTTTAATCCCTGTTTCTGACTTTTCGTGTTTTTGGACTTCCTTAGTAAATGGAGCTGTTTCAGCATCGGGCGTCTCTATTTGTTCTTGTTCTATCTCAACTGCACTTTCAGGGGTATTTTCAACTGCATCTTTTGAATAATCATCTTGTTTAATTTCTTCTAGAGGAGGTTCGTCGCCTAGCGGAATTTCTGCATCAGCGACAATCACATCGTCAAGGTCAACACTTGCGATTTCTTCTTTAAGAGCGGTGCTATCTATCGTTTGCTTAAAAGTCTGAGGTGACACCGCGACTTTTTTGTTGTCTATCTTTGCCTCTAAGTCCATTTGTCGATGGGGATCTTTATCCGCATGATCGGCCTGAATAGACCTTAAAGTTGGTGCAAGATCGGCGTAAATATAATAAAAAAAAGAAATCCCGAAAATGGCAATTACGCCTAAAATGATACCGGACAATACACCAAAAAAAATTTGCCTGTCACTCAATTGTCCCTTCTTAGTCTTTTGTTTATAATTAAAATTGCCCGCTTAGAAACTATGCTTTCTTATAGCGAGTGCGTTTACCATTGGGCTAGTACGAAAGTCGGTTAATTGGAAGAATTTTGATGTTATTACTGATTGATAACTATGATAGCTTTACCCATAATCTTGCACATTATTTCGGCGAGCTTGGGGAAGAGGTGGTTGTCAGGAGAAATGACGAAATCACCCCATTAGAAGCTATGGGGATGAAGCCAGATGGAATTGTGCTATCCCCCGGGCCTTGCGATCCGGATCAGGCGGGGATTTGTCTGGATCTGATTGAGGTCATTAAAGAGACAAAGACACCCCTTTTTGGCGTCTGCTTAGGTCACCAGTCTATTGGTCAGGCCTTTGGAGGACGCATCGTGCGCTGCCATGAAATTGTGCATGGAAAGCTGGGCCAGATACGTCACACATATGTGGGAGTGTTTGAAGGTTTGCCCTCACCCTTTGCGGCAACGCGATATCATTCACTGATTGTAGAGCGCGAAACCTTGTCAAAGGAACTTATTATTACTGCAGATCTAGACGATGGCACTATAATGGGGTTGAAACATAGAGATCTTCCAATAGAGGGAGTTCAATTCCATCCCGAATCGATTGCTTCAGAACATGGGCACCAACTGCTTCGCAATTTTACCAAAACACTGAAAGTACTGGCATGAGTGACGCTCTAAAACCTCTGATTTCCAAAGCCGCAGATATGCCACTCAGCCGTGCTGAAGCAGAAGTTGCCTTTGAGATACTTTTCGAAGGAGCTGCAACACCTGCCCAGATCGGTGGGTTCCTAATGGCGCTGCGTACACGCGGGGAAACGGTCGATGAATTTGCCGCTGCCGCATCTGTGATGCGGGCGAAATGTCATCGGGTTAACGCCCCCAAAGGAGCAATGGATATTGTGGGTACTGGCGGGGATGGCAAAGGCACTTTGAATATCTCTACTGCTTGCGCACTTGTGGTTGCTGGTGCGGGGATAGTTGTTGCGAAACACGGAAACCGGAACCTATCATCGAAATCAGGCGCTGCAGATGCACTAGGGCAACTTGGCGTAGCCACAATGCTTAAGGCGGATCAAGCTGAACGCGTGCTGAATGGTGCTGGTATTTGTTTCATGATGGCACCTATGCATCACCCAGCCATGGCGCATGTGGGACCTGTACGCGCAGACCTTGGCAGCCGTACTATTTTCAATATCCTTGGACCATTGACCAATCCTGCTGGGGTAAAACGGCAATTGACAGGTGCTTACAGCCGCGAGCTTATCCGGCCAATGGCGGAAACACTCTCGGCACTGGGATCAGAGAAAGCATGGCTGGTACATGGAGCGGATGGTACGGATGAGCTTTCGGTTGCAGGGATCAGTTGGGTTGTGAAGCTGAGTGAGGACGGACGACTAGAAGAAACGGAAATACATCCAGAAGATTTTGGCCTCCCCGTCCATCCCTTTGAAGATCTCTTGGGCGGATCTCCCTTAGAAAACGCAAAAGCGCTTTCCGCGCTGGTAGAAGGTGCGCCGTCTGCATATCGTGACGCGGTCCTTCTCAATGCAGCCGCTGGCCTTATCGTTGCTGGAAAAACAGATGAAACAACTGAAGCCGTTGACATGGCTCGCGAAAGCATTGACCGCGGGGCTGCCAAACAGAAACTAGAAGCCTTGAAAAAGCTTACAACGGAGCAGGCATGAGCGAAACAATTCTTGATAAAATCAAAGCTTACAAGCTTGAGGAGATTGCAACCGATAAGGCCCAATTAACTCTCAGCGAGCTTGAAGCCGAAGCTCGAAACGCATCTCCTCCAAGAAAGTTCTATGAGCGTTTGCTGAACGCATCTAAAACGGGCTATGGTCTTATTGCCGAAATTAAAAAGGCCTCGCCATCAAAAGGATTGATCCGCGCCGATTTTGACCCCGCCACCCATGCCAAAGACTATGAGGCCGGTGGGGCAAACTGTTTATCGGTTCTCACCGACACACCAAGTTTTCAAGGCGCCAACGAATATCTAAAAGCAGCGCGTGCTGCAACATCGCTTCCTGCGCTGCGCAAAGATTTCATGTATGACACCTATCAAGTCGCCCAAGCACGCGCACTTGGCGCCGATTGTATATTGATCATCATGGCCTCCGTTTCAGACACGCAAGCCAGTGAATTAGAAGACGCAGCCTTTGCTTGGGGAATGGATGTGATGATCGAAGTGCATGATGGCAAAGAATTGGATCGCGCCTGTGCGCTAAAATCCCCAATGATCGGTATAAATAATCGTAATCTTAAGACATTCGAGACTACCTTGGACACGACCAAAATGCTGAGCAGGCGGGTTCCAGAAGGGCGCCTGATTGTTTCGGAGTCAGGGCTTAATACACCGGCTGATCTTGCAGAAATGGCAGCCTATGGTGCGAGAGCATTTCTTATCGGGGAAAGCCTCATGCGTCAGACCAATGTGATGCAGGCAACGCGCGAAATACTCGGTAATCCGGGTAAAGGAGAAGTTTGATGACAGAACTTACGCATTTTGACGACACCGGCGCAGCCCGTATGGTGGACGTCTCTGAAAAACCACACACAAACCGCATTGCAACGGCTGCCGCTTGGATTAAGATGAACCAACAAACCTATGATCTGATTGCTGAAGGCAGTGCCAAAAAAGGAGATGTTTTGGGTGTAGCTAGGCTGGCAGGAATAATGGGTGCAAAACGCACATCTGATCTTATTCCCCTTTGTCATCCCCTCAAAATTTCGAAAGTCACGGTCGATTTGAAACTCGATCCCGATCTCGCCGGAATTTCAATTCAGGCATCGGTCAAAACCACTGGTCAGACGGGTGTTGAAATGGAAGCTCTAACCGCCGCTAGTGTTGCCGCACTGACCGTCTATGACATGGTCAAGGCCGCCGACAAATCAATGGAAATAGGCGGTTTGCGGATTCTGTTGAAAGATGGTGGTAAATCTGGCCGCTACAAAGGCTCATGATTTCTGTAAAAGAAGCGCAAGCGCATCTTTTTGATCTTACAACGCCGTTGAGTACAGAAATCGTACGGCTTGAACACGCCTGCGGGCGCGTTTTGAGTAAAGACGTTGTTGCCGATCGCGATCAGCCGCCCTTTGCAAGCTCTGCTATGGATGGCTATGCCATTGCGCGAAAAGTTGTCGCTGTCGGGGATATCTTCCACATCATCGGAGAAGCCGCCGCTGGACACCGCTTTGAACGACCAATTTCAGCCGATCAGGCCGTCCGCATTTTCACCGGTGCGCCCGTGCCTGAGGGAACTCAGCGCATTCTCATCCAAGAAGATGTAGAACGAGACAGAGACAAGATCGCAGTTGGCAACGATTTGGACCCAAACCTTTATATCAGACCATCCGGAGGTGATTTTAAGGTAGGCCATGTCGTAAAAGCCGGCATAATTTTACAACCATCGAATATTGCGCTCTTGGCGGCTATGAACACCTGTCTGGTCAAGATCGTGAAAAAACCTGTGGTGGCATTGATCTCTACTGGGGACGAACTTGTCATGCCTGGAGAGACGCCTCTGAGCGATCAAATTATTGCATCAAACACCTATGGGCTTGCGGCACTTCTGGAAAACAATGGCGCTGAAGCGCGTATCTTTCCAATAGCGCGGGACACTTTGACATCGTTACAATACGTTTTTGATCTGGCACAAGATGCTGATTTGATTGTCACAATTGGTGGCGCTTCGGTTGGCGATCACGATCTGGTCGCCGAGGCAAGCGCAAATCTAGGTATGCAGCAGAGTTTTTACAAAGTCGCGATGCGTCCCGGAAAACCTCTAATGGCCGGCAAGATCCACAATCGTGCAATAGTTGGGCTGCCCGGCAACCCTGTCTCCGCCATGGTTTGCGGACATGTTTTTTTGGTTCCAATGATCAAAAAACTACTGGGTCTTTCAAATGTACTTCCAGAAACATACGAAACTGTCTTGCTGAATGATGTCGAAGCCAATCGTGCGCGCACTCACTATTGTCGCGCTGTACTCAGCTCTGACGGCATTCGCGTCGCAGAACAGCAAGATAGTTCTCTACTCTCCGTGCTTGTAAATGCCAATGCATTGGCCATTCGTGAACCAAACGCGCCACCAGCCAAGGCCGGTGAGCCAATCAAGTACATGCAGCTGTGAAAGTTTACGCAAGACCGTTGACACAAAACAAGAACATCTGTAGAACAAAATAAAACTTAATTAAGGAGTTAAGCTATGCTCACACGCAAGCAGTTGGACTTGTTGGTCTTTATCAACAAGCACTTGCAAAAAGATGGCGTTCCACCGTCATTTGATGAAATGAAAGAAGCGCTGGATCTGAGATCAAAATCAGGCATTCATCGCCTTATCACAGCGTTAGAAGAACGTGGATTTATTCGCCGTCTTGCACACCGCGCCCGTGCAATAGAAGTGGTAAAACTGCCAGAAACACTGGGTGGAGATGCTAGCGGTTTCAACCCAAAGGTTATTGAAGGGGGACAGCCAGTCGTCCGGCCGCCCACAGCCACACCAATCGAAGTGATCCACGCAACAGAATTGCCTGTTATGGGACGGATTGCCGCCGGTGTCCCAATTGAAGCGATTTCAGAAGTATCCCACAATGTCGCCGTTCCAGGCCAAATGCTGCGCGGTGGAGGAGAACACTACGCGCTGGAGGTCAAAGGGGATTCGATGATTGAGGCTGGGATCAATGATGGCGATGTTGTCGTCATCCGCGAAACCCACACCGCTACCAATGGCGATATCGTTGTGGCACTTATAGAAGACCACGAAGCAACGCTGAAAAGGTTTTTTCATCGCGGAGAAGCCATTGCGCTTGAGGCTGCAAACCCTGCCTATGAAACCCGAGTACTTCCTCAGGAAAAAGTTAAGGTGCAAGGCCGACTTGTCGGATTGATCCGCACCTACTAAACATTGTTGCGCCATCTAAATTTGATGGAAGGTCAAAGCCGCCTGTAATCGGGTTAGGTCGCACAAGCATTGAACACAAAATGTTCGTCCTAAGCTAATCAAAGTTCACTGTTGCCGTGGATAGCAAAGTATTTTTTGTCGAACAAAAGGCACTCCCCAAAATTGCGTGGTCGAGCCGCGGAAGATATTTTCACAAATCCTGCAAAATACCTCACTAAATCCGATTCAAGATCGTAAAATAAGGATACGAGGTTCAAAACGTAACGGGAAGAAAATCCCAATTCCGATTGCGATCAAAACTGAGATCCAATAAATAAAACATGGCGTTGAAAAAGCAACTTTTGGGTAATTGAGCGCCATAGGCGAAGTATGCTTGTCCTTACGATCCTGCCCAGTTAGACAAAGGCGAGATAAAAAGCCAACTGTTACCGAAAGGTTGATGAAAATGAGCGAGATTGTGACGCGCATTGCACCCTCTCCAACGGGATACATGCATATCGGCACGGCGCGCACCGCGCTTTTTAACTGGCTTTATGCCAGAGGGCGCGGGGGAAAATTTCTCTTGCGCATAGAGGACACCGATGAGGCGCGTTCTACACCTGAAGCAACAGAAGCTATTTTTCAGGGGATGAGGTGGCTTGGGCTTGATTTTGACGATGAGCCAGTCCATCAAGCCGACAGAGCCGAACGACACGCCGAGATTGCTAACGATTTACTGCGCAAGGGTCAGGCCTATAAATGTTTTGCCACACAAGAAGAGATTGCAGCCTTTCGGGAAACTGCACGCGCCAAAGGCTGTTCCACCCTTTTCCGAAGTCCTTGGCGCAATGTGAATGAAAATGATCACCCTGACGCACCTTACGTCGTGCGTATTAAAGCTCCGCAAAGCGGCCAAACCGTGATCCAAGATCAGGTCCAAGGGGATATCACAATACGAAATGATCAATTGGATGACATGGTCCTGCTACGATCTGATGGTACGCCAGTTTACATGCTGGCTGTGGTTGTTGATGATTTTGATATGAGGGTCACACATGTGATACGTGGTGACGACCATTTAAACAATGCGGCGCGCCAAATGCTGATCTACACAGCAATGGGATGGCCAGTCCCAGTTTATGCCCATGTCCCGCTAATATTCGATAAAGACGGTAGAAAACTGTCAAAACGCCGCGGTGCGACGAGCGTTGAGGATTATCAAAAAATGGGATATCCTGCCTCTGGCATGCGCAATTACCTCGCCCGTCTGGGCTGGAGCCACGGAGACGCGGAATTCTTCAACGATGAAGAAGCAAAAAACTGGTTTGACCTTAAAGGTATTGGCAAATCACCCGCACGTTTTGATTTGAAAAAACTGGAAAATCTCTGTGGACAACATATTACGGCGACTGACGATGCTGCACTGCTGCATGATCTTCTGGAATTCTTTGCCATTTCCAAATTGCCACATAAACAAAAGGATTTGGAAACAAAACTTGCTCCAGCGCTTTATTGCGTGAAAGATCGTGCAAAAAATTTCTTGGAACTCATTGATAAGGCAAGATTTTGTCTGATTAATCGGCCAATTTTTACTGATGAAAAATCTGCAAAGTATTTGAATGAGCGCGCCATATCGATGTTCAAAACATTGACGCCGCAATTGCAAAATGCTAGTTGGACCCGTGAAGAATTAGAGTCAATTTGTGAAACTATCGCGGAAACCTATGAGACAAATTTTGGCAAACTCGCAGGCCCGTTAAGGGCGGCGCTTGCCGGGAGAAGCGTGACGCCAAGCGTGTTTGACATGATGTTGGTTTTAGGAAAAGAAGAGACTATCGCTCGCCTCTTGGATGCCAAATGCCGAGCTGCTACATAACATTACGCCGCCCACCATGGAAAAGGTTACTTCAATTTAAAATAAGATCGGCGGAAGCACAGAAGGATAAGCGAATGAGGCGATATTATGGCTGACGAAACGAAGGTTGCAAAGTTAAACCTT
Source organism: uncultured Alphaproteobacteria bacterium (assembly GCA_913051655.1). Lineage (GTDB taxonomy): Bacteria > Pseudomonadota > Alphaproteobacteria > Rhodobacterales > Rhodobacteraceae > LFER01. The sequence goes on from CAJXHI010000020.1 coordinate 7,485, forward strand.
GACGGAAAAGAATACAGCCTACCTGTGCTCTCTCCCACCGCAGGACCAGATGTGGTGGATATCCGAAAACTTTACGCAGAGGCGGGTGTTTTTACTTATGACCCGGGATTTACCTCCACCGCAAGTTGCGATAGCAAAATCACCTTTATCGACGGTAAAAAGGGCGAATTGTTGCATCGTGGATATCCCATCAATCAATTGGCGGAAAAATCCCATTATCTGGAAGTATGCTATCTACTCCTCTACAATGAATTACCAAGCCCTAGACAATTAGAAGATTTTGAAAGCCGCGTGACGAATCACACTATGATCCATGAGCAGATGATGTATCTATTCCGAGGTTTTCGCCGTGATGCCCATCCTATGGCAATAATGACGGGTGTCGTGGGCGCGATGTCTGCCTTTTATCACGACAGCATTGACATAACTGATCCATGGCAACGCGAAGTTGCCTCTATCCGTTTGATTGCAAAAATGCCAACCATAGCAGCGCATGCGTACAAGTATACGGTAGGTCAGCCTTTCGTATATCCGCGCAATGACCTTGACTACGCATCAAACTTTCTGCGCATGTGCTTTGCCGTACCCGCAGAGGATTATGAGGTCAACCCGATCTTGAGCCGCGCGATGGACCGTATTTTCACATTGCACGCTGATCACGAACAGAACGCATCGACGTCAACGGTGCGCCTTGCCTCAAGTTCGGGCGCCAATCCCTTTGCGTGTATTGCTGCTGGAATCGCCTGCCTCTGGGGACCGGCCCATGGGGGTGCAAACCAAGCCTGCCTGGAAATGCTGCGCGAAATCGGCACAACTGAGCGAATTCCCGAGTTTATCGAACGGGCAAAGGACAAACATGATCCCTTCCGCCTAATGGGTTTTGGTCACCGCGTTTACAAAAATATCGATCCCCGTGCGACGGTTTTGAAAAAATCCGCTGATGAAGTGCTTGACCTCTTAGGCATCGACAACAACCCGCTTCTTCAGGTCGCCAAAGAGCTTGAGACGATGACGCTAAAAGACTCTTATTTCATAGAGAAAAAGCTCTTTCCAAATGTTGACTTTTATTCGGGCATTATCCTAGAGGCGATGGGTTTTCCAACCTCTATGTTCACACCGATCTTTACAGTCAGCCGGACCATTGGCTGGATTTCCCAATGGAAAGAAATGATCGCCGATCCGCAAATGAAAATTGGCCGTCCACGTCAGCTTTACCTCGGCTCAACCGCACGCGACTACGTGAATATTGAAGACCGTTAATTCTGGCATTCAAATCTTTGCACGAAACTCAACCTAGCCTGGACGTTCTCTAACGATTGCAGCAATAGAGGTACACGAATATAGGCGATGAAAACGCCTTTGATAAAAATACTATTTATACAAAACCTCAACGATCCCCGTTAATATTCTGTGAATACCAAACCGGATTTTTGCCAATTAGGACCATGTTGGCTCAAATAAAGTTTCAACGGGGAATGACCCTTTGAAGTGGGAGCCATTGTTTCGTGATGTCGCGTACATTCTTTGACTAATTTAAAGGTGTTTTTTCAGCTTTGAGCGGCCAGATTTTTTGCGGGCCTTGTAGGGGTTTTTGTCAGCTTGCGATCGCATATGCAATCTAATCGGCGTACCCGGCATATCAAAATCATCCCGCAACCCATTGATGAGATATCGAGAATAACTTTCAGAAAGCTTTTCTGGATTCGAACACATGACCACGAAGCCCGGCGGTCTAGTTTTGGCTTGCGTCATGTAACGCAATTTGATGCGTCGCCCTGCGGGCGCTGGTGGCGGGTGGGCCTCCAGCATGCCTGGCAGCCAGCGGTTAAGCTGCGCCGTGCTTACACGGCGGTTCCAGATCACATGGGCGCGCAATATTGCCTCATGAAGCCTATTAATACCATGTCCCATTTTTGCGGATACCGTCACGAGCGGCGCGCCTCTGAGCTGGGGAAGGCGACGCTCAAAGACCACTTTCAAGCCTCTTAACTTATCTTGTTTGTGTTCTTCCACATCCCATTTGTTGACCGCGACCACCACAGCCCGCCCTTCGCGTTCGGCCAAATCGGCAATGCGCAGATCCTGTTGTTCAAAGGGAACCGCGGCATCTAGCAGTACCACTACGACTTCAGCAAATTTCACAGCCCGAAGCCCGTCAATGACCGAAAGTTTTTCGAGTTTTTCCTGCACCTTTGCCTTTTTACGCATACCTGCAGTATCAAAAATTCGCATTGGCGTGTGGTTCCAATTGATCTGCAAAGAAATCGCATCGCGCGTGATCCCCGCCTCTGGTCCTGTCAGCAACCTGTCCTCTCCGAGGATTTTGTTGATAAGCGTGGATTTGCCAGCATTCGGACGTCCAACCACTGCGACCTGAAGCGGTTTTGCGGCAGTGGGCGCGCGATAGCTGTCTGCGTCTTCACCAGTTTCGGCGTCTTCTTCGCTCAGTTCAATTTCAACCTCAGCTGTTTCCAACGCTGCGCGTGCGGCAAAGTTATCGGCCATAGGCATTAGCAAAGAGAGAAGATCCCCCATCCCCTCACCATGTTCGGCAGAAAGGCGAACAGGTTCGCCCAGTCCCAACCCCCAAGCTTCGATAGCGCCTCCCTCGCCCGCGCGTCCTTCGGATTTATTGGCGACAAGGATCACATGTTCAGCACTTTTGCGCAAAATTATGGCGAGCGTTTCATCCGGAGGAGTGACGCCAATTCGAGCGTCGATCATAAAGAGGCAGATATCCGCCATGCTGACTGCACGCTCTGTCATTTTTCGCATGCGCCCAGGAAGGCTTTCGTCTGTGGCGTCTTCGAGACCTGCGGTGTCAATCACCGTAAAGCGCAGATCACCAAGGCGAGCCTGCCCTTCGCGCAGGTCCCGCGTCACGCCCGGTTGATCATCCACAAGCGCCATCTTCTTGCCTACAAGGCGGTTAAATAATGTGGATTTTCCCACATTCGGACGACCAACTATGGCAAGTGAAAAAGACATAAGTGCACTCCACAGGGTTTTTTAAGCCAGGGATCAGGAATGAAGGGTTACACCAGTTTCACGTCAGCGAAAAGCGTGTAATTGGCCTGTTTTCGAAACCACATAAAGCGTACCATCCGTGACCACCGGGTTTGTTGTAGCGCCCCCTGGGATTTCCACCGTCCGTACAGAATCGCCCGAGGCAGGGTCAAAGGCAGTGAGGGTACCCTCGCTTGAGGCGATATAAAGTTTCCCTCCCGCAAGGATCGGACCATGATGCACCACGACCTCTTTGCTACGGCGTCGATCCAGTTTCAGATACCCCAAAAGTTTTTTTGCCCAGATAATCTTGCCGCTACGCGCATCCAATCGGATCAGTTGATTTTGATCGCTAACAAAAAAGACAGAATTACCGGCAGGCCAAACCAGGGATTTTACACCGTAGGGCGCGGACCAAAGACGCTCTCCACTATCCAAGTTCAGCGCCACGATACGACCGGTGGAATTCGCTGCAAAAACGCGCCCTTCGCTAATGACCGGGGTAGACCCAATGTCTTCAATGGTTGACAGCGACAGCCCCGCGCGCCCTCCGGCGAGAGTAGAGCTCCAGAGCACAAGCCCACCTTTCCTAAAGGCAGTCTGCACTTCCCCTGAACCAAACCCAAAGACCACATATTTCTTCGATACCGCTGGTCCAGTAGTACCAGCGGCGTTGTTCACATCTGCCAGGCCATCAATCTGCCAGCGCACACGCCCATTTTTGGCATCCAATGCCCAAGTAGTTGCGTCATTACTTACGAGATAGACAATTCCATCGCGATACGCGGGCTGACTATTGCCCGTTCCAAGTAAGGTTTGTTCCCATATTCGCGTACCGTTTTCCAGGTCCAGTGCCCAAAGCGTTCCGTATCCTGTTGAGACAAATAATTTTTCACCTCCAGCGGCCATGCCTCCGCCATCCGCTTGACCAGACCTTTCCGTTTTCGGCGTCAGATCTTTGGACCATGCGTTGGTTCCGTCGGACCTTGTGGCGCTCAAAACCATTCGACTATCTAGGGTAAAAATCAGCCCACCATAAACAATCGGATCAGCGCTTATCCGCGCGCGCGCAGAATCGCCGGTGCCAATCTTCGCAGACCAGAGTAAATTCGGCGTCGAAGACATTGCCGCGTTTGATATGCGGGTTTTAGGATTTGCATGGCCCTGAGACCAATTTGAATTGCGACGCGCTTTGGGTGCTTTTAATGGCAAGATTCGGTTGACATTTTTTTTTGCTGCTTGTGTGCTGCTATCTTGATATATTGCTGCGATAGCTTCGCGCTTACCCGGAAGAATTACTTCTGAGTCTTCACAGGCGGAAATCATCATAAAAATTGCCAAGGCGGCCGCACTTCTTTTCTTCAAAGCCAAAAAAGCTGTAGTCATGTTCGTTGCTCCGCCGTTCTCACCATCGCGCCAACCAACGCAGTATGATTATAATTCAGCCGTTTCGGGCGTCTCACCAAGAATAACCATGAGTTGAGATACCCGCTGACGCAAGCTTTGCGAAAGATTAGCGTCCTCCATAACCTGGGAAAGGCGATTGATTGCAGCTTCTTTGCGTCCGTTGGCAAGGTCGATCAACGCAAGTTGTTCTTGTGCAAAAAGTGCGTAAGGACTGGCAGATTTGGCGAGATCATTTAAGCTCACAACACGGGCTTCTTCGCTAAGCCACCCCTCTTCAACCAAAAGTTTTTTGAAAAGGGCAAGCTCACGATAGGCCAATGATGCTTTGCTCGCTTCTACCGCTTCCAGCGTTTGAAGGCTTGCCATAAACTCTTGGCCTGCGACTTGTTCCGCCGCTTTGAGCAATGCGATCACGGCCGCATTTTTGTCATTCGCACTTATTTCGCTCAATGCATTGGCGCGCGCCTCAGGACCCTCAAGCGCTATTGCTTCTGAGATGGCGTCACCCGTTTTCTGGGCGATCAAGTTGTTGGAAGCAATCTTATATTCACGAAACGCAGTTCCACCGACCAAAGCTAAAACTACTACGACTGCAATCCAACCGTATTTCCGCATGGCCGCATAAAGTTTGTCTCTGCGGACCTCTTCGCTGACCTCATCGATAAAACTATCTGTATCGCTCACGATATCGCCTCATTCTCAAACACGTGTCTTCATATCCTGTCTGGAAGGAACTGCCAAGCAGGAAAGAGACGACGCGACTTGCGGGCCTTCGAAAAATTCTTTAATCCAAAGCTAGCATAGTTGCGTATTCTTCGCATTCACACATTACTGAAAAGAGACGACATTTAATGAGATTATTGTCACTGATGACGGCTGCGCTCGTTTTATCCGGTCTATATGCTTTGGTGTTTGAACGAGAAGCGGTCAGAGCTATTTCCCAAGGTGCGCCTTTGTCGACCTTGTTAAACGGTGCAGCTGAAAAAGCCGCAACTGCAAATAATATGCAAGAAGGTCATACATCCTCCTCGCCGAAAGAGAACTACACGGCACAATCTAACGGCGGCAACGCAGTAAAGGTGAAAGCCATAAAATCAGTTGCAAGCGAAATTGACAGCGCTGTTGTTTTGCGCGGTCAAACCCAAGCGGCGCGACAGGTTGAAGTCAGGGCCGAAACGTCAGGTCAAGTTATCTCGGATCCTTTGCGCAGGGGTGCTTTTGTGACGAAAGGACAAACGCTGTGTCAACTTGACCCCGGTATCCGCGAAAGCAGCCTCTCAGATGCCGTTGCCCGACTGGCCGAAGCAGAGGCACGGGTTCCAGAGACACAGGCACGTTTGGAAGAAGCCAAAAGTCGGTTAGACGAGGCCCGCATCAATCATAATGCTGCCAAAAAACTCGCCAAAGATGGATATGCAAGCGAAACGCGGGTTGCTGCCACCGAAGCATCAGTTAGTTCCGCCGAGGCCGGTGTGGCGACAGCAAGAGCCGGTTTCAAAGCAACGCGCTCAGGTATTCAGTCAGCTCAGGCTGCAGTAGCCGCGGCAGAAAAAGAAATAGATCGTCTTACGCTAACTGCCCCTTTTGATGGTGTTCTGGAGTCGGACACCGCCGAGCTTGGAAGCCTATTACAGCCCGGCGCACTTTGTAGCGTTGTGATCCAACTTGACCCAATCAAGGTTGTTGGGTTTGTCGCAGAAACGGAAATGTCACGGGTCAAGCTGGGCGCACCTGCACGAGCGCGGCTTTTGGCAGGTCAAAGCGTAACTGGGAAAGTCACTTTTGTTTCCCGTTCAGCAGATACAATGACACGTACTTTCCGCGTGGATATAGACGTGGAAAACAAAAATCTTGCCATAAGCGACGGACAAACGGCTGACATCCTGATTGCAGCAGAAGGAAAGGTCGCCCATTTGATCCCACAATCTGCCCTGACACTTAACGACTCAGGCGACTTGGGTTTGCGCCTTGTAGACGATGCATCCCACGCACAGTTTGTCCCAGTAACCATTCTGAGGGATACGGCAAAGGGTGTTTGGCTCACCGGGCTGCCAGAGACTGCCGCTATTATCGTAGTCGGACAAGAATACGTCGTTGATGGTGTGCTTGTCGATGCTGCTTATCAAAAGGTAATACCATGAACTCGGTTATTGATTGGGCCGCCCAACGCGCCAGAATGGTGCTTGCAATGATTATTTTATCTCTTGCCGCTGGAACATTTGCCTACACTGGTCTGCCTAAAGAAGGTGAACCTGACATCGAAATACCAGCGATTTTCATATCTGTGGTGTTTGACGGGATCTCTGCAGCAGATAGTGAAAAGCTTTTGATCATGCCAATGGAAACAGAGCTCTCCAATTTGGATGGCTTGAAGGTTATGAATGCCACTGCAGCAGAAAACTATGCCGGTGTCGCCGTTGAATTTGAATTTGGGTGGGACAAGACCAAAACGCTTGCTGATGTACGCGATGCAATGAATAAGGCTGAGGCGCAATTTCCAGAAGGCGCAGATAAATACACGGTAAGTGAATTTAACTTTTCCAAGTTTCCCATCATTATTGTGAACCTTACTGGCAAAGTTCCCGAACGTACAATGACCCGCATTGCAGAAGACCTGCAGGTCAAACTCGAAGGAATGGATGCGGTTCTTGAAGCAGGTATTGCGGGAAACCGAAAAGAAATGGTTGAAGTAGCGATCGATCCATTGCGCCTTGAGGCTTATAATGTGACGGCGGGAGAGCTGATTTCTGTAGTACAAAACAATAACCGATTGATTGCTGCCGGTGAGATTGAAAGCGCACAGGGTGCATTTTCCGTCAAAATCCCATCTAGCTTTGATGAGGTGCGCGATATCTATGCCCTACCAGTCAAAACCAACGGTGATCGAGTAATCACATTGGGTGATCTAGCCAATATCCGTCTGACGTTTGAAGACCGTGCGGGAACGGCGCGATTTAACGGTGAACCAACTGTTGCGCTGCAAGTGGTGAAACGCAAAGGTTTCAATCTTATTAAAACAACGCAAGAGATTATCGCGCTTGTCGAAAGTGAACAGTTGAATTGGCCTGACGATCTAAAGGCTGCTGTTAGGATGGGCACGTCTAATGACCAGTCAATTGTTGTCGACAGTATGGTATCTCAATTGGAAGGTTCCGTTCTGACAGCTGTGGCACTGGTTATGATGGTAGTGCTTGCGTCCCTTGGAACCCGTGCGGCCCTTTTGGTCGGGTTTTCAATTCCAACATCTTTTTTGTTGTGCTTTGTTCTTTTCGCGATAATGGGGATCACTGTTTCCAATATTGTGATGTTTGGCCTCATTCTCGCAGTTGGTATGTTGGTCGATGGGGCGATCGTAGTGGTGGAATATGCTGATAAACGCATCCGACAGGGCTTGGGCCCAATGCGCGCCTATGTTGAAGCCGCCAAGCGAATGTTTTGGCCGGTTGTCAGCTCTACAGCAACAACGCTTTGCGCCTTTATGCCCATGCTTTTTTGGCCCGGTGTTCCAGGGCAATTCATGGGTATGTTGCCTTTGACCTTGATCTTTGTACTATCGGCCTCTCTGATCGTTGCGCTGATTTATCTGCCTGTGCTTGGTGGGGTGTCAGGACGAATAAGCCGAATCTTTGCACAAGGCTCTGCTTCACTCAGTAATGTTTTACCTTGGTATTTACGGACTGCTTTAATTCCTGTGGTACTGGTATGTATGTTTGCCAGTGCGATGCAGATCGTAAACCCCGCCTATCTATTGGGGGAAGCAGCGCGCGAGTGGGCGGGCACCGCCATGATGATTGGAGCGATATTATTTTTACTTTCTGCTTTCGCGACCTCAACCGTTTTAGGATCCATAAAACCCGATAAACCTAATAGCCGTGTAACCTCAGGGCATCAACGCAGCGGATTTGGTTGGTTTATTAAGATGATTGTGGGTAACCCAATAATGCCGCTTGTCACCATTGGATTAATTTTATTCTTTTCAATGAGCATCAATAAATACTTCAGCGAGAACAACTATGGGGTAGAGTTTTTCGTTGAATCAGAGCCTGAGCAAGCGATTGTATATGTAAAAGCGCGCGGAAATCTCGCACTTAATGAAAAAGATGCTTTAGTACGAGAAGTAGAAGAAATCGTTATTGCCCATCCGGGGATCAAAAGCGTGTTTGCTTTTGCAGGCGCTGGGGGGCTAAATTCCAATACTTCCGGCGCTACGCCACCAGAAGATACAATTGGCCAAATTCAACTTGAAACCATTCCATGGGCCGACAGAGCGGATAATCCTAAGCTTGACGGTAATGTGGTCATGGGAGAGCTGAGAGCACAGTTTGCAAAGCTCTATGGATTTGAAACAGAAATCCTAGAACTGGCCAGAGGGCCGGCAAGCAGTAAGCCTGTTCACTTACGCCTAAGCGGAGATGATTTCGAACAGCTCATGGAAGCCACAGACAGGATTCGTAATGTCTTTGATGAAACTTATGGGCTGACTCTAATTGAAGACAGCCGTCCCCTTCCAGGCATTGATTGGCAGATAGATGTTGATGTGGAAACTGCGGGCCGGTACGGAGCCGATGTGGCGACGGTAGGGGCCATGGTGCAGCTTGTAACGCGTGGTATCCTGCTCGACACGATGCGCGTAGACAGTAGCGACGAAGAAATTGAAATACGCGTCCGCCTGCCGGAAGAAGACAGGTTCCTAAGCACGCTAGATACGCTTAAGGTGCGCACGCGTGACGGACTCGTCCCACTGTCCAACTTCGTCACCCGCAAGCCCGTCGAAAAACTAGCACAGATCCGCCGCATTGATCAAAAGCGGGTCTTTGACATCAAAGCAGGTGTTCTGCCAGATCTGACTCGCGTGATCACAACCGACGATGGGATAGAAAAAGAGGTTTTTGTCAACGCCAATGAGCGCATCGCATACCTCACCGACTACCTGAAAGCAAACCCTCTTCCTAAAGGGGTTAACTGGGAGTGGACAGGGGATCAACAGGATGAGGCGGAAAGCCAGTCATTTTTGATGATGGCCTTTCCCGCGGCACTTGCTCTGATGTTTATTATTCTGCTTGCGCAATTTAACAGTCTTTATAATGCCGTCATTGTCTTGATCGCGGTGGTATTTTCCACCATCGGCGTTCTTATCGGAATGCTTGTGATGCAACAACCGTTTTCAACGATTATGACTGGGACAGGCGTCGTGGCCTTGGCCGGAATTGTTGTGAACAACAATATTGTTTTGATCGATACTTATCAAGAATTGGCGGCCAAAATGCCCAAGATTGAAGCGATAATCAGAACAGCAGAACAACGTATCCGACCCGTTCTACTAACCACGATCACAACAATGGCCGGTCTTGCACCGATGATGTTTGGGCTGAGCCTTGATTTCTTTGATGGCGGGTATTCGATCGACAGTCCAACAGCACTTTGGTGGAAACAATTGGCCACGGCTGTGGTCTTTGGTCTCGGGACGGCAACTGTTTTGACGCTCGTTTTCACACCAGCTCTCTTAGCGCTGCGCGTGTGGCTAGTAACTTATGCCATCTGGCTAGCAAAAGCCTTGGTCGTTCTAGGGGCACCCAAAAAAGCCAAAATTGCTCGTGACTGGGCTTTACGCCGACGCGTGAAGCGGATCAAATCACCCGAAATTTTATGGGATAACGTTAGCGTGATTGAAAGCCAGGGTCCTTTTGGTGCCCTACCCGCGCCAAACAATACGTATCCGGCCGAATAAAACGATGATAAACTACCGTCAGAAATGGCTTAAGTGGCGTATCTGAACTGTATAGAAAAAGTTAGGCGGCCTGTTCAGAGCGTTGCAACGACCACAAATCACTATAACGTCCCTTCCGTTTTAACAGCTCAGCGTGAGTCCCCATTTCTACTACTAGGCCATTTTCGAGCACCACGATTTTGTCCGCCTTTAGAACCGTTGACAGCCGGTGGGCTATAATTATCACAGTACGCCCTTCCCCTGCCCGTTCCAACGCGTCTTGAATTTCACTCTCCGTTTCGCTATCCAAAGCACTTGTTGCCTCATCCAAAAGCAAGATCGGCGGATCTTTAAGAAGTGTGCGCGCAATACCCACCCGTTGCTTTTCACCACCTGATAACTTCAATCCGCGCTCCCCGACAAGAGAGTCATAGGAATCTGGAAGGGACATAATAAAATCATGGATTTGAGCATCTTTTGCAGCCTTAATGATGTCACTGTGCGTCGACCCTTCGCGTCCATACGCGATATTATAAAATATAGTGTCATTAAATAGCACTGTATCTTGCGGTACAACGCCAACCGCTTGATGAAGGCTTTCCTGTGTAATGTCTCGAATATCTTGATCATCAATACACACAGCCCCGTCTGTGGCATCATAAAAACGAAATAGTAGACGTGCGAGCGTCGATTTACCTGACCCAGATGGGCCCACGATTGCAACGGTTTGCCCTGCCGGAATATCAATACTGACGTCATGCAAGATTGGGCGTTCTTTTTCATACGAGAAACGCAAATTGCTTAGCGACACCCGGCCACCTTTGACGGAGAGTGCAGACGCGCCTGGTTTGTCTGTCACCTCTGCAGGTTCTTGAAGTAAATCAAACATTTGGCGCATATCCACCAAGGCCTGCCGGATCTCGCGGTAAACAAAGCCTAAAAAATTTAAAGGTATTGTGATCTGAATCATATAGGCGTTCACGAGGACAAAATCCCCAACAGTTAATTCGCCCGACTGCACCCCAAGTGCAGCTAACAACATCACACCTACGAGGCCAAACGTAATCAATACGGCCTGTCCAAAATTTAAGAACGCGAGAGAATAGTTTGTTTTAAGCGCCGCACTCTCAAAGCCTGCCATGGCGCTATCATACCGAGCCGCTTCGCGTTTTTCCGCATTAAAATACTTGACTGTCTCAAAGTTCAATAGACTATCGACGGCCTTTTGATTGGCGTCTGTATCTTGTTCGTTCATCTCACGCCGCAGTTTCACGCGCCATTCTGTTACGGCAATGGTAAACCAAACATAGACAGCGATCGTGACGAAAATAATAGCAACATAACGTAAATCCTGAAGTTTCCAAAAAATTGCTGCGCTGATAAACGAAACTTCAAGTATCAAAGGCCCAATTGAAAAAACCAAGTACCGTAACAAAAATTCAACGCCTTTAACACCACGCTCGATAATACGGCTCAATCCACCTGTCTTTCGAGTGATGTGATAGCGCATCGACAATTTGTGGATGTGTTCAAAGGTTTCCAGAGCAAGACGGCGCAACGCGCGTTGCGCCACTTTGGCAAAAAGTGCATCACGCAATTGTTGAAAGCCATTAGTTGCAATGCGCGCGATGCCATAGGCTACCGTTAACCCCAACGCACCTAGCACAAAATCGGAGATACCAGATTCCGCTAAATCATCAACGGCCCAAGCTTGTAGAATTGGGGCTAGGATTGCGATGAACTTCGAACCGACCAATGCAAATAGAGCAAGGACAACGCGAGCGCGCAAATCAAAATCGCCCTTAGGCCACATAAACGGTGCAACGCGTTTCGTAGTGCTCCACGCGGCGCGCAGTTCGCGCGCCTGCTCATCGCTTCGCGACTTCTTACTATTGGACATTTATATCCTTACATTGGATTGTTGGCGCGAGGCAACAGACGCCGACACTCGATTTCATTTAAAGAGTTTTCCGCAGTCTTCAAGTCAATCATCTGGAAGAGAAAAAACCTGACCGGGATAAATCAGGTCTGGATTGCGAATTTTGTCTTTGTTTTCCTCAAACACGCGTACGTATAAAACTCCCTGACCGTAGCGTTCCCGTGCGATGGCCCAAAGCGTATTACCCGGTTGAACCGTTACGACATTAATCCGCGCGGGTTCGTTAACCTGCAGCATGTAGGCAGCCAGGTCCTCTCTTTTTTCGCGTTTGAACGGTGTTTCGAGGCGTGATACCACATTTCCAGTTTGATCCAATACGTCCACCCTCAAGGTGTAAATCCCCGCATTAATATCAGACAGGGCTGTGTTCCATTGACCTGTAGTGTCCATAGCAACTGTAGAGATAGGCATATTATCAAGATAGATGCGAACCATTTGAGAAGGATTTCCCCGACCGGTCAGCGCTACTTCTCCTGTTTCGTCATAGCTAATTGCATCAACGGAAACATCCTGTGCAATGCTTTCTTTTGACGATTGCACTACCTTTACACCGTTTTTCCCTGCAATTACCACCAAAGGCTCTTCGTCCCTTTTTACTTCTTCGACCGGGTCTTCAACTGACGGTACCTCAGTATCGGCCTGTCTTTCAGTGGCATTAGTATCAGGTTCTGTTTCATTTTGTGGCTTCAAAGGTTCCGCCGCGGGCATCTTGGACACATCGTCTTTTTTTACAACTAAGTCAGCATAGTCTTCACCCGATGTCTTATCGTCTTTGATTTCTGTGGAAGTTGTAGCAAGTTGTGTTGACGTCTCTTCTTCACCGTCGTCTTTTTTTGACGAAACGGCTTCTTCTTGTTCTTTTGTCTTCCGCTCATCGGCTTTGGCAGTCACCGCGCCGTCTGTCTCGAGATCTGTGGCATTGGAATTCGTATTTGATGCCGCCACATCATCTGTCTGCACAACAGGATGATTTATTTCTTCGCCCATGGACGTGATTTCTACAACGGTGCTTTCCGTGCTCTCATTTTCTCCCGACGCAGCAGAATTTGTTTCATGATCTGCCAAATTGGTTTTTTGCGCTGTTTCTGTGTCAGGTGTTTTTTCAGCAACCTCTTCGACTGCTTCCGTTTCGGTCTCTACCGTTGTATCTTTTGATGACCCTTCACGGGACGGAGTTTCTGGTTCTTGGCTCGCTTTACCTTGCTCGCCGACATCTACTTCGGCCTGCGCAACAACAGTTTCGTCTGATAGAGTGGTCTCCGCACTCTTGGATGCGGCGATGATAATATCTTCTTCTGCGTAAACCTCTTTGCCATCCACTATCGCCAACAGAGACATCACTCTGATCTCTGCACTCATCCCAATATCAAACAAAGCAACAAAGTTGCCACTTGTATCGGCTTGCGAAGAATTAACGACGGCTTCGTTAAGCAGTATTTTGATCTCAGCATCTGGATCACTGCGTCCAGCCAAAACAACCGCCCCGTCCGGTTCAACGCGTATGGCTTCCACAAAAGGCGGTGTTGGACTTACCTGAACTACCATGTCGTTTTGAACATCATCTTCAGTGGTTTCTTCAATCACACCTTCTACAGTCGCGTCATCAGCCAGATTTTGCTCTTCTTTGCTTTCTTCAGCCTCTCCAGTATCTGTCTCTGCGCTTTCTGAAACGACTGGTATTGTATCTGTCACAAAATAATTTTGCTGGTGAAAGATGGCGGCAACAACCGTCAAAGCCAAGAGTACTAGCGCAAAGATGATAGATGTATTGAATTGTTTGTGTTTACTGCTCATTTTATCATCAGGCCCCCCCAAGAGCCATCATAGACATTGCTGCTGGGTAACATTGGGAGTACATAAGGTCAAAGGTCAAGTTGCTAAAAGGGCGCAAAAGATGCAGTCATTGTCAATTTGTGTATTTTGTGGATCACGTAATGGTAAAAAGCCAGCTTATGAAGATGCAGCTATTGAATTGGGAAAAGGTTTGGCAGAACGCAACTGGAGTTTAGTTTATGGGGCTGGAAATGTTGGCATTATGGGAAGTCTCGCCAAAAGTGTTTTACGAAATGAGGCTGAGGCGCTTGGTGTAATCCCAACACATCTTATGCAAAGAGAGATTGCAAAAACTGATTTAACAAACCTTATTATGACGGAAAATATGCATGAGCGGAAAAAAGTGATGTTCATGAATTCAGATGCAATTGTCCTTTTGCCTGGGGGTGCTGGATCGCTTGATGAATTTTTTGAGGTCCTGACTTGGGCACAAATTGGATTACATAAAAAACCGATTATTCTCGTAAATACTGTTCAGTATTGGACGCCACTCGAGGCACTGGTGGATCATGTTATTTCGGAGGAATTTGCCGAAACAACCTTAAGATCACTTTTCGATGTAGTCGACACGCCGGAAGAAGCTCTCAGACTCATCCATCAGCGTTTAGCATGAACGCTAATCAAAGTGTAAAGGATCAGTGCGATCCAGATCATTGGAAAGGCGATTGCGTACCAAAATGTAAGTGGCTCCGACAAAATGCTGATTGCACAAAGAAATTGCAGGCTTGGGTTGATATATTGCAAAATGCCCACGGTCGCCATTTTGACGCGGCGCGTTGCGTAAGAAAATAATATTAAAGGCGTTGCCGTCAGGGGACCTGACAAAATCAGTAGAAATGTTGTTAAAGCATCACCACCAAAATGCCCCCCAATCCGGCCGTGATAATAACCTAGAATGCAGAACGCAATTGGTGCGAGAAATAAAACCTCAACCGTAACAGCAACCGTGGAACGGATTGTAAGGTCTTTTTTGATCACCCCATAGAGTGCAAAACTTGTTGAAATAATCAGCGCAATCCAAGGCGGAACTGCCAATCCATAGGTCAATAGTATCACTGCCAATGCGGCCAAGGCAACCGACATCCATTGTCCGATAGACAGGTGTTCTTTGAAAATTAAGATCCCCAAGACTACAGCAACGAGAGGCATCATGAAATAACCAAGGCTAGCCTCTGTTGCCCGACCTGTCTGAACAGAATAAATAAAGAAGAACCAATTCGTGGCAATCAAAACAGAGGCCGTTAGCATAGAAATGAGAGCTTTTTGACCGGAGAGCGCCTGCCAAATTTCCACCAGTTTTTTCTGATAAATCAACACAATGGCGAAAAATAGAAACGACCAAAGCGTGCGATGCGATAGAAGCTCAAACGGTGGTACATGCTGAAGAAGGCTGTAATAAACCGGAGCAAACCCCCAGATCGTGGAAGCGGTGATGACAGCCAGAATGCCTTTGGTGATGTCTTGCATCGAAAACCCTAAATTTGTGGTCCGAAAAAAACCTGTCGGCATTAGTCCCGACAGGCTGCAAAAACTATTATACCAAATCCACGATTACATCCGGCTGGCGACGTTTTCCCAGTTCACAAGGTTTTCAAGAAAGTTTGTCAGATAAGCTGGTCGTTTATTGCGAAAATCAATGTAATAAGAATGTTCCCAAACATCACACCCCAAAAGCGCCGTTTGTCCGAAGCAAAGAGGGTTCACACCGTTTTCCGTTTTTGTCACTCTGAGACTACCGTCGCTTTCTTTGACAAGCCAACACCAGCCGGCGCCAAACTGACCCGCCCCTGCGGCAGAAAACTGAGATTTAAACTCATTCACGCTGCCAAAGTTGTCTTTGATGGCCGCTTCCAATTCGGAAGGCAAAGCAGAATTTCCCACTCCCATCATTTCCCAGAATTGCATGTGGTTCCAATGCTGGCTGGCATTGTTGAAAATACCATTTTGCGCCACTGCATCCTCATCGTACGTACCGGTAATAATATCTTCCAGCGATTTGGTTTCCCATTCGGTGCCTGCAATCAATTTATTCCCATTGTCCACATAGGCTTTGTGATGCAAATCGTGGTGATATTCTAATGTTTCTAGTGACATCCCATGGGCAGCAAGTGCATCATGTGCGTAAGGAAGATCAGGAAGTTCAAAAGCCATGTCAGGACTCCTTTTTCGAGTTAAAAATTCGTTGACCATAAATGTGAGTTTTCCCCTACCATCGTCAAGGCCAAACAACCAACTTTGGAAAAAATCACCCGATTTACGTCCAGAGATCAAGCTCACTTCCCTGTGTGGCAGATACGCAAAGCTGCTTGTACATATATTCAGCAACAGAGCGAAAACAAACAATGTTTAATTCATCTTCGCCCGTCATCCAGAAAGCACCGGCGATTTGGCCAAAGCGGGTACGGCGCATTTCACCAGACCCGAATTGGCCAGGTGCCATATCTACAGGGGCCAGCTTCGCCACAACTTCGCGGACATTTGCTCCCTTAAGTTTAAAAATCGCACGCGCATCAGATACATCTGCAACAAGGGCATGTTGTGTACTCAGCGATCCTTCAACTTCTGTGATCAGATCAGCAACATGCTCTTTACGGCACAACACCATCAGCTCATCAGGTGACATCCATGCAATCTGCATTTCTTTTCCTTCAACAATCTTACGCTCTTTTGGTAAAGATGTTCCAAGCGCTGCACCAAGACCTTTGGCTGTTACGGACCCCCGCATTATGATCATACCCATATCGCTCTCACATGAGACTGTGACATAACCATTGAATTGGGGGAAAAGAGATGTTTGCGGCTCAGACATTCTGCTTTTCCCCTGCTTTGTCATAAAATACTGGATCGACAATCTTTGCCGTCACATGTGTGCCATCAATTTTCGAGAAATTGATCATTTCGCCCATCCGCTCTGGCCCATTTTTAACCAAACCCATGGCAATGCCACGATTGAGTGTCGGAGAGTGATAGGAAGAAGTCACCCGCCCTATGGTGTTTTTCTGACCATTAGCGTTTACCCCTGCGCCCACGGCATAAGCCCCGTCCGGAAGCACAGATCCGTCCGCCGTTTCTAAACCAACCAAACGCCAGCGTTCCGGATCCACCATATGAGTACGTTCTTGGGCTCTTTTGCCCAGAAAATCCCCTTTCTTTTTTGAAATCGCCCAATGTAGGCCGAGATCCTGTGGGATCACTGTGCCATCCGTTTCGTCACCAATCATGATAAAACCTTTTTCAGCTCGCATAACGTGGAGCGCTTCTGTACCATAGGGCATCACACCAAATTCGGCACCTGCCTCTAGAAGGGCATTCCAAAAGGCCATACCTTGTGTTGCCGGAACTGCGATTTCGTAAGACAATTCACCCGAAAACGAAATCCGGTAGACGCGTGCATCAAACTCAGCCAACGTCCCGTCTTTCCACTCCAAGAACCCCAGCGCTTCTTTGCTGACGTCCATGCCGTTAAGTTTTTCAAGCGTTTTGCGCGCGTTCGGGCCAACAACACCGACTTGCGCAAATTGTTCGGTAAGGTTTGCCACATAAACCTTCCAATCCCACCATTCGGTCTGAAGCCATTCTTCCATGTGCAGGTGAATGTGGTCAGCGCCACCTGAAGTTGTGTGACATAGGAACGTGTCCTCGTCTATCCGTGCCACCACGCCGTCGTCTATCAAGAACCCGTTTTCAGAGCACATCAGGCCATAACGGCATTTGCCAGGTTTCAATGTGCTCATCATATTGGTGTAAAGCATATCAAGGAATTTAGCTGCATCTGGACCTTTGACCAACAACTTGCCCAAAGTTGACGCGTCCAGAAGCCCAAGAGAAGATCGAGTTTGATTTATCTCCCGCGCTACTGCTTGCTCATGAGTTTCCTCACCCCTCGGGTAGCAATAAGGCCTGCGCCATTGACCCACAGGTTCCATGTACGCTCCATTTACCACGTGCCATTTGTGCATTGGGGTTTGACGGATCGGTTGAAATACCTCATCGCGTGCGTGCCCTGCAATTGCCCCCATGGAAATGGGAGTGTAGGGCGGACGGAACGTCGTGGTGCCAACGGCAGGTATGTCTACCTTTAAAGCCCCCGCCAAAGTGGCAAGCCCATTGATATTTGACAGTTTACCTTGATCTGTAGCCATTCCCAAGGTCGTGTAGCGTTTGGCATGTTCAACAGATTCAAAACCTTCTTGGGCGGCCAGCTGGACATCAGACACTTTGACGTCGTTTTGGAAATCGAGCCAAGCTTTGGAACGGAGTTTTATGCCGGCACCCTCTGGCATCATCCAGACCGCTTCGATCGCAGCATCTTCGCGCGACACTGTGCTAGGCGCCTCTGGTGGATTGGCGACACCGCTCACCACGGCAGTTTGATCCGTCGCATCTTTAAGCGCCGCGTGCTGCGTGAGATTCCCGTTGGCAGCCCCAACAACGGAGACAAAAGCGCTGCCATCATGCCCCGTCGGCGCTTTATCAGCGTCCGGACGGAAAATAACGCTTTCTGTGTCCCAGAAAAGCTTACCACCGCAATGAGACCACAGATTCACCACGGGCGACCAACCTCCTGACATAGCGACACAATCGCATACAATATCTTCCAAAGCGACACCTTCACCCGCCTGAGCGCAAATTTGAACCCCTGTGACACGCTTACCGCCCGCAACCTTTGCGATGCCTTTGCCCGTTTCAACGCGAATGCCTAACGCACGGGCTTTTTCGCCCAGCTCACCCGCCCCACCTTGGCGCGCATCAATGATCGCAGGCACCTCAAGCCCCGCGTTTTTCACAGCAATAGCTGTTAAATAAGCGTCATCATTGTTTGTCACCACAACGGTGCGATCGCCTAAGGACACACCGTATCCAATCAAATAATCCCGCAATGCAGACGCTAAAACAACGCCTGGCTTATCATTTCCCGCAAACGGCAATGGGCGTTCTATAGCACCAGTTGCAGTGATAATGTGACCGGCTCTTATCCTCCACAGGCGGTGACGTGGACCCGCCGTCTCTGGCGCGTGGTCGCTTAAACGCTCATAGCCCAAAAGATATCCGTGATCATAAATCCCCGCTCCCATCATACGGGTGCGCAAGGTGACATTCGGCAGATCTTGTAACTCAGCAAGTGTATTGTCCAAGAACGACTCGACAGCTGCGCCGTCAACCGCCTCGTCATCAATGCGTGCACGTCCTCCCCAGTGCGCTGTTTGCTCCATGACGATAACGCGTCGTCCCGACGCCCCTGCGACCCGCGCCGCTTGTAGTCCGGCTATCCCGCCGCCGATGATCGCCACATCATAGAACGCATAGAAATGTTCATATGTACTAGTATCTTTTGACGTTGGTGCCTGACCTAATCCCGCAGATTGGCGGATTAAGGGTTCATAAAGATGTTTCCAGAGCGGACGTGGATGAATGAACATTTTGTAATAAAAGCCCACAGGTAAAAAGCGAGACAGTTTCTTGTTTATAGCACCGATGTCAAACTCAAGGCTAGGCCAATGGTTTTGTGAAGTGGATTCTAATCCTTCAAAAAGCTCAGTCGTTGTGGCGCGTTGGTTGGGTTCAAACCGCCCCCCTTTTCCAAGGTTGACCAATGCATTGGGTTCCTCCGCGCCACTCGTAACTACCCCACGCGGACGGTGGTATTTGAATGAACGACCCACCAACATCTGATCGTTTGCCAAAAGTGCTGAAGCAAGTGTGTCACCTTTGTAACCTCGAAGCTTTTTCCCATTAAATGTAAAGGTGAGCGGTTTTGACGTATCGATCAAACGACCGCCACGGGACAGTCGCGTGCTCATGAAAATGTTCTCCAAGACCAACCCGGTCGTTTGACGGCAATCTGATCTTTTATCTTTTTGGGTGGTTCTAAAGTTTGGGCCTTGTAAGTACCAAAAACCTCTAAAGTTATGGTGCAGCGCGCCGCGTGAAACCATTTTCCACAGCCATTAGAATGACGCCAACGTTCAAAATGTACACCTTTGGGGTTTTCACGCATGAAAAGATAGCCCTCAAAATCCTCATCAGAAGCCCCCGGCCCATGTCGTTTCAAATGCGCCTCACCACCAGGGCTGAGTTCTGTTTCATCCGCTTGGATACCACAATACGGACATTCAAAGATCAGCATGCGTACACCTCAAATTTTTTACGGTCTGTCAAGTTTCCCGGAAGAACACAGTTGCTCCCGCGCTGCACAAAAAAAAGCCAAGTATTCAGCGCAGTTTTTTGCAACTGTGCTCGAGCGGAATGCGGTGAAACTAGACCCATTAATGCGCCACCCCTGCAGCGACACTTTCGTCGATAAATTTGCCCTCTTTGAAGCGCCACATAGAAAATTCATCTGTCAGCGGAGAAAACCCTTTGGCCATCAACTCTGCCATGCCCCAGCCTGACCCGGGAATGGCTTTGAAACCACCTGTACCCCATCCGCAATTTATGAAGCAGTTTTCAAGAGGTGTTTTTGATAAGATCGGTGATCGATCCCCTGTCATATCCACAATGCCCCCCCACCAGCGCAGCATCTTTAAACGACTGATCATCGGGAATGTTTCGACCAAGGCGCGTACGGTTTCTTCCACATGATGAAATGATCCGCGTTGGGTGTAGTTGTTATAGCCATCCGCTCCACCGCCGATCACCATTTCGCCTTTATCGGACTGGCTCATGTAGCCATGGACCGTATTGGCCATGACCACAACATCCATGCAAGGTTTGATCGGTTCAGAGACAAGCGCCTGAAGTGCTACAGATTCCACTGGCAGTCGGAATCCTGCCATATCCGCTAATACGCCAGAATGCCCCGCCACCACTATACCAAGCTTGTCACACTCGATTGTGCCTTTCGTGGTTTCAACACCGCTGACCTTACCATCTTTTTGATGCACGGCAGTCACTTCACATTTTTGGATAATATCCATGCCCATGTCCGAGCAGGCCCGCGCGTAGCCCCAAGCGACCGCATCGTGACGCGCGGTTCCGCCGCGTGGCTGCCAAAGCGCGCCAAGCACGGGATAGCGTGGACCATCAAGATTTATGATCGGACAAAGCTCTTTCACGCGCTTGGGCAAAATAAATTCGGTGACGACACCTTGCAGCGCATTGGCATGTGCCGTGCGCTGATACCCACGAATTTCATGCTGTGTCTGCGCTAGCATCATAACACCGCGCGGACTGAACATGACGTTGAAGTTTAAATCTTGGCTCAACGTTTCATAAAGACCACGCGCTTTTTCATAAATCGCGGCGGAGGGGTCCTGGAGGTAATTGGATCGAATGATCGTAGTATTACGCCCTGTATTTCCACCTCCAAGCCAGCCTTTTTCGATCACCGCCACATTTTTAATACCAAAGTTGCGCCCCAAATAGTATGCTGTGGCTAGCCCATGTCCCCCTGCTCCAATGATGATAACACCATATTTTTTCTTAGGCTCGGGATTGCGCCAAGCCCGTTCCCAGCCGGAGTGAAACCTCAAGGCTTCACGCGCTACAGCGAAGGCAGAATAACGTTTCATATAGTCATCCAATCTAATTCAAGCAGATGTCCGGCTTTTGACAAAAAATCACAGGTTAGTGAAGGCTTACTGCGTCACAAGCAAAGCCAGAAGCGACATATGCGTCAAGATGTCTTGAGCCTCTTTTTAAATTGGCAAAGTCTCGTTAAACAGGGAGGAGAGAAAAGGAAAAGAGTATGCTGTTTTGGGCGCTCATCACTGCGATTTCACTGTCCGTTGTTTTGTTCTTGTTGGCAACCTTGTGGATCCCCGCCCCAAGCTCACAGGATGAAAATCAAGAACAGCAGTTTTACAAAGCCCAGCTGGCAGAGGTAGAACGGGATGTGTCGCGCGGCTTATTGTTACCTCAGGATGCAGAACAGCTTCACGCCGAAATTGCACGCCGACTACTTCAGTCTGCAAAAAGCAAAAATACGCATGACGCACATGATTCAAAGAAAATCTGGCTTATCCTTTCAGCAGTAATAACCGCCTGCGTTCTTACAGGCGGAAGTTTAGGCTTGTACCAAATATTTGGCGCGCCGGGATATGATGATCTTTCACAGCAAGACCGGATCGCTAGGTCGAAAGAATTGCATGCGACGCGCCCATCTTTAGAAGAATATCTGGTGCAACTGCCCCCCGTGGATAAGTCCCTTCCGAGTTCAACCTATACTGACTTAATCAAAAAATTACGTCATACTGTCGAAGAGCGCCCCAACGATCTCAAGGGACATAGTCTGTTGGCTCGCATAGAGGCGAGCCTTCAGAATTTTATGGCGGCCAGCATTGCGCAAGCTAATGTCATTCATCTGAAAGGCGCAGATGCCAGTGTTGATGACCACTTTGATTACGCAGAATTGTTGATCCTCGCGGCGCGTGGATATGTTTCACCAGAAGCCGAAGCCGCGCTTGAGCGGGTTTTGTTGCTTCAAAATGATCACAAACCAACACTTTATTACATAGGGTTGCTTTTGGTCCAGATTGATCGCCCGGATCGCGCCTTCCGACTTTGGCAAAGGCTTTTAGCTGAGGCGGAAGTAGACAGTCCATGGCTGGAGCCAATTCGCAGTCAAATCGTTGACATAGCGCTCGCAGCAGGGGTGACAGATTTCGAATTGCCGCCGATGCCAACAAACAGCGGCCCCTCTATAGAAGACATAGAGGCTGCGGGCGAAATGAACATAGAAGACCGGCAAGCAATGATTGAAAGCATGGTACAAAGCTTGGCACAGCGGCTTGGTACAGAGGGTGGGCCCGCTGAAGAATGGGCAAAATTACTTCGTGCGCTGGTTGTTCTTAGACGTATAGAAGACGCTAGCAATATCTTAAAAGAGGCGCAGGTGGTGTTTGCTGATCATACTGATGCTCTTGCGCTTATTCAAGAAACAGCAAAGATTTTGGGGCTTGCCAAGTGATTTTCGATAATCTCACCGATTTCGCAGACTCTTTAACCGAATATGGGGCGATTGGCGGGCTTGATCTTGGCACAAAAACAATTGGTGTCGCCGTTTCTGATCACATGCGCTACATCGCAACACCGCTTGAAACCATAAAGCGTCAGAAATTCACGCAGGACGCAGAGCACCTTTTGTCAATCTGTGAGGGACGGGCACTTCGTGGTTTGATTTTAGGCCTACCCCGAAATATGGATGGAACCGAAGGTCCAAGGGCACAATCAACTCGCGCGTTTGCCCGTAATCTGCATCAAAAGACGGATTTAATGATTTCTTTTTGGGATGAGCGTTTGTCAACCGTTGCGGCAGAAAAAGCCCTATTAGAGGCGGATACGACTAGAAAACGTCGCTCAGAAGTCATAGACCATGTTGCAGCGTCTTATATCTTACAGGGCGCACTGGATCGATTGAGGCATCTTTAGCATATGAAACATTCTGCACGCGGAGAAGCCAATCAAGTCTGGAAGCGCAACGAGATAGACAGTCCTTGCGTGAGTATTTGTGTCATTCATCCAACAGAACGGATTTGTACGGGTTGCCATCGCACTATCGACGAAATCACGCGTTGGTCAGTAATGAGCGCCGAAGAGCGCCAGACGATCAACGAGGCACTGGCAGAACGAGTACAGCAACTTCGCAAACGACGCGGTGGGCGCTCAGCACGGCTAAAATCGCGAACCTGAACGCCAAACCGAGGCTACTTTCCGCCTTACCTTTGTTCAAGCCCACTATCTCGCAATCGTTGAACAAATGTTGCGATCTATGAATGCAATCAGCTCTTCTAACGACATTTTTCCTTGCAAGACGTTTATGAGGCCAAGATGGAGCTCGGCCCAATATGCCTGTGTGGGATAGGTGGGACTTGGATACATTTCACCACCGCAATGGGCACACCTTTAAGTAAATCGTTTGTAAAAATGACACACTTTGATGGTTCATATGTAAAAATTCGTGCCGCAATTCAAGTATTTTGAGTCCTTATATTTTTCAGTTACTCAATAAAGGCCATGCAGATGCGTCCGCAAGTTCAGGACGCAAATAGGCAATCATCCTTCCTTCTAATGGCGCAACGGCGCCTGTTGCCCAAGGCGCAACTCCGTGAAGAGATAACCGATGCAGCACATAGGCCTCCCCCGGTCGTGCATGGACAATCACCCGCTTACACATATCAAAGACTTTTTTTCGGGTTGATTGATAAATCTCCGTGATGTCAATGTTGTCCCAATCCTTTGAATCATATTTATTAAGCACGGATTGAAACGCTTCAGCCATCAAAATATGGGAACCCTCCCAAACGACCAAGGAGCTTGCCCCAGGGGAAGTTTCATTTAGTGGAAGGCCCAATATATATGCATGGGGTTCTTTAAGTATGCGTCGGCGGTCTTTGCCTACAGGCAACAACCCATCCACATGAGCCGCATCACGTTTCAACCGATAACCGTAAGCGGCCTCACTTTCCCCTTCACGGGGTTTGGGATACCCCTCAAACATGATAGACAACTGCGCTGGATGAAGCGGTTTGGTTTGCGTTTCTGATAGCGCATCAATTACTACTCCTTTGAGATCCGCATCGCCAATGCGCCCCGCAGGATCACTTGGCAAGGCATCAACTCCAACGAACCAAGTCGCTGCGCATTGCAGCCATTTTTCACGCATCGCCGTGTCTCTGAGCACTAAGCACCCCTCTTTATGTGCAGCCTCAGCCCAGCGCGCTATGCATGGATCATAATCGAATTTGCACCATCCTTTCTGTCCGAACATCTTACAAGGATTCCTTTTACATACCAAGTTGCTACCAATGCGGGAACGGCAAGCGGAAGCATAAGATAATTAAATAATCAATGAATTCGCGGAGTCCATTGATCATCCGTAAATTATTAAAACAGAATAGATCACTCGCATCTTACACAAGAGGATTATACTTCTAAAATCTCATCGGGTTTCTTAAAAATATCAAAAAAATGGTTCAGGATAGTGAGAAACATCCTGATACATGAGGGCCGATCAATGAAACTGATCGATACTCACGATCACTTTGTGATCAATATCTAAAATGCTGTTTTCCACCTTATGTTCCAAGCGAACTATGAGAGCACGGAACCTCCATCCTCAATCTAAATCAGCATATGGAGCAAGGGAGCGGGGTTTGCATCTAGATTATGATAACAGGATCACAGTCCGCACCACATCAACAGTTTGGCGCAGGGGGATTACATATTTGAGTGCAGACTTACGCGATCGTGATAGGACGCTTTACAAAGCTGGTGATGTGGTTTGGATCGCCGGCGGTACAGTGAGTAATTCCTATTCCGACAACGGGTGTACCGTTGCCATGTTTTCACAAATCCCAAAAGAACAAACTGACACTATCTAAAACAACCGGCATTCTTATCGCGAAACTCTGCCAGACCTATGATACGCATCCAAAACATTAATGAAAATGGATAACTCAGAATAATCTGATCTTTTGATCAAAATTTCTCACCCACAAGAAGCTTACAACTTGACGAAGCGCTTTCGTCCTGTTTAGCCTTACACTTAGCGAAAATGTTATGACGTAAAATGGGGGCCGGACCCGCAAAAATACGATAAAAATATACCCTGACAAATGGTGTACAATACGTTTGAATGAATTCTCAGAGGTCCAAGAAAAATGAATGGACCACTAACAATAGGGAGAAACTACTATGAGTTTTGCTGACTTTTCAAAACTATTTATTGGCTCTGTACTGGTCACCGGCTTTATGGCGACGAACGCGGTCTCGAAAGATCGTGTGCTTAAGGTCACGAACTGGGCTGAATACATAGGCGAAGAAACGATTGCCAATTTCGAAGCTGAATATGGTATCAAAGTTGTTTATGACACCTACGACTCTGCAGAGTCGATCGATGCTAAATTGCTTGCAGGAAACAGCGGTTACGACGTTGTGAGTCACTCTGGAAGTATGGTGGCACGGCTTATTAAGGCCGGCATCGTGGCGCCACTTGATGTGTCAAAGCTGGATAATACAAAACATATGGATGCCTCAATCATGGCGCAGCTTGGCAAAGATTGGGACCCCGGCAACCAACACTTTATTCCATACATGTGGGGCACTCATGGTGTGACTTATAATAAGGAATTGGTGCTTGAAACTTATCCCGATGCCCCTATCGGCTCAATGGACATGATTTTTGATCCAAAGCACATGAAAGAGCTGGCAAAATGTGGCGTTTCGTTTCTGGATTCGCCACAGGATATTGTGCCAATGGCACTCGCCCACCTTGGACTAAGCCCCTCTACGACCAGTAAGGCGGATTACGACAAAGCTGGCGAACTGCTATCAGCAATACGCCCTTACATTAAAACATTTGACAACTACGCCTACCAGCGTATGCCACAGAAGGAGTTCTGTGTTGCCGTGACATGGGGACCGGATGGGCTTTTAGCGATGTCCGGAGCGGCTGAAGCAGACACGGGTGTTGTGCTAGACTTCTTCCTGCCAGAAGGGCAAGGCAAAGCGAACCTTTGGATTGACGGATGGTTAATCCCAGCGGATGCAGGTAATGTGGAGGATGCGCACTTATTCTTAAATTACATTATGCGGCCTGACGTTGCAGCTGGTGACAGTAACTACACATGGTATGCAACGGCAAATACAACCGCAAAACCAATGATTGACGAGGAAGTCACCTCAAGCCCTGCTGCCTTTCCAACAAGTGAGCAAGTAGCAAACATGTACACCAACGCGTCCTTGTCGCCGAAGGTGCAAAGAATCCAAACCAGAACTTGGACAGATTTCAAAGCGGGCAATTGACATAGCCTCCTGGATAGGGCTGAAGTTTCAGCCCTATCTTCTTTTTTCCCTCTAAATGCACTTTATCAGATCATACTCTCAAGGGATGTAATATGGTCAGCCAATCAAATGACCGCGCAGATACTGCAAAAAACGCTCTGAATGATGAAAAACCACTTCTTCAGATCCGTAATGTTACAAAAAAATTTGGTGACTTTACTGCCGTAAATAACGTCGACCTAGATATTCATTCTGGTGAGTTGTTTTGCCTGCTTGGGGGGTCAGGATGCGGGAAATCAACGCTTTTGCGAATGCTGGCTGGGTTTGAAACCCCGACATCAGGACAGATCTTGATTGAAAGTAAGGACATGTCCGGCGTTCCCCCATACCAGCGCCCGACCAATATGATGTTTCAGAGCTATGCGCTTTTTCCTCATATGAGCGTTGAGAAGAACATTGCCTTTGGACTGCAGCAAGATGGGATAAACAGAAGCGAAATAAAAGACCGCACGCAAAATATGCTGAAACTGGTAGAACTACAGGGCTATGAAAAACGCCGGCCTGGTCAGCTTTCCGGTGGCCAGCGACAACGCGTCGCACTTGCGCGGGCACTTGTAAAGGAACCAAAGCTCCTTCTTTTGGATGAACCCCTTGGCGCGCTTGATAAAAAACTACGCGAACAAACCCAATTCGAACTTATGAACATTCAGTACAAAGTTGGCGTAACCTTTGTGGTGGTAACGCACGATCAAGAAGAGGCAATGGTGCTATCCGACCGTATCGCTGTGATGGACAAGGGCGCGTTTATTCAAATTGGATCACCAACGGAAATTTATGAATTCCCTAAAAACAGGTTTGTTGCGAATTTTATCGGTTCTGCCAATATTTTTGAGGGTCGCGTAATTGAAAACACAAGTAAATCGTTAAAAATCACAACAGATTTGGGTGAAGTTGAGCTTAAACAATCCAGCACTTTGACAGTTGGGTCAACTGTTTACCTTGGGATACGCCCTGAAAAGATATCGATCGACAAAGATGCTTCATCAAAAAAGCAAGATTTCACAACCAGCGGTGTTGTAGAAGACATTGGTTATCTTGGAAATACATCGCGCTATAAAGTACGGCTTGATCAGGGCACCTTAGTTGATGTGACTGCACAAAACCATTTGCGCCCGCAAAACCGCAGCCATGCTTTCAGTTGGGAAGAAAACGTTTCTCTTCATTGGGATGCCTCAAACGTCATGTTGTTGACTTCATGAACGATAGTGCATTTCCGTCAGACTTGGCTCCAAAAGCTTTGGCAAATACAAGCGTACTCGACAGATTGCAGGAGCGCTGGAAAACCATAGTCATTGTACTGCCTTTTGTTTGGCTTCTGGTGTTCTTTTTGGCACCATTCTTTATAGTCGCCAAGATTAGTTTGGCAGAGCTTGAAATTTCAAGCCCCCCCTTCACCGCGATGATTGAATGGGTAGATGGAACAATTGTTACCATCCGTTTGGTATTTGATAACTTTATCTATATCTTTGAAGATCCGCTTTATTCAAAGACTTATTTAAATTCAATCAAGATTGCCTTTATTTCCACCTTGCTTGCCCTGCTCCTCGGATATCCAATTTCCTATGGGATCGTACGATCAAATCCGGTGACAAAACAGCTTTTATTGTTTGCAATAATTCTGCCCTTCTGGACATCTTTTTTACTGCGCGTTTATGCTTGGATGGGGTTGCTAGCCGACCAAGGAACGATCAATAACCTTCTGATTTCACTGGGTTTGATCGAAACACCACTCAGGATGCTATACACGGAATTTGCCGTTTATGTGGGGATCGTTTACACTTATCTGCCTTTTATGATCCTCCCACTTTATGCCAACATGGAAAAATTAGATGTCACATTAAACGAGGCCGCAGCAGACCTTGGTTCGGGACCGATCAACACATTCTTTAAAATTACGCTCCCTTTGACGATGCCTGGGGTAATAGCAGGCGCGCTACTGGTGTTTATTCCCGCCACGGGGGAATATGTAATCCCTGATCTTTTGGGAGGTGGCAATGTTCAGATGATTGGGCGACAATTATATAATGAATTTGCCCGCAACATAGATTGGCCAGTGGCGGCAGCGGTTGCGATTGTATTGCTTTTGATCCTCGTCTTACCAATGGCCATTTACCAATATTATCAAGGCAGAGCAGCGGAACGGATATAACATGACTCAGAGCCGTTCAAGTTTCCTCAGCATTATGCTTTTTCTCGGGTTCGCCTTTCTTTATGTGCCCATGATCCTTTTGGTAATTTATTCCTTCAATCATTCCAAATTGGTGCCTGTATGGGGGGGATGGTCCACGAGGTGGTACAAGGTTCTTTTTGAATCGCCGGAAGTGTGGGATGCCGTAAGGCTGAGCCTACAAATAGCCGTGGTTAATGCAACAGTTGCCACGATGTTGGGCACGTTTGCAGGTCTTGCGATGGTTCGATTTGGCCGTTTTCGGGCACGTACACTTTTTGGAGGTATGCTTGTCGCGCCGCTTGTAATGCCCGAAGTGATTACAGGGCTTTCGCTTTTGGTCTTTTTCATCTCTCTAAAGGATCTTTTCGGCTGGCCAGCGGAACGCGGCTTTATCACTATAACCATAGCTCATATAACATTTTCGCTAGCCTATGTCGCAGTCATTGTACAGGCGCGTCTGACAGGAATTGGAGAGACGCTTGAAGAAGCAGCAGCAGATTTGGGAGCAAAACCGTTCAAAGTGATGACTTCAATCACTTTGCCCCGACTTGCTCCAGGAATGCTGGCTGGTTGGCTTTTGGCATTTACGCTTTCGCTAGACGATTTGGTAATCGCAAGCTTTGTGACCGGACCAGGGGCAAACACGCTGCCTATCTTGATCTTTTCGCGCATTCGACTTGGCCTTAGGCCGGACATTAACGCATTGGCTACGATCATTATTCTCTTTGTAGCCGTGCTTGTGGCTATTGCCGCCTATATCATGTTCCGACAACAAAAGCGCGAATTATTGGACCAACAAATGGCACAATCTGGCGGCGATTAACTTCCCAATTCGACCGCCTTAAAAGTTCTTTGTATGTGATGTTTTAAAGTGCCTCAGCGACCTCTTTCACTGCCTCTTCAAGAATATCAAACATCATGTCAATTTCATTTCGTTGGATAATCAATGGTGGTGAAAATACTGCCATATTGATCAAAGGACGCACAAGGAGACCACGTTTTTCGCAGGCCGCATCAAGTAGAGCTCCGAGTGTGCGTTCATCTTCAAGCGTCGCTCTCTCACGATCCGGCGTGCCCTCGATACACCCCAAAAGCCCCATTCCACGGACGTTTCCAACACCGGGAAAATCAGCCAAAATCTGAAGGCGCCTCTGGAAATAGGGAGCAATGTCAAGGACATGCTCCAGAATATTTTCCTGCTCTATGATCTCAATATTTTTCAAAGCCGCCGCGCAACAGACCGGATGCGCAGAATAGGTATAACCCGCCGAAAATAAAGCCGTATCATCGGGATTCATCATAAGGTCCATCACACGGTCTGACACGATACAAGCGCCAAGCGGCAAATACCCCGATGTCACGCCCTTGGCGCAAGTGATGATATCGGGTTCAATGTCAAACACTTCCTTTGAGGTAAACCAATGACCGAGACGTCCAAAACCAGTGACAACTTCATCCGAGATATAAAGAATGTCATGTTTGCGGCAGATCTCAAGCGTGCGTTTATGATAGCCTTCGGGCGGAACAATGACCCCTCCAGAACATAAAATCGGTTCAGCAATAAAACCGCCGATATTCTTCGCGCCAATGGTCGCGATTGCTTTTTCAAGATCACCGACTTTGGCATCACACCAGTCCTCGACACTCATCCCCTCCGGTCTGCGATAAGGATTCACATCTGGCAGAAAATGCACTAAGCGTTTTTCAATATCAAAACGTGATTTGTCCCGCTCTTTACCTGTCACAGAAGCCGCCAGATAGGTGGACCCATGATATCCTTTCTCACGCGCTAAAACGATCTTTTTTTCTGGACGCCCGAGACGGTTATTCATGAAATGAACGGTCCTCAGTGCCGTATCCACCGCCGTTGACCCTCCCGTAGTGAAAAAAACATTATTTAAGTCGCCGGGTGCCATATCAGCTATTTTCTTGGCCAACATAGCAGAGGGTTCCGTGGTATTGGTCCAGGGCGACGAATAAGGCAGTTTCATCACCTGCTCTGCAATCGCCTCTGCCATTTCAGAGCGGCCATAGCCAATCTGAACGCACCACATGCCACCGGGTCCATCGATAAACCTTTTGCCGGTGTCATCCCAAAGGTAAATTCCCTGGCCCTGGTTCACGAGCATATAATCCGCCCCATCTGCGCCATCCATTGCAGCCCATGGGTGGAACTGATGTGAACGATCCCAACCAAGTAGGTCTTGGGAAGATGGGGTATTTCTTAGATGGGCAGTTTTCATCGAGATATGTCCAGTTTTGATCTTTGATTGATATCAGTTGAAATGCGCGCCTCTACCAAAGCGCTGCTTTTGAGAGATAACCTTCATAAAAGGCGCGAATGCCCCATTCCATATGCGACAATGGGCCGGGCGTATAGTGGAAGGAATTTACCCCTTGTTGGTTCAGACGGATAATGCGTTCATCGTCTTGAGAGGTCACGTCCCATAACCATATTAGATCTTTCAAGTCATAGTCCTTTCCTTCCCACGCATCATTGCGAACCAACCAGATTACTTGAATATCAGTTTCTTGAACAGAGCGGGGCACAAAACGATATCCCACAACATGATCGGAATAGATCAGGAAATTGTTTAATATACCGATTTGCAAATCGGTAGCCCCACCGTCAAAACCTTTTAGATCACCAAGTAAGGGTGCTAAGGCTTCGCCTGATTTACTGCCAGTTAGATAACCTTCAAACAAAGGATAGCGACGGTAATAAAAATCCATATCTAATGCGCCTTCCCTGTCTGAACTTACAGACAGTTTTTCGTCTGAGAGGCCAACAGCCAATGAGCGTTCATTCATCAACCGCGTAAGATCCCTGCGCAAGTAGTCTGGATCCTTAATACTATGCGATCTTGCGTAGTCTTTGTGTGAAGGGGCGCAGTGATAACATTCCATGTAATTTTCAACTGCAAGCTTCCAATTCGCAGGCACCGGATAAGACGCTGTATGGGCGATTTTTAAATTGCCAAAATCAAAAGGTGCAACAAGCGGCGCAAGATCTTTCAACCCAGCGTCAATATTCGGTGGCGTCTCAGCAGTACAGGCAAAGATCATCCCCTCAAATATCCGCACATGAGCTTTGAAAAGCGAATAAGCTTTGGGATCAAAGTCTTCGCCCATCTCACGCGCAACGCGCAATTTTCCATTTAGCTCGTAGGTCCAAGCGTGATAAGGACACGCAAAGACGCGCCTATTGCCCTGATGTTCCAAACAGACCCGCGAGCCACGATGACGGCAGACGTTCAGAAAAACGCCAATTTCCCCTTGCTGGTCACGTGCGATAATCAATGACTCTGGGCCATAATCAAACAACATGAAATCGCCAACTTTTGGTAACTGACTCACGTGGCCCAGCCAAATCCAACTGGTATTCCAATAATGGCGGATATCATTATCATAGATCGCATTTGACGTATAAAAGTCTCGTTCTAACGACAGGCCATCAATATAATCGCTCAGCAGGCGAGCGATCGGTTTTTCGCCATTTGCAAAAATAGGCCGTTCGTTCATCCCCTATCCTTTCAATGAAATAATTTGCTCAAAAAGGGCCTGTTCAATGACTTTTGCATCTTCTTTCAGACTTAGCGCAGCAAGATGCCCTGAATATACTGCATCATCGGTCAATTCTGGGCTAGCAGCGTCACCGATCAATTCCAAATTTTCTATCAAAGCGCATTGTTCATGCACTGCCTCTGCCATTAGCCGCAGCGCAGGCATATCATGCGCATCCCACAGCCGTCTTTCAGCATATTGGGAAACACCTGAAGACGAATGAATTTCCGTTTCCTGAGTCAAAATGACCCCCGATCCCCCTCCGACCTTTGTTCCATGAATCCCGAATTCTTCCTTTGGGCGTACACGGCCCATTTTTGAACAATTGGGCAGTTGATAAATTTGATTAGGCATGGTGACCGATCCTAACTTAATGGGGTCAAACAAAATCTGGTATGGATCAGACATGGCATACTCATTGTATGGACGATTGTCCATTTACATGGACTTTTGCAACCCCGTCTGTCAAGATGGAAGGTGTAGTACCCCATTTGCCATGAAAGAGCAGCTATGGGCCATAAGGATCACCATCAAACTAAGTTTATACCATCAAACGCGCCCACCTCTCGCACCGCAAAGTTTAAAAACCGCCAAGGATTAATTGAAGCAACCTTACAGGCACTCAGCGATCTGGGCTATGCTAACGCAAGTGTCAGTGAAATCATCAAACGTGCCAGGCTTTCACGCGGGATGATCCATCTTCATTTTGGTAGCAAAGATAACTTGGTAATCGAAACTGCGAAACATGCAAGCGAACGCTATCACGCCTTTCTTGAGACCTGTTTAAAATGTGCAGGACCAAGCCCACAAGAACAGGTGGAAGCGATTGTAAAACATGACCTAAGCGAAGACGTTTTGAACGCCACATCTGTCCGCGTTTGGTACGAATTGCGTGGCGCAATTTATTTCCAAAAAGAACTCGCAAGCTACAGCGATACGAGAGACGAAAGGTTACGGAATGTTTTGTTTCATCTTTTCATTCAACTTTTAGAGACTTACGGTCTGAAGGAGGCAACGCAAGAGAACGCGGAGGATGTCACCTTTGCCTTTTTGGCCTTAATGGAAGGCATGTGGACAGATTACCTTCTGCACCAAAACGGCTTTCAGCGTGAGAATGCAAAACGATCTGTCTTTCGCTTTTTACAAACGCTGTTTCCTGATCATTTTGATCTTACCGGTGCAAAACTCACGTAATTGCGAAAACTTCAGGCGTCCTGATCGACGATTTCGGCAAATTTGGAAAAGAAACTTCCCGCAAGTTTTTTTGCAGTCCCCATAATCAGGCGACTTCCCATTTGCGCGATCTTACCCCCTATTTGTGCCTTGGCAGTATAACGCAGAATCGTCTGCAAACCGGCGTCTTCAAGTGTTACATCGGCGCCGCCTTTGGCGTGACCGGCCGCGCCCCCGTTGCCCTTACCATGAAGAGAATAGCTGTCTGGTGCGCCTGCTTTATTCAGTTTCACCTCACCAGAAAACCGCGCTTTTACTGGACCGATCTTTAGAACAACCTCAGCCTCAAGCTCTGTCTCTGAATGTTTGGTCAACACTTCACAGCCGGGAATGCATTGCCGCAAGATTTCTGGATCATTTAACGCTTCGTAAACTCGCAATTTAGGAGCGTTGATGGTAATTTCATCACTGAGTTCCATGGTGTCTCCCTGACTCCAAACAGAGTGTTTAAAGAAATCTAAATCAGCTATGCTCAGACACCTGCAGGATTGTCAACATCACGCCCTATTGCCGATAAGTCGGAGTATCTGTCTCCAATCCTGTGGTGTGGTCGTCCTCCAGTCGCCGCGCCAAGTGCCACGACAAGCTCATTTTCTGCCGGCGCATCGTAGATAGAGAATTGAACCGTTAAATAGTGCGACCGCCGTCCAGTGTCATGCTTGTCCATTAACGGAATCTGTATCTGGGAATTCGCAGGGCCCCGGGTGTTGGTGAAACCAAGGTAGCTTTTTGCGCCTACCGCTTCACGATAAAAATTTCCATATTGTAAAGTATGAATTAATGCAGAGGCATGTTCCCATTCACAATTTGCACCTGCGATACAGGCTTTTCCATAAGCTTCTATCGCCTCACCTGATCCGGCCAGCGCAATCAATCGTTCTGTCAGCAGTTTGCCTAGTTTAGGAGCCATGCGATTAATATCAGGGGACAAATCTTTTACATATCCCTGCCCCGCCCAAGGGTTGGCTACCACAGCGGCAACACCTATAACGCGCAACGGCGGCTGCGCTTTTTTTTCACCTTCGCGATAAATATCTTCATCAAATGTAACAACTTTTCGCAGTTCTGATAACATTTGGCCCCCCTGTTTTTGTGTCATCTAAAGATGTGCCTCTGAATCCTTTTTCATATTTTTCTGCCAGCTTCAATCGCCGGCTTGATTGTGTTGTCTTGTTGAGACTTGCAGTTACCCGAAGCAATACTCAAGGTCCCGTATTGACCTCTAAAATAACTCAGCGGTGTTCCATTTTGATAATCAAAATCCACAACCTTACCCAACAAAATTGTATGATCTCCCGCGTCAATTTGTCGATCCGTCTCACAAGAAAACCGAGCCAAAGATCCGCGCAGCAACGGGACGTCAGAAACACCCCTTTCCCACGGCACACGATCAAATTTATCTGCAATCTGAGAGGCGAAAATCCGTGATACGTCTGTTTGCGAGTGTTCGAGGATGTTGACCGAAAAACACGGCGCTTCTTGAAATACACGCAGGCTTAGCGCCGATTTCGCGATACAAACTAGCAAAAGCGGCGGCTCAAGGGATACAGAAGAAAACGAATTCGCCGTGAGACCGCGTGGTGTACCGTCCGCCTCGCGCGTGGTGATAATAGTGACACCCGTTGCAAAACTTCCAAATGCGTTGCGAAGCTCACGGCTGTCTAATCTGCTATCTGTTGGGCTATCCAAAGGGCATCCCTTCTTTCCGACTCAAACACTATTCTGTAAAAAGTCAAGTATTGATTGATTTACTGCTTCTGGGTCTTCCATCAACGCCATGTGGCGCAATCCTCTCAAAATGACAAGTCTTGCACCCTCAATTTCTTTGGCAATCGCCTTAGACATCTCAGGACCATTGCCATAATCCTCATCCGCAGTCAGAACCAAAGCTGGGCAAGTGATTGGTCGGCTCGGTGCGACTATTTCATCAACCCCTTTGGCCAAAACCATATAGTTTTTGTGATAAATCTCTTTTTTATTTGCCAAGACCCATCGTCGCACCATATCCATCTTTTCGGAATTATGGGCCCTGTATCGATCGGTGAACCAGCGCAAAAGAGCGGCCTCCACTGTCGCCTTGGATCCCTCTGACTTTGCTTGCATCGCGCGCGCTTCTATCGCGGACTGTGCCTCAGGGGTGCGTTTATGCGCAGTATTAAGAAGGATGAGCCGTTCAACACGCTCTGGCATATCCTGCGCAGCGCGGCGCGCAATCATTCCGCCTAGTGAAAAACCTACTAATGTGGCACGTCCTACACCGAGTTCATCCATCAAATCGTTCAGTTGTGCAACGAATACCGACAGAGAAGGTTCCTCGATCGGATCCGCACTGAGCCCATGTCCCCATAAATCATAGGAAATCAAGCGAAACGTCTTTTCCAATACTGGCAGCTGCCACTGCCAGACATATTTGTTCAAACCAAGGCCATGAATAAAAACTAGGGTTCGACCTTCTTTATTTCCAGTGTCCCGAAAACTTGTTCCTTCTTTCATTTCGCTTACCACTTTGCGGGCATGTTTACTTTCGATTTGGCTAGGTTTGCCGCAGTTTCAGATCCATGAAGCCACAATTTTCGCCATACAATGGCGAAAAATCTTTTTTCTTTGGAAAAGAAAACGTAATTATGAGAATCAAAAAGACACAGCGGCGGAGGGCGTATGGGAAACGTAAAGTCATATAAGATGCTGATTGATGGTGCCTGGGTAAATGCCTCAGACGGTAAGATGTTTGACAGCACAAACCCTTCAACTGGTGAAGTCTGGAGCCGTGTACCCGAAGCTACGGCAGAAGACGTAGACCGCGCCGTCGAAGCCGCACATCGAGCCTTTAGCTCTGGTCTATGGTCGGACATGTTGCCGACACAGCGCGGTGCGTGCCTTCGCAAACTCGCAGAGCTTTTGGCAGAGAGATCCGAAAGTCTCGGACGGACCGAAAGCATCGACACTGGTAAAATGCTCAAAGAAACGCGCTGGCAGGCAAAATACATTGCTGAGTTTTTTCAATTTTATGCAGGATGCGCTGATAAAATCTCTGGTGATGTGCTGCCCATAGACAAACCTGACATGTTTGTTTTCACAAATCGTGAACCCCTTGGAGTAGTTGCCGCAGTGGTCCCTTGGAATTCACAATTGTTCTTGGTCGCTGTCAAAATCGGTCCCGCACTGGCTGCAGGTAATACCGTTGTTTTGAAGGCGTCCGAACACGCCTCTGCCGCAATGCTAGAATTTGGAAAATTGGTCGAACAGGCCGGGTTTCCTCCAGGAGTTATCAATATCGTCACAGGCCATGGAGATCCTTGTGGACGCGCGTTGACTAGCCACCCCAAGGTTGCGCGTATTTCCTTTACCGGAGGGTCCAATGCGGCAAAATATGTGCTACATAACTCAGCTGAAAACTTTGCGGAAGTATCTCTCGAATTGGGTGGAAAATCTCCGTTCATAGTATTTGATGACGCCGATATCGAAAGCGCAGTCAACGGATCTATTGCTGGAATTTTTGGAGCGACCGGTCAGAGTTGTGTGGCAGGTTCACGCCTTTATCTACACGAAAATATCGCTGATGAATTCCTCGCGCGAATAATACCGTTGGCTAAAGCCATCGTAATCGGCGATCCTCTTTTGGAAGAAACGCAAATGGGACCGTTATGCACCACAGGGCAGATGAGTTGTGTCGAAAAAGAAGTGGCCCGAGCCATCAGTGAGGGGGGTACAGTTTTGTGCGGCGGCAAGCGTCCCGAAGGCAGGGCGGGCAATTATTATGAACCCACGATTGTGGAATGCCCACGTCAGGACATGCATATTGTGGATACTGAAATGTTTGGCCCAGTTCTAAGCGTTTTGCGTTTTAAGGAAGAGGCAGAAGTCATTGACCTTGCGAACGATACTGTCCACGGTCTTGCAGCAGGTATTTTCACCAAAGACAGTGCGAGATCTTTGCGCGTGGCCAAAGCAGTCCGGGCAGGGATTGTGTGGGTCAATACTTATCGAGTTGTTTCTCCGATCGCAGAATTTGGAGGCGTGAAAGGATCAGGATACGGACGCGAAAGCGGTTTTCAAGCGATGTACGATTACACGCGCCCCAAAACAATCTGGATGAACACATCTTCAGAACCAATGGCTAACCCCTTTGTAATGCGTTGAGAAGGCAGATACATGAAATTTCAACTCGCGGTTAATTTAGAACGTATGGATGACAGCATTGATATGCGCGATGTCGCCAAACACACGCTTGATATGGTGCAGATGGCAGACGACGGAGGATTCAATATTGTTTGGGCAGCAGAGCACCATGCGCTTGAAATGACGATTGCCCCCAACCCCTTTCAAATTCTCACATGGTGGGCGAAGGAGACAAACAACATGCGCCTGGGAACCGCTGTTGTAAACGCGGCCTACTGGCATCCTATCAATCTTGCTGGTGAAGCAGCCTTTCTTGATTTAATCTCAGGGGGACGGCTTGAATTTGGCATCGGTTCTGGCGCGTATCAACGCGAATTTGATCGTATGCATCCGGGCCTCAAACAAACAGAGGGCTGGCGTTACATGCAGGAAATGCTCCCAGTTGTGCGCGGTCTTTGGAAGGGCGATGTGGAACATAATGGTGAATTTTGGCAGTTTCCCTCCGCCACATCCTGCCCAAAACCTCTGCAGCCAGAAGTACCAGTCTGGGTCGCTGCTCGCTCCCCAATTACCTATGATTACGCGCTGCGCGAAAAATGTAATGTCATGAGCTGGCCTTTGACACGAGGTTTTGAGGAAGCCGAACTTTACAAAAATCATCTCGATGAAGCAATTGAAAAGGCCAACAATGGATTTCGACCTACCTTTGCCATGATGCGCCATGCCGCCGTTTATGACAATCATAATGACAGGGACGAAGCGATCCGTGCAATTCAAACCGTTCTGGGTCAGTTCGAAAATCTTTTTCGGGATATAGATGACGTCCATAATGGTTTCCCCCAAAAGATCCCGCTTGATGAACTGCAAAGTCGAGAACAGTATCAACCAGACATGTTGGAGGAAAATCTGCTTTTTGGTTCACCTGATACTGTGATCGAAAAACTAAGACGCTACGATTCATTGGGAGTAGACGAATTCGTTTATTATGCCAGCATGGGCATGGACATGGATGCGCAGAAACGCTCAATGAAACTGTTCTGCGATGAGGTGATCCCAGCGTTTCAATGAGGAAATAACGAAATGACAGATGATGTTGAGGTCAAACGTGATGGCCATATTCTTGAAATCACCTTGAACCGCGGGAAGGTGAACGCAATTGATGTGCCAACGTCACAAGCGCTCGCCACAGCATTCGGCGAATTGCGCAATGATCCTGCACTGCGCGTTGCTATTTTGACAGGGGGCGGAAATAGGTTGTTCTCCGCAGGTTGGGACTTAAAGGCGCTCAATAATGGCGAGATGCAGCTCGACAATTGGTGGGAAACAGATGATTACGGCGAAGGCGGCTTTACCGGTCTCACAGAGAACTGGACGCTCAACAAACCCGTAATCGCCGCAATCAATGGACATGCCATTGGGGGCGGGTTTGAAATGGCGATGGCGTGCGATCTTTTGATCGCGGCAGAGCACGCAGAATTTGGCCTTCCGGAAATGCCATTGGGTATTGTGCCAGATGCGGGCGCACTCCAGCGCCTTCCGCGTCGCATTCCGCACAACATTGCGATGGAAATGTTTCTTTTGGGTAGACGCATGAGCGCGCAAGAGGCGGCACATTACGGACTTGTGAACAAAGTCGTTCCCAATGAAAGCCTGATGGAGGCAGCACGCGAATGGGCGGCGTCTATCGCGTGGTCCGCACCGCTTGCGATGCAGTCAGTCAAAGAAGTACAGCGTGAGATTGAATGCGTTCCATTGGAAAACGCCTTTCACAAAATGCGCACAGACCCGATGCCGATCTATCGAAAAATGTTGAAATCAAGCGATGCCGCAGAAGGCGTCGCAGCCTTTGTCGAAAAACGTGAGCCCAAATTCAAAGGGGAATGAAGTGTATTCCGACCCAACATCTGTAACCCACATAACAATCATAGGCGCGGGTCCCATTGGTGCAGGCTGGGCCGCACATTTTCTGGCACGCGGTTATGATGTCAACGCCTATATACACGATCCAAAAGAGCGGGAAAGCTTCGATGCGATCCTTGACACAGCGTGGATCAGTCTAACCGCTTTGGGCCTGGCAAAAGGCGCAACGCTTGACCGCCTAAGCGTCACAAGTGACTTGAGTTTTGCAATCCAGGACACTGGTTTTATTCAAGAAAGTGCGCCAGAACGTATTGAATTAAAACAAGCTCTTTACAAAGAACTTGGAGAAATTGTTCCAAAAGACGTTGTAATCGCCTCCTCAACCTCCGGCCTGACGATGAGCGACATTCAACAAAACTGTGCCACGCCAGAGCGCTGCGTGATTGGGCATCCTTTTAATCCCCCCTATCTTTTGCCATTGGTTGAAATTGTAGGTGGGAAGAAAACATCCCCTGACGTAGTCGCATGGGCTGGACAGTTCTACAAAGCTGCCGGTAAATCTCCGCTTATTATGAAAAAGGAAATCCCCGGTTTCGTTGCAACGCGCCTGCAAGAAGCACTTTGGCGCGAGGCCCTTCACATGGTTGCCAACGGTGAAGCCACTCCTGCCGATATCGACAATGCGCTTATGAATGGCCCAGCACCGCGCATGGCCGTTCAAGGGCAATGTATGGCGTTTCATGTGGCTTGTGGCGAAGGCGGCATGGCGACAAACCTCGACCAATTTGGTCCAGCGCTGAAACTTCCATGGACGCGGCTCATTGCCCCTGATTTGACTAAAGAACTTCGTGATCGCATGGTCGATGGGTGTAACGCCATCGCCGGTACGGAAACGTTTGAAAATATGGCCGCCAAGCGTGATGCACAAATCGTTGCCGTCCTACGAGCAATTCGTGATACCAATTAAAACTTTTACTTTTTTACTAAATTAATTTATTGCGCGTATTTAATGTTTCTAAAAAGCTGCCCAAGGTGCCGGGCCAGTGAGGGGCCTCTTCTTGTTCTGGCCAAGCTTGTCGATTGGCGCTTGGCCTTCTGCCAAAACATTTTCTAAAGGCATGCGCGAAATGCGACAATGAATTAAAGCCTGAAGCCGTCGCAATTTCTCGTATCCCCAAATCTGTTGAAATCAACAAAACACGTGCATGCTGAAGACGAAGTAAAAGACCAAATTGTACAATACTGCAGCCCACAGATTTATTGAACTGTCGTTCCAGTTGGCGTTGTGAAAGACCTACCTGCTCTGCAATTTCTGGGACGCTGAGTGGATCGGCAATATTTGCCTCAATGACTTCGATTGCAGCGCGCACATCTGCGCCAAGTCGTTCCAATCCCCTCCCAAGCGTTTTACGCTGTGGGTCCCGCCCAGAACGCACAGGATGATGCATCACCTGATTGGAAATTTCTCCAGCTAGCGCCTCTCCATGATCTTCCCTTATCAATTTCAACATCAGATCAAGCCCAGCGGTTGATCCCGAACAACAAGTGATTTGCCCGCCTTCTGTGAAAAGCTGCTCGCTGATGTCAATATTTGGAAATTGTTCCTGGAACCCTGCGATATAGGACCAATGTGTGGTTGCCTTTTTCTTTCCCAATAGACCAGCGCGCGCCAAAAGATAGGCGCCCTGCTCTACCGAACAAACCGCTACACCACGCCGCGCCTGAACACGCAGCCATGAAAATAGTTTGTTATTTGCATACCGCTCAGCTCCCCAGCTTCCAACAACAAATAACATATCGTTGCGATTAAGTTGTTCTGGCGGGATTTCACAGCGCACAGACATCGCGTTGCTTGCAGAAATTTCTCCCCCTTCAAAGGAAATATGCTCCACCGCATAAAGCGGTGCTGACGAAAGGTAATTTGCGATACGCGGCGCCTCGATAATGTTCATCAGCGAATACATATTGAAGCGTGGCAGTAAGAGACAATAAAGCGTGCGCGCCATAGACCCTCTTTCCAACGGATTAGTCAAAAACCTAATAAGGCATATCATATATTTTTCGACGTACAAGTCGTGATATGCGGCGAAAAATAGATACTTTTGATCTGACTTCGATCCAAAATATAGCAAATTAGATGGGAGTATGGCGATTATGAATTACGACGTTGTGGTGACCTGTGCTGTCACAGGCGCTGGAGACACTACAGGAAAGAGCCCGCATGTCCCCGTAACCCCCAAAGATATTGCCGCCGCGGCGATTGAGGCCGCTAAAGCAGGCGCAGCGATCGCACATATCCATGTACGCGATCCGGAAACGGGCCAGGGATCACGCGACCCAAAGCTGTTTAAAGAAGTTGTAGACCGCGTCCGCGAAAGCGGAACAGACGTGGTAATTAATCTTACTGCGGGGATGGGCGGCGATTGGATTCCCTCTGAAGAAGACCCTGCCATGCCAGGCCCTGGCACAGATATGATTTCAGCCGAAGAACGTCTTATACACGTGCACGAATGCCTTCCGGAAATCTGCTCTCTGGATTGTGGCACGCTTAACTTTGGAAATGGAAACGAGATTTATATTTCAACACCCCCTATGTTGCGAAAAATGGCGGCCCTCACCAAGGATTGGGGGGTAAAACCAGAGCTGGAGGTGTTCGAGCTCGGCCATATCCGCTTTGCAGCGCAGATGATCCAAGAGGGAATGATTGCAGAGCCTCCTATGTTTCAAATCTGTCTCGGTATTCCATGGGGGGCAGATCAAAGCGTGGATACGATGAAAGCGATGAAAGACCATCTTCCACAAGGTGCAAACTGGGCAGGGTTTGGTATTTCACGTATGCAGATGCCTATGGCTGCCACTGCGGTGGCCATGGGAGGCAATGTGCGCGTGGGCTTAGAAGATAATATATATTTGGATCGTGGTGTTCTTGCGACCAATGGACAACTGGTGACGCGCGCGGTTGAAATTCTGGAACGTATGGGTGCGCGCGCGCTAAAACCGCAAGAAGCCCGAAACAAGTTGCGCCTGCGCGGCGCTGAGTGAACGGAGGACGCTTAGATGACTGTCACACTTTCCCTCGAAAATGAGATGCTGCTAAAAACCGTGCAAACCTTTCTTGAAAGGGAAGTTTATCCACATGAGGACCTCGTTGATCGTATGGGCGAGGTCCCGCTTGACCTCGGCCACCAGATCGAAGCACGTTCAAAAGAAGCAGGTCTTTTTGCTGCCAATTTGCCCGAAAACGTTGGTGGTGGCGGGTTGAATTACAAAGCCATGTCCATCGTCGAGCGCGAATATGGTAAAACAACCCATGCCCTTCACAGCTGGATCGCACGGCCTACGGAAATTCTTTTGGCCTGTGAGGGGGATCAGATTGAGCGCTACCTTGCTCCGAGTGTAACAGGCGAAAAGAGAGAGCTTTTTGCTTTGACCGAACCCGAAGCAGGGTCTGACGTGATGGGAATGAAAACCAATGCTCGCCGCGATGGGAAAGATTGGATCTTGAACGGTTCAAAACACTTCATCTCAGGACCTGTGATGCCGGATTTCGCTATTGTTTTTGCCGCTACAGGTGTTGATGAAACGCCACGTGGGTCACGTAAAAGAGTGACGGCCTTTCTGGTTGATACTGGGCTCACCGGTTTTGATTGTCAGGAGGGAAACAAATGTGTCAGTTACAGGGGTTACAAAAACTTTCAACTCAGCTTTGACAACGTTCGACTTGGCCCAAATCAGATCCTAGGCGAAGAAGGTCGTGGCTTGGAGCTCTCTGGAAAATGGTTGGGTATGGGGCGCATCTGGGTGGGCGCAACCTGTTGTGGCAAAGCGGAGCGGATTATGGATATGGCAACTGATTGGGCCGCAAACCGTAAACAATTTGGCAAACCCATCGGCTCATTTCAGGCGACAGGCTTTCGCCTTGCAGATATGGCGATTGGGTTGCGTACTGCGGATTTGCTTGTTGCCGACGCCGTGCAGCGGGCAGACGAAGGGCGCATGCAAGATCAAGATGCTGCCATGGTCAAAGTCTACTGCTCAGAAATGCTTAACAAAGTGGCGGATGACACTGTACAGATATTTGGTGGCATGGGGCTGATGGAAGAACTACCAATTCAGCGGCTTTGGCGCGATAGCCGGCTTGAGCGGATCTGGGATGGTACAAGCGAGATCCAACGTCATATCATCACACGCTCGATCCTAAGACCGCTTGGCGCATGACACCGGCTCAAAAGGTAAATTTTCAACGTATGTTACGCCCTCGCCATGTAGC
This sequence comes from uncultured Alphaproteobacteria bacterium, assembly GCA_913051655.1. Lineage (GTDB taxonomy): Bacteria > Pseudomonadota > Alphaproteobacteria > Rhodobacterales > Rhodobacteraceae > LFER01. The sequence goes on from CAJXHI010000020.1 coordinate 51,376, forward strand.
ATTTATCGGGGGCACAGACGCATTTATCGCAATTGGAGAAGCGCGAAGGCGCGGCTATGAGGGTGCTTACTGGCCAGTTAACCCAAAACGTGAGACTTTGGCAGGCATTCCCTGCTTTGCCTCTTTACGCGACTTACCAGAAGCACCCGACGCTGTCTTTTTGGCGATACCTGCACAGCAGGCGATTGAATCCATCAAAGAACTGTCAGACATGGGCGCAGGCGGCATCGTGTGCTATGCAGCAGGGTTTAAAGAGGCTGGCGAAGATGGAGCACATTTAGAAAGGACTCTTGTCGAAGCTGTCGGAGATATGGCTATGATCGGTCCTAATTGCTATGGGATTATCAATTACCTTGACAACATCGCACTCTGGCCATTTGCGCACGGAGGATATAGCCCCGGATATGGCGCAGCAATTATTACCCAAAGCGGAATGTTTTCCTCTGATATTTCGATGAGCCAGCGCAGTATTCCGCTGACATTCCTGGTGTCAGCCGGTAATCAGGCGGTGATGGCGTTAGAGGACTTTATCGATATTTTTAGCGCACACAAAGATACTCGGGCAATCGGGGTTCATATCGAGGGGCTAGCTAATATCCAAAAATTCGAAGCAGCAGCACTTAAGGCCCTCAGAAATGGCACACCCATTGTTGCGCTTAAAACGGGAACTTCGGACATTGGCAGCAAATTGACTGTGTCACATACCGGATCTTTATCAGGATCAAAAGCTTTTTATAATGCACTCTTTCAGCGCTGCGGCGTCATCTCTGTCGGCAATCCCTCCGAGTTTTTGGAAACGCTGAAATACCTCTGCGTGGTGGATCGTCCTAAAGGAAACCACATCGCAGGTTTCACCTGTTCGGGCGGAGGTGCCACAATGTTGGCTGATCATGGCGAACAGATCTTTCTAGAATTTCCAGCCTTTGATGAGGCTGCCCAAAAAACGCTACGCACCCTTTTGCCAAAAATTGCCACCGTCTCCAATCCATTGGATTACACCACCCCTATTTGGGGCCAGCCTGAGATTACGGAAAAGGTCTTTGAGGCAGCTATTGCCGCGCAAAATGCAGATGCAACGGTTCTGGTACAGGATTATCCAGCACCAGGCCTGGATGAGAGTAAAGTGTTTTATAGCAATGATGCAGGTGCGTTTGGTAACGCTGCACACAAGCTTGGTGTGCCGGCGGCAATTTGCGCAACGTTGCCTGAGAACCTGGACCAAGAGACACGTGAGTTGTTAATTGGGAAAGGCATTGCGCCGATGCAGGGTATTCATGAATGCCTCAACGCTATAAAACATGCCTGTGAATGGTCAAAAGCACGAAAAGACGTTCTTAATAGACCTCTGCCACCAGTACTCCCACCGCGCGACATCGCCTCTACTCCTCTTTATCTGAACGAATATGAGGGTAAAGTGATTTTGACCAAAGCCGGCATGCGCGTTCCCAAAGGGAAACTTATGCAAAGCAAAGATTTGGTCAACGGGGCCGATGAGCTTGGCTATCCGGTGGTGCTTAAAATGATGAGCCATAAACTGTTGCATAAAACGGAGGCCGGTGCTGTCAAAATCGCGATCAACAACGCCACCGAATTGACCGCAGCCGTCAAAGAGATGAAAACTTGTGTTTTAGCCTATGATCCAGAGGCTATGAGCGATTTTTTTTTGGTGGAAAAAATGGGTACGCCTCCACTTGCGGAATTGGTCGTTGGGCTTCAACAAGACGCACAATTTGGCCTGACACTTACCCTAGGCAGCGGTGGTATTTTGGTGGAACTTCTAGGCGACAGCAAAACCCTTTTGCTTCCGACAGATGCATCGCGCATAGAAGCTGCACTGAAATCTTTGAAAGTCTTTTCACTTTTAAACGGGTTTCGCAACCAACCTAAAGCGGATATAGAAGCTGTCTCACAAACAATTTCCAGCTTATGCGAATACGTGCAAAATGCACCTAAGGGGTTTCAGGAAGTCGAAATAAATCCGCTTTTTATTTACGAAAATGACGTGCTTGCTGTGGATGCTCTCGTTGGGCATTGAAGAGAGTACATGTTACTGATTGTCGGTCTGACTCTAAGCCTAATCTCTGTTTTAGAAAAGTTAAAAAACGATTTATGCAGGTGGGCGCTGACCCTTTCTTAGATGTAATCCCGACTACGAGTATATCAGCAAGGCTCCAATGCGATGAAACTGTCTGAGCCTGCCCTCTTCCAAAACAACCTATATGCTTAGGAAGAAGCACAAAACGATCCTATGTCGAGATAAAGCCCCAGCGTGCTCCGCCTTTCCATGACAGCTAGTCAGAGGCAGCTTTATTCGGATAATTTCCGCGATGAGCGATATTTTCTTAAATGACCAAAGCGTTGAAGCTTCGTTATCTTCTCAAATTGCAATCATATCGTATTTGTACAAATCATACTGCGATTTTGGTATGCCTTTATGTGCATGTAAGGACAGCGCGGCGAAATGGATCTGTTTTTATAGACCATCCGTGTCATCTCTTGCCACACTTCGGCAGAAGAGTCGTCAAGAAAAATGACGATTTTGCTAAAAAGGTGAAGTCAATTTTCCGAATGACACATAAAGTCGAATTGAATATCCAATGCCGTATTTAACGCCCAATATTCAGTCACGAAAGGTATCAACTTAGAGGACTCAATGTCCCGTACGGCAGGTACCTGCAGAAGCCCACCGACAATTCCATTAACCTTTAAGATGTGCTTAAAAGCCTTCCAGCCGGTATAGAATTACCACTGTCTGCTCAGAAAGCTAATCCATCTCAGTTGTAAAACCCAAACCCGCACGACCAGATTCTTGCGCCAATATGATATTGAAAACGCTCCTCCATTTTAGAAATTTCTGGACTAATTGTTGAGCTTGTCACCAACAGTCCAAGTGCAGCCATTAAAAGAAAACCATCCATCGCTATTGTATGAACTAATTTTAAATGACCGGCACCTGTACTTAAGTCATTAAATTTTACAGTAATCGTAATGTGCCTTTGATTAGTCTTAGGAATTGCGAAGTATGCTTTTATCTTGTGCACACCGTTGCGACTGAAAACTATCGAGCAAAGAAAATAAGAAATTTTTGATTTCCACATACTTTTTCACTTGCAGCGACGCTCAGATGTTTATATTCCTCGCTACATCCAACGGACGCGGGCGTAGCTCAGGGGTAGAGCGTTACCTTGCCAAGGTAAATGTCGTGA
>CAJXHI010000021.1 GCA_913051655.1 uncultured Alphaproteobacteria bacterium
GTAGTAAGGATATGAACCACCTACCCGGTGCGCCATAAACCTCACCACGCATGATGTAACACACTGATCTGTAAGCAGTATTCTGTTTATGGTGATGTGTTTAATACTATCCTCTGCATCGCATCATACTTCTGCTTCAATGTATGCCCTGAACCATAGCTCTGCCCAATGCTTGGGCTTGCCCAGCCACCAAGCTGATCAGTTAACTCTATGTCCACCTCTGCTTCTCTGAGCCTATCTCTAAAGCTATGCCTGAAGGAGTGTATGACACCCTGCTCTGTGTATTGCTTCAGCCACTTGTTTAGAGTTGCTGATGCTGAGTTGCCATTACACTTGGCCGCACTTGTATGCGAAGTAAAAAGAAACTGGGTGCTAAACTTTTGCTGATGCATGACTTTTACCGCCTCCAAAGATACTCCAACAAGTGGCATAAGTCGTTTACTGCCAGACGTCTTTAAATGCCGCCATGGATGCTCAACCAGATTGACATGTGGGTATGCATGATTAAGCTCTACATCACTCCACACAAGTCCTAGAGCCTCAGATAAACGCATCCCTGTGTCAGATATAAGGGCTATCACTAGCCTTCTCTCATCACCTATTTCCAAGCATGTCTTTTGTATTTGAATGATCTCATGCTTGGGTATTGGCTTTCGTTTCTCTTCTGCCTTTTTGGGAAGATAGATATTCGCAAAAACATTACGACAATCTAATCCATGCTCTTGTATAGTGAGATTGATGACGGCACGTATTGTCCCAAAGATACGAGAGATTCATGAAATGGTCTGGCCACGATCAATCAACCAATCCCTGAAGGATGCTGCATCTGCTGAACTGTACGTATCTATGGGTCGATCACCCAAGTGTTCCAGCACATAGCCAACATTCCTCTTAGCTGCAGTAAAGAACAAAGCAGTACGATCTACCCCTTTCAAACTGCAATACGTGGCTAGAGCATCAGACAGTGGTAAGGCAGATGATTTGAAGGCATCCTTGTGCTTACCCTTCACCAATAAATGGGAAGCAGGCACATCCGTGTCTGCAATACGCATTTGAAGCCAGAAATCATCTAACTTACTGGCTATTGATCTGCTTGCTTTTATTGCTGCTGATTTACTCTTCGTCTTCAAACAAATCACTATTTGAGGACGTTCATAATGCTGCTGCACATTAGACGGCACCTTTCGTCTGAAGTAATACACGCCACGTTTTTGCCATAAGTACTCACATTGATTGGATACCACAGGATAAACCTCCACATCTCCATAAACAGAATACTGCATACAGATCAGTGAGTTACATCACACTCTTAATTCGAAAATGGCGCACCCGAGAGGATTCGAACCTCTGGCCTCTGCCTTCGGAGGGCAGCGCTCTATCCAGCTGAGCTACGGGTGCATATCGAACAAGCTATATCGTCCGTGCTTTCGGCTCGCAATGAAAAACTTTGTCTCCTATCCAAAGAGCTCATTGGCAAAGCGCAATCCATCCATCAATGCGTCGACTTCTTCTACCGTATTGTAAAATGCAAAAGAGGCACGACAGGAGGCATTAATGCCCAAATGGTCCATCAATGGGCCTGCGCAATGTTGCCCAGCTCGCACAGCGATACCCTTTTTATCTAAGATGGTGGAAATATCATGAGCATGCGCGCCACCGTCCATTGTAAAGGAAAAAATCGCCCCACGATCCAGTGCGGCTCCCTGTAGTTTGAGCCAGTTCAACCCACCAAGCTGCGTAGACGCATATTCGGTGATTACCTTTTCATGCGCGGCAATCTGCTCCATCCCGATACCCATCATATATTCTAGCGCCACGCCAAACCCGATGGTTTGAACAATACCGGGTGTTCCTGCTTCAAAAAGATGGGGCACATCGTTATAGATCACCTGATCTTTATGCACTTCGCGGATCATATCGCCCCCTCCAATAAAAGGGCGCATTTCACTTTGGCGCTTTTTTGACACATAAATCGCCCCAGAACCAGAAGGACCACAAAGCTTATGTCCCGTGATCGCATAAAAATCGCAGCCTATATCAGCGATATCAACAGCCATATGAACCGCCCCCTGTGATCCATCGACAAGAACGGGTACCCCTTTGGCACTGGCCCCCACACAAATAGATTTCACATCTACAACGCTTCCCAAAACATTGGACATATGGGTCACCGCAATTAGCTTTGTGCGCGGCGTGATAGCATCCAGCATGGCCTCGGGTTCAATTACACCGTTTTCATCTACATCTACCCATTTAAGCACAATACCATAACGTTCGCGCAGAAAATGCCATGGCACGATATTGGCGTGATGTTCCATGACACTGAGGATAATCTCATCGCCTGGCTCCATTACATTCATCGCCCATCCGTAAGCCACCATATTGATGCCTTCCGTGGTGCCTGAATTTAAAATAATGTCGCTTTCATCGTCAACGTTCAGAAATCTTGCCACGATGAAACGCACAGATTCGTATTTTTCCGTTGCCAGATTGCTCAGAAAATGAAGCCCTCGATGGACATTAGCGTATTCCTGAGAATAGGCTTTTTTAATCGCATCGATGACGACTTGGGGTTTTTGCGATGACGCGCCATTATCTAGGTATACCAATGGTTTTCCATTCACATGACGTGACAAAATCGGAAAATCTGAGCGAATTGAATTGATATCAAAAACCATTTTTAAAACCCCACTCCCATAAACGAGATCATGAAAAACAATATTATGCCGCCCAGACCAATGCCGAGGACGGAAACCACAAAAGATTTCAACATGTTATCGAATCCATGGGCGGTATCGACGAAAGCAATAAAGATCCAAAGTGACCAGAAAATGATGGCGATTTGGGCAAAGCCCGCCAAGGCGGTTACCAGAAACAATAACACATAGATGAAAGCCTGTAGAATAAGCTGAATCACCTGTAACCAAGCCACCAAGGTGAATATAGTTTTAAAACTGGCCTCACCATCAAAACGCTGTCCAGTCCAAGTAATGGTCGCACACACTAATAGCGTCATCCCCCCCACCATAAGCGCAAATATCCAAGGGCTACTAACTTCGTTGAGCGAAGGACCATCTATCTGCATCAACCCATCTGCAAAAAATTGCATTGCGGTGGTTAAACAAATTGATGCGATGAAAACGGACCAGATCACGTCATAGGAAAAGCCTCTGTAGATAATAACAGCTGCGGCCTCTTTGGGTTGTGAAAAGCTGGTTTTCAGCAGATCTCCAAGATGAATGGTATTACTCATCAGCCCCCCCCCTCAAGGCGCGAAAGGCACATGTCAAAAACCACACAAAGACGCCAAGCCAAATGATACCGATGGAATTAGTTAAAAGTCCCTGCCCCAAAAATCCACCTGCCAACCCATAAAGTAGCATCCAAGGGGCAGCTGCTAGAAACGACCAAAACAGTGATAACCGCAAGGGCAGGCCAATGCCTTTAAGGCCGCCTATAAACAGAGCCAAAGTCAAGATTCCCGCAAAGGCGTAGAACAGCAATGGCGCGATGAAGATCCACGCGAAAAGAGCAGCCCCCAACACCATATCAAGCGTCTGATCGCTTAGGTGTGCATCCCGAGCTGCAGCAGGCCAATAAGAAATAAACGCTAGAAGACACCCTCCGGCGAGAAATCCTAACGCTGTTTTTTCTTCAAAATAATCTGTAACAAAGCTTTGAAAAACCGTGGCCGGTCTTCTGTAGCTGTCATAGATATTTTTGATAACGGACATGCTTCAGCACCCTCTCTTCAGACAACCTTCAAGATGGGCGTTAAGAACATCCGAAATTTCCTGATTTTCAACCTCCTCCAAGGCCTCAGCCAGAAAGGCAAGTGTGAGCAGATTTGTAGCTTCTTCTGCCGGCACGCCACGCGAGCGCAGATAAAAAAGCGCCTCCTCATCAATAGCCCCAGAAGTCGATCCATGCGAACACGCCACATCATCGGCATATATTTCAAGCTCTGGTTTTGCAAGAAATTGACTGTCATCATCTAGCAATAGCGATTGGCTAATCTGATAGCCATCCGTTTTCTGTGCATCAGGTTTAACAAGGATTTTTCCTTGAAAAACTCCTGTTGCCCCATTGCGAAGTACTTTTTTAAATACCTGCCGACTTTCACCGCGTAGAGCATCATGGGTGATGAATACGGTGTCATCATGGTGAAAATCTCCATCTCCAACACTTGCTCCAGCCACATGGGCCATCCCATCGTCACCACGCATCTCAATGACTGTTTCATTACGCGTTAACACGCCATTCATCGTGAGACAAAATGATTTGAATTGTGACTGCTCTTCTAGTTGTGCAAAAATATGTGTCAAAGCGTTCCGTTCGTGATCGCGTCCCTGCGCGCGAACATGGTTAAGCTGTCCGTCCTTTTCGATCTCAGCTTCAATGGCCATATTGCACCGCGCAGCAACATCACCGCTTTCCAGTATGGTGATACTGGCACCTTCATCGATTTTGACTACGTGATGCAACATTACGTCAGATACGTCCGACTCACGCACATAATGCAGGCTAATCGGTTTAGGCGGTGTTTTTTTCACATGCATCAAGATACCTTCCTGTGCGAACGCGGAATTAAACGCCGCAAGCGGTCTTGCAACTGGCTTCTGTCCCTTTTTTTCAAGAGAGCCGTAAAGGCTTTTGGCCCAATGGATATCAACATCCGAGGTAGATGAGAGCAATTCCAAGGTCACACCATCTATCGACAAACCGTCTGAAAATTCCTCAGAATAGATACCATCTACAAAAACCAGTTTATGGCAGTCGAGCGCATCAAAAATCGGAGCGTCGTTATCCTCTTGCACCGCGGCACGAGGCACGTCGGCAGAGGTAAACGCATCCGGGCGCGTGTATTTCCAGTATTCATCACGTCTTACCGGAAGCCCCATTCCCATCAGCCGGTCATACGCGTCGCTGCGAGCTGAGGCGCTCCACCCTTTAAGGGGCAATTCCATTGAAGTTAACCGCTCTTTGGTAGCTTTCTCTTTGGTCTGAGCAAGCGACATCAGGCCACCTCCGCCAAAATGTCTGAGTAACCATTGTTTTCAACTTCAAGCGCCAATTCTGGCCCTCCTGTTTTCACAATGCGTCCATCAGCCATGATATGCACAACGTCGGGTTTAATGTGGTCCAGCAGACGTTGGTAATGAGTAATAACCAAAAATCCGCGATCATTACTGCGCAATGCATTAACACCCTCCGCGACCAGCTTCATCGCGTCAACATCTAGACCACTGTCTGTTTCGTCCAAAATACACATTTTGGGCTCCAACATGGCCATCTGCAAAATTTCATTACGTTTTTTCTCACCACCGGAAAACCCCACATTTACCGGACGTTTGAGCATATCAGCATCAATTTTTAATGCTTTGGCTTCACTACGTACCTCTTTCAGAAAATCAGTGGCTGACATTTCTTGTTGTCCGCGTGATTTGCGCTGCGCATTCACTGCAGTGCGCAGGAAGGTCATATTTCCGACGCCTGGAATTTCGACAGGATATTGGAACGCCAAGAAAAGTCCTGCCGCAGCTCGTTCTTCAGGTTCCATATCCAAAATATCTTCATCTAGCAGCCTAGCGCTACCATCTGTGACCTCATAACCTTCGCGCCCAGAAAGCACATAAGACAATGTCGATTTTCCCGATCCATTCGGCCCCATGATTGCGTGGACTTTGCCCGCCTCAACCGTCAGATTCACACCTTTGAGAATTCGTTTGTCCTCTTCTTCCAAGGACACACATAGATTTTTAATTTCTAACATGACGTCTTTCCTTACAATCCATTCCTGACCCAATGAGACCCGTGCTTCTTATTCAAATCACAACCTCCTTGCCACTGATCGAGTTCAATAACATGGATCGGCCAACGATTTCATAATCAAAATTAACACTAAAAATCGCGTCGGCATCCAGGGCCGTTATCTTTTCTTCAAATTCGCTCATACCTGTTTTGCGAGCGGCCGCAAGCCTTCTAACGTTAATGCCAGAGCGGCCACCTATCGCATCTGTGATTGAGGCAAATAGATCGCGAATAAAATTTACTCCCATTCTCGCTTCACCTGCCAAAAGGGCTTTGTATCTTCTGGCATTATCGCTCTTAATCATTACAGTTGTCATTGCAATCATCGTAAGACCTCCTTAGGGGCAAAAATTTCGAGATAAGCTTTACCGCTAAACTCGCCATAACGCCTGCGTCGATTTCGCGGTCTTTGAGATGGATTGGCAAGTGTAGGGCACTGTCAACAATACAGTTGATCAAGAATTTCCTTATTTTTTCATAAAACTCAAAAAACTTGGCAGCCAAGGAGATACTCGGGTGATCCCGTAAGGCGCGCACTGTGAAAGCCTCATTACCAGCCTCAACTATGAAGACATGCGGCGCCCCAAAATTCTGGTGCAAGACCTCCAAAACACCGTGCTTAAGTCTCATAATCAACACACGAGGTGTCATCCAACACTGCCCTCAAGCGAAATGGCCACTAGTTGCTGTGCTTCCATAGCAAATTCCATTGGGAGCGCCTGTAGGACGTCCTTACAAAACCCGTTTACCACAAGCGCGACCGCTTCTTCTTCGTCCATGCCGCGCTGGCGACAATAGAATAGTTGTTCATCATCTACTTTGGAAGTTGTCGCCTCATGCTCAACGCGCGAAGAATTGTTTTTTACTTCGATGTAAGGGACGGTATGTGCACCGCATTTATCGCCAATCAGCAAGCTGTCACACTGTGTATAATTGCGGCTGCTTTTGGCTTTAGGATGCATTGAAACCAATCCACGATAGGTATTTTGAGCAACGCCTGCAGAAATTCCCTTAGATACAATACGTGATTTGGTATTTGTACCAAGATGCACCATTTTGGTACCTGTATCTGCCTGCTGCCGATTATTGGCAATGGCGATTGAATAAAATTCCCCCTGGCTATCGTTTCCACGTAGGATACAGGAGGGATATTTCCATGTCACAGCTGAGCCAGTTTCCACCTGTGTCCACATCACTTTTGATCGATCACCACGGCAATCCGCACGTTTCGTGACGAAGTTGTAAATCCCGCCTTTACCATTTTCATCGCCTGGGAACCAGTTTTGCACGGTAGAGTATTTTACCTCTGCGTCTTCTTCTAGCACGATTTCCACTACGGCAGCATGGAGTTGTGCCGTATCGCGTTGAGGCGCAGTACAGCCTTCAAGGTAGCTCACGTAAGATCCTTTGTCTGCAATGATCAGCGTGCGTTCGAACTGTCCCGTGTTTTCCGCGTTGATGCGGAAATAGGTGCTGAGTTCCATTGGGCAGCGAACGCCCGGTGGAATATAAACGAAAGATCCATCTGAAAAGACGGCGCTATTGAGCGTAGCATAAAAATTGTCCGATACGGGCACCACAGATCCAAGGTATTTTTTTACCAAGTCGGGGTGCTCTCTGATCGCCTCAGATATAGAGCAAAAGATAACGCCTGCTTTTTTCAGCTCCGCTTGGAAAGTAGTTCCGACAGAAACACTGTCAAAGACAGCGTCTACAGCAACCTTGCGCCCGTCTGCAGGAGCGTCCTCTCTACCTTCAACACCTGCTAAAATCATTTGTTCCTTTAGTGGGATGCCGAGTTTTTCATAGGTCGCTAGAAGTTTTGGATCTACTTCGTCAAGAGATTTTGGTTTTTCTACCATGGATTTGGGCCGCGCATAGAAATATTGGTTCTGAAAATCAATCTCAGGATAGTCAACCATCGCCCAGTTAGGCTCTGCCATCTGCTCCCAACGTTTAAAGGCCGAAAGTCGCCACTCAGTCATCCATTCAGGTTCGTCATTTTTATCAGAAATTAACCGTACGATTTCTGGATTAACGCCTTTCGGCGCGTATTCCATCTCTATTTCGGTATCCCATCCATATTTGTAAGTGCCGCCCACTTCGCGTACGGCATCAACCGTTTCCTGATCAACGCCTTCTTTGACTTCCATATCGGTGGCTACTGACATCTATTTTCTCCTCTCCGCGCACTCTAACCCGCGCGGCGCAATCCCATTTTGTGTTTCTTAACGCTCCAACGGTCAACGAACCGCTCAACGTCTTCTTTCTTGGTCATAGGGGCAAGACTCACCCGAAGTCCGCACGCCGCATGCTCTGCTTCAATACCCATTGCCATTAGGACCCGGCTCGCCCGTACCTTCCCACTTGAGCAAGCCGATCCCGCCGAAACTGCAATTCCGTCAAGATCCATTTGCATTACTTGCAATTCGCCTTGCCAATCAGAAGAGATAAGGCAGGTTGTGTTTGGAAGACGCGGAACGGCTTGGCCTACACATGTAGTATCTTCTGAGGACTGGACAATTGCCTCTTCAAGGAAATCTCGAAGTTCTACCACCTCATCCCAAATACCATTATCCAAATCCCTTTTAGCTGCCTTAGCAGCAGCCGCAAACCCAGCAATCGCTATCACGTTTTCAGTGCCGGATCTGCGTCCCATTTCCTGACCACCGCCTTTTATTTGGGCCAAGATATCCGTACCATGCTTAATTATCAAAGCGCCAATCCCCTTGGGACCGCCGATTTTATGGGCTGAGACGGCCGCTGTTTGAGCTGGGAGCCAATTAAATGCAAGTGGCATTTTTCCAAAGGCCTGCGTGATATCCGAAAACCAAAGTCCATCGGGAAGGTCTTGCAACACTCCGGTCTCACCATTGGCTAGCTGAAGCGCTGATTGCTTTGGATTTGGGACGCTTACAAGTCCATTTTGATCCACAGGCAAAGACGCCTCACACCTTGCTGCGACCGCGTCATGCTCAATATCAGCACAGTAAAATTCACCCTGAGACAACGCCAATGACACCGCTTCTGTTGAGCCCGAGGTAAAGACGATATCTAAACTAGAAGCGCCTAAAGCATCAGCGATATCTTCGCGGGCTTTTTCCAAAACAGCTTTAGCAGCCCGTCCCTCCTCGTGCACCGACGATGGGTTTCCTACCACATCCATTGCGGCGATCATCGCCGCGCGCGCATCTTCGCGAAGCGGCATCGTTGCATTATGGTCCAGGTAAACGCGCGCCATCATTCATCCACCACGGTCAACAAGGTCGGCAAAGCGGGGCAAGGTACAAGATCATTTTCTATAACGTCCGACAGCCGCGTCTGATGCAAAAACACATACATCGTCGCACTCATGGATTCCCAAAGTCTATTGGTCAGCGATTGCGCCTTACTACCAGATAAAGCGCCTGAGGCACCGGCCCCTTTGTGCATCGCATCCAAGGTCTCATCAACAGCAGAAAGAATATCAATTACGCGGATCTGATGCGCGGAACGGCCAAGTTCATACCCGCCGCTTGGACCACGGGTCGATTGCACCAACCCGCTGCGGCGTAATTTAACAAAAAGCTGCTCGAGATACGGCAAGGAAATATCTTGCCGTTTGGAAATCTCTGCAAGAGAAACACGTTGCCCGGCACTCTGCAAAGCGATATCAGTTAAGGCAATCATTGCATATCGCCCTTTAGTACTGAGTTTCATGCGTCCATTCCGTTAATTCATTACCGTTATCTCATTGACCTGAGCTGCACCACGGCTTATCTCAAATGAAACGGCAGATGTTCTCTCAAATCTTAGAATCATTCTAAATTGCGGAACAGATACTGTCAAGAACGCGCCATACCGTTCTCAAGGAGAGAAAACTATATGCCCGAGGTTATATTTCCCGGTCCCGATGGTCGCCTTGAAGGGCGCTATCACCCCCAAAAAGACAGAGATGCTCCAATCGCTATTGTCTTACACCCCCATCCCCAATTTGGGGGGACTATGAATAACAAAGTGGTTTATAATCTCCACTATGCCTTTTACCATATGGGCTTCACTGTCTTACGTTTCAACTTTCGCGGGGTTGGACGTAGTCAGGGCGAATACGATCAAGGCATCGGAGAGTTAAGCGATGCAGCCTCGGCTCTTGATTATCTGCAATCCATGAACAACAATTCTAAACACTGTTGGGTTGCGGGCTTTAGTTTTGGCGCATGGATTGGGATGCAGCTTCTAATGCGCCGTCCTGAAATCACCGGCTTCATTTCCGTTGCACCTCCTGCAAATATGTATGACTTTTCATTTCTGGCGCCCTGCCCATCTTCTGGCTTGATCATCAATGGAACAGATGACCGCATAGCGCCACCCGCAGACACTGAAATATTGGTTGAGAAACTACATGAACAGCGCGGTATCACGATTACGCACACTAAATTAAGCGGTGCGGGACATTTCTTTGACGACCCGCATATGGACAGTTTGATGGATCATGTCACCAGTTATGTAAAGCGGCGCCTGACTGAAAATACAAGGTAGTATTCCATCATACTTACTTTACCGGCCGAAAATGTCGGCTTAGGTGTTCAAAGTGGTCGGCAGAAATCCTATGGCCGCTACGGACCTTTGACCTCAGTGGCTACTGCCGATGCTGCTAAATCACGGGCAATGGCAAAAGCTCCCTTAATTTTATCCCTGTCTTCCTTCCAATCTCGCCAGATCACGATTTTGTTATCTTTGACCTTGGCCGACCCACGCTGGTCTTCGATGAATTTCACAAGTCCCATCGGAGAGGCGAATTTGTCGTTGTGGAATTGAATCGTTGCGCCTTTTGGTCCACCATCAAACTTCACAATACCGGCTTTCTTACACATAGCCTTTATGCGAACAAATAGAAGTAAGATATTTACTTCTTTTGGTAATTTTCCAAATCGGTCTATCAATTCTGCAGCAAATCCTTCCAATTCCACCTTTGAGCTAAGTGAAGACAGGCGTCGATAAAGTCCGAGGCGCACATCTAAATCTCGGACATAAGTTTCAGGGATCAAAACAGGCACACCTAGATTGATCTGCGGCGCCCATTGATCATCAATATCGGACAGACCTTTTATCTCGCCCGCTCGGATTTTGGTGATTGCCTCCTCAAGCATAGATTGATAAAGTTCGTAGCCCACATCGCGCATCTGACCGGATTGCTCTTCGCCAAGCAAATTTCCCGCACCACGAGAATCAAGATCCTGTGAGGCCAACGAAAACCCGGCACCCAATGTATCCAGCGAGCCTAAAATTCGTAGCCGTTTCTCAGCCGTTTGCGTCAGCTTAAGCCTTGGTTTGGTCGTCAGATAGGCAAATGCCCTTGTTTTAGATCGCCCAACGCGACCTCTTATTTGGTAAAGTTGTGCCAGCCCAAACATATCCGCACGATAAACGACCATTGTATTCGCGGTTGGGATATCCAAACCTGATTCAACAATCGTCGTGGCCAGCAAGATATCATATTCGCCGTCATAAAAGGCATTCATCCGCTGATCAAGTTGTCCAGCGGCCATCTGTCCATTTGCAACAACGTAACTCAACTCTGGCAACTGATCACTGAGAAACTCCTCGATTTCTGGCAGATCACTGATACGCGGTACTACAAAAAAGGACTGCCCTCCTCGGTAGTGTTCGCGCAAAAGTGCTTCGCGGATTGTGACCCCATCAAATTCACTCACATAGGTCCGGATAGACAATCGATCTACCGGCGGAGTTGCAATGATAGAAAGATCCCGGACGCCTGACAGAGAGAGTTGCAAAGTTCGCGGAATAGGTGTAGCTGTGAGCGTCAGCACATGCACATCCGAACGTATTTGTTTGAGCCGTTCTTTATGCTGCACGCCAAAACGTTGCTCTTCATCAATTATCAAAAGTCCAAGGTTTTGGAATTTCACCGACTTCGCCAGTAACGCATGCGTGCCAATCACAATATCCACAGTACCGTCAGCAATCCCCTCGCGAGTCGATTCTGCCTCGCTCGCGCTCACGAAACGGGATAGCTGGCGCAATTCAACAGGAAAACCGCGGAAACGCTCGCTAAAACTCTGCGCGTGCTGACGCGCTAGCAAAGTAGTAGGCGCAATCAATGCGACCTGCGCACCTGACATCGCGGCGGCAAAGGCCGCACGCATGGCGACCTCTGTTTTGCCAAAACCCACATCACCGCAAATGAGACGATCCATTGGGGTGCCAGACATCAAATCCCCAATCACGTCCTCAATGGCGGTCAGCTGATCATCGGTTTCCTCGTAAGGAAAGCGCGCACCAAAAGAATCCCACATGCCTGTTGGTGGTTCAAGTATGGGAGCGCGGCGCAATGCACGTTCCGCCGCCACACGAATCAACCGATCGGCCATAGCTTTGATACGTTGTTTCAGGCGGGCTTTCTTAGCCTGCCATGCTCCCCCACCAAGCCGGTCCAGCAATCCTTCTGCGTGCCCATATTTGCTCAGAAGTTCTATGTTTTCTACGGGCAAGAAAAGACGCGCGTTGTCTGCATAAACAAGCAAAAGGCATTCATGCGCTGCGCCAGCCACGGTGATAACCTCCAACCCTTCAAACCGTCCAATCCCGTGATCAACATGCACCACCAGTTCACCAGCAAGTAAGCCTTGAGTTTCCGTCAAGAAATTTTCTGCTTTGCGCCTCTTACGACCCTGACGGATTAAACGATCTCCAAGAACATCCTGTTCTGAAATCACTGTTAATCCAGGGGTTTCAAATCCATGTTCAAGACCCCAAATGGCAAGATGCACACCCGAATTTGCAATTTCTTTAGCGGAGGATATGCGTTTAGAGTGCAAAACACCTTCGTCTTCCAAAAGGCTTTGTAAGCGCTCACGCGCTCCTTCAGAATAGCTTGCAACAACCACTGGACCTGATACTAGTTTCAAATGAATATGATCTGACAATGATTTGAAAAGACTAATTTTTTCAACCCGTCTTTCTGGCGAAAAATTTCTCCCAATCCGGCCACCTGCATCAATGACGCCGGGTCCCGTGGCCTGCGATAAAGGGTGAAATTGCAAAACACGGCGCTCTCTTATGTTTTCCTGCCAAGCTTCATCACCCAGATAAAGCTGCGCCGGAGCAATCGGTTTATAGGCCACAGTAAGATTTGTCTTTTGTTCCATTGCCAATTTGCGCGTTTCATACTGATCGATGATACTCTCCCAACGAGCTAGCCTTGCAGGTGTCAGTTTATCATCCTGCGTAATCGTCACATCAGGTAAATAATCAAAAAGCGTTTCCAACCCATCATGAAAAAACGGCAACCAATGTTCCACTCCTTGATATTTTCGTCCAGCGCTGACAGCCTCATAAAGAGCATCATCAGTACGTGCCACCCCAAATTCAATTCGGTAATTTTGACGAAAACGTGTGATGGCAACCTCATCCAAAATGACCTCAGATACAGGGGATAGGTCGATCTCGGTTATTTTCTCAATAGTGCGTTGGGTTGCCGGATCAAATCGGCGGGCGCCTTCGAGAAAATCACCGAACAAATCTAACCGAACGGGGCCGCCAGCGCCGGGTGGATAAATATCAATAATACCGCCACGGACCGCAAAATCACCCGGCTCTATGACTGTATGTGTTTGTGCAAATCCCATGCGTTTCAAAAATACGCGAAGTCCAGCTTCTTCAATGCGCTCACCGACCGCTACAGAAAAAGCAGAGTTTTTCAAAACATCGCGCTTGGGGATTTTCTGTGTAGCCGCGTTCAAAGTTGTCAAAAGCACAAAGTTTTTAGGAGGAGCATGCACCAGAGTAGCCAATGTCGCCATGCGCACTGCAGAAATATCCGCTTGCGGTGAAATCCGATCATAGGGCAAACAATCCCAGCTCGGAAACCGCAGAACCGCCATATCAGGTGCATGAAATTTGATGGCCTCTTCCATTGCAGCAAGCCGCTTGTCATCGCGCGCAATATGCATGACAGTTTGCCCATTTTGCTTGATCTCATTCAAGATAAGCTGAGCATCAAAGCCTTCAGGCGCACCACCTATAATTGCATGAGAAAAATCTACCATCTAACTGTTTACATTCATATTATTATTGTTTTTTATAATTCTGGATAATTACTTATTATTACCTGGATTCCCCAAAAGGTCGAGGCCAAAATCGTCACAAAAGAACTGAGCAAGGTCCAGTAGCGAATGGTGCGTATCTGACGAAACACCGTTTCAAAGTCCGCAGGGTGTTTAAACAATCTTTGTGCTAGCCGCCAGCGTAAAATTAAACTGGGACCAAGTGGGACGAAAAGAAAGAAAAATGCCTGCATGACCTCTAAATCATAGTAAAATGCAGAAACAATCCAAAAACTTAGAACAAAGGCACTAATTCCCGCCGTTAATGGGCCTATATTTTCCGACATACTCCACGTCATACGTTCAAGATAAAGCGCAATCGCATTCAAAAGCACTGCTTGACGTTCCGGAAAACGCTTCCTCGCTAGGCGCATCTGATGATAAGACACACCAATATATATTTGACAGAATACCGCCCAAACAGTAATCAGAGCAAACCAGAACCAAGCGCTGGAAAAAGATTGGAACTGGATCAAGTCCATGTCGGTTTTTCACCTTTTGGTACCGTAAAGCGTGGCAGTTATGTAGCCCCTGAAAATTGCGCTGCAAGTCTATTCCAAAGCTAGAGGCGCAAAACTTGCCCCAGAGCAACTTCCGTGTCAGAATATAAAAAAGCTCCAAGGTTCGTAAGACGATGAAATCACCTATTTTTGCCCCCTATCCTGCCACCCGCTTCCGGCGCATAAAAAATCGCGCGGAAACTCGTGCCCTGGTGCGCGAAAACACATTGACCACGGACGATCTGATCTGGCCAGTCTTTATTTGTGACGGGGAAAATGTTGAACAATCTGTTCCCTCGATGCCAGGGGTTATGCGGCGCAGTGTTGATTTGATTGCCGAAGCGGCGAAAGAGGCGGCAGACTTGGGCATTCCGGCAATTTGCCTCTTTCCATATACGGATCCTGATTTAAAAACCTCTGACTGTGCAGAGGCATGGAACCCAAACAACCTTTCCAACCGAGCGACACGCGCTATTAAAAAAGCAGTTCCTAACATTGCAATAATGACAGATGTAGCCCTTGATCCTTACAATATTGACGGACACGACGGTTTTGTGGTGGATGGTAAAATCCTGAACGATGAAACAGTAGAAGCCCTGGTTAGACAAACCTTATCCCAAGCGGAAGCCGGAACAGATATCATCGGACCATCAGACATGATGGATGGTCGCATAGGGGCTATGCGTGTAGCTCTTGAGGCACATGGTCACACAAATGTGATGATTATGAGCTACGCGGCAAAATACGCTAGCACCTTTTACGGTCCGTTTCGTGATGCCGTTGGCGCCTCAGGGGCGCTGCAGGGCGATAAGAAAAGTTATCAGATGGATCCAGCTAATTCTGACGAAGCTATAAGGCTGGTTGCACGGGATCTTTCCGAGGGGGCCGATATGGTGATGGTCAAACCTGGAATGCCTTATCTTGACGTGTGTCGACGGGTCAAAGATCAATTCGGGGTACCGACTTATGCTTATCAAGTGTCTGGAGAGTATGCGATGCTTCAGGCCGCAGCGCAAAACGGATGGCTGGATCAAGACCGTGTGATGCTTGAAAGCCTAATGAGCTTCAAGCGCGCCGGTTGTGACGGCATACTGACTTATTTTGCGCCTGCTGCGGCGCGGGTGCTTGCGAAAAGGTGATGGCCAAGCGCAAATGGCCACACAGAACATAGTGACTTCCTGATGCTTGCACGTTATGATAACATCAACCCAGCACAGGCTATGAAGATGCAGTGACAGTCACAATAACTTTGTGCAGCAAATCGATACAGGTGTTCTACGAAAATGCTTTCTTTAAAAAATATTCTTGTCGCACTGTCGCTTGCTATGTACTTGGCGCTAAGCGGATGCGGGGATGGTGGCGTCACCACAGGTTTTATCAACGAAGACGCAGAAAAAATTGATGCCCGTGTCGATGTGGCGCTTAATCAGCTGTACAAGCAATACCCTAACCTAGAAGAACTCGGGCAAAAAGCAGCCGGTATGCTTATCATGCCTCTGGTGACCGAAGCCGGTCTTTTCTGGGGTGGTTCTTATGGGCGAGGCGCCCTACGCGTGAATGGCTTGAGCGAAGATTATTATTCAACCGCCTCGGCAGGATACGGTTTACAGATTGGCGCGCAACAATACGGACATGCACTATTCTTTATGACACGTCAGGCTCTGAATGATTTCAAAAACTCGCAAGGATGGGCTTTGAGCGGTGATGTAGAGTACACTTGGCAAGGGCGCAGCGAAAACGTGCGTGCAGAAACAACAACTGCGCTAGCCCCCATTATAGCTGTCATTTTCGGCCAATCCGGCATGAAAGTTGGTGCAAGCCTTGAAGGACAGAAATATACCCGCATTATTCCATAAATGTGCCCCCAAGAAGACGATTTCCTTCGGTTTGCCGTTGCACCATATGTTGTGAATTTGCTATGACTGCACAAATTGATCTTTCGTTTTTTGTAGGATGAAACTTACCCTTGGACAATATTTCTGACACCGCGAACCCAGATGACGAAACGCCTCAGGAAGGATCTAATTTTGCAGGACCGACCGTCTCTATAACGGATGAGTTACGGACATCGTATCTTGATTACGCAATGAGTGTAATTGTCAGCCGGGCGATCCCCGATCTTCGCGACGGGCTAAAACCTGTGCATCGTCGTATTCTCTATGCCATGTATGAAACAGGCAACACCCATGACAAAGCTTACCGGAAATCGGCGCGCCCTGTTGGCGAGGTGATGGGTAAATACCATCCGCATGGAGATGGGGCGATATACGACGCGCTTGTACGCATGGCACAGGATTTTTCTATGTCTTTGCCGCTTTTGGACGGTCAGGGTAATTTTGGCTCGATGGATGGCGATAATCCGGCGGCTATGCGCTACACTGAAGTGCGCATGGATCAACCTGCGGCCTTTGTGCTTTCCGATATTGACAAGGACACCGTTGATTTTCAGGACAACTACGATGGGAAGGACCGCGAACCAACCGTTTTGCCATCACGTTTCCCGAATATGTTGGTCAATGGGGCCGGTGGTATCGCAGTCGGTATGGCCACAAATATCCCCCCACATAATCTTGGAGAAGTGATTGATGCGACGCTTGCGCTGATTGAAAATCCCGATCTCACAACTGAAGCTTTGATAGAATATGTGCCTGCACCGGATTTTCCAACGGGGGGTCAGATACTTGGGCGCTCTGGCGCGCGCAAAGCCTATCTTGAAGGCCGAGGCAGCGTGATAATCCGTGCCAAAACTAAGATCGAGGAAATTCGTAAGGACCGCTACGCGATTATCATCGAAGAAATTCCTTATCAGGTAAACAAAGCCGCGATGATCGAAAAAATCGCGGAACAGGTTCGTGAGAAAAGAATTGAAGGCATCTCCCATGTCCAAGACGAAAGCGACCGGGTGGGTGTACGCGTTGTGATCGAGCTTAAACGCGATGCGACAGCTGAGGTGGTATTGAACCAGCTCTATAGGTTTTCCTCAATGCAGACTTCTTTTGGCTGTAATATGCTGGCGCTGAATGGCGGACGCCCCGAACAGCTGACACTTCGCAGCTTTTTAAGCCACTTCATTGGCTTTCGCGAAGAAGTCGTTGCACGCCGTGTGACGTTCGAATTGCGCAAAGCACGCGAACGGAGCCACATCCTCTGCGGTTTGGCTGTGGCGGTATCTAACGTAGATGAAGTTGTGGCAACCATTCGTGCCTCTCGAGACGCAGCTGATGCCCGAGGGCGTCTTATGACGCGGGCGTGGCCTGCTCATCAGATCGCCGAATATATCGCGCTTATTGACGACCCGAGTCATGGGATCAACGAAGACGGTACTTATCACCTTTCAGAAATACAAGCGCGTGCTATTCTGGAGCTGCGGCTGCAACGTCTCACCCAGATTGGTGTCAAAGAAGTGACCGATGAGTTGCAGGAATTAGCCGGTAAGATCCGCGAATACCTTGAAATTCTCGGATCACGCGCGCGGATCATGAGTATTATTTCCTCTGAGCTCATCGAAGTAAGCGAAAAATTCGCTGTCCCGCGCCGTACAGAAATCATCGAATGGGCCGGTGATATGGAAGACGAAGATCTGATTGAACGGGAAGATATGGTCGTGACAGTAACTTCGGGCGGTTACATCAAACGTTCACCGCTCACCGAGTTCCGCTCCCAGAGGCGGGGCGGAAAAGGTCTTTCTGGGATGCAGACCAAAGACGAAGACGTAGTAACCACGCTTTTTGTGGCAAACACCCATACACAGCTATTGTTTTTTACGACAGACGGAATGGCGTATAAACTGAAAACCTGGCGTCTGCCCCAAGGCGCGCGAGTCGCCAAAGGCAAAGCCATAGTAAATATCCTTCCAATACCGCAAGGTGCATCTGTGGCCGCAATCATGCCTGTCGATGCGCCAGAAGAGGAATGGGACAATCTGCAAATTATCTTTTCCACCTCTGCAGGGAATGTGCGCAGAAACGCCTTGTCTGATTTCACAAAAGTGCGCGCAAATGGGAAAATTGCCATGGACCTTCCCGAGGGTGTCGAGCTTGTTAATGTGCGCGTGGCGACCGAAGACGATGACGTAATGCTTGTGACGAATTCGGGACGCGCCCTCCGATTTGCCGCAAATGATGTCCGCGTCTTTAAGGGGCGGAAATCAACCGGTGTACGCGGGATCAAACTTGTCGGTGACGATTATGTCGTATCTATGTCAGTCATCAGCCATTTTGTCGCCAGCACCGATGAACGGGCGGCCTATCTTAAAATGCGGCGGGCCGTAGCGGGAATGGTCGATGACGATCAGGCCAGCGACGAAGATGAAGGTAATCCCAACGCCACAATCAGCCCAGACCGCTATGCAGAAATGTCTGCAGCTGAAAATTTGATCCTGACCATCAGTGCTTCTGGCTCCGGAAAATTATCATCAAGCCATGATTATCCTGTACGCGGACGTGGCGGTATGGGGGTTGCTGCTATGGACAGAGCAATGCGTGGCGGGGACCTTGTTGCAAGCTTCCCAGTTGAGATGGATGATCAGATCATGCTAGCTACATCAAAAGGCCAATCTATCCGCGTACCTGTAGAAGGCATTTCCTTTCGCTCACGCAGCGCAGGAGGTGTACGAGTTTTTGCGACCGGGTCTGGCGAAGAAGTCGTCTCCGTTGCACGCATTGCAGATCAGGGCGATCAAAGTGACGAAGATGCTAGTGTCTTAGAAAGCAAATAAGGCGTAATTTGAAACATGGCTCGTGATAACTGATCTAATAGGTCTCTGAGGCAGTTCTTGCAATGTGCCTCAGCCGTCTGGAAGTTCTCGATTGGCCAGTTTTCGCTTAACTTTCTGGAAATTAGGCCCCAAAGTAATAAAGAAATGGCTAAAGATTGGTTTTTAAAAATCAAAATTGTGCAGTCGACATATGTCGTGTAAAATTTTATGGTGTCAAAATTCTATTTTAATAATTTATCTATAAGTATATTGTAATTTGAACATTACCTCCCTTGATTTCGTCCCTACACAGAGAATTTTAGATAAAATGGGTTCTTAAGTAACGACCCACTTTTACTATCGCCCAAATTGGACTGCATTCCTGTGATATCATTTATATCACTTTAAAATTTGTTAATTGAGAACATGATTTTTACTGAAGATCGTTAAAGATACTTTCGATTGCACTGCAGAATTTCATTCAAACTCAGTTAATAGATACTTATAATTTCTCATTCTTGCAAATTCAATTTAATAGGTTTCGCCACTGAACTGATCTGGAAAAACCGCGTTAAAATACCAAATTTATCGGATTTTGAGACAAAAATTATGAAACTAATTCTTAAATTAGGCGCTGCTTTCAACATTTTTAAAGTCACACATGACAAATGACGCCGATGCTATATTTTCAAAAAGGCACCAAGTCTTTATACCAATGCGGTCCTATTTATTCATCACCGCAGACATTTAAGTTTTGCTGATTTTATTCAGGATGACACTTATGATCCATAATATAGAAACGAGCGGCTTTTCAGGATTATTGCGATTCAAAGATAGCATTATTGTTCACCTGATCATACAAACAGAAATATCGAAGTCATTAGTCTACGCCAATATTTTCAATTCGCTCATACTTTTCAGTGTCATTTTTGAAGATAGTCAAAGAGAGATCGGTAACTAAAGATCATAAATCTCAGAAAATTTACTTTCAATATATGTCACAAGCGGATCAACGCTTGGCTCTTTACCACAAGCTTTGGACATAAGCTCTTCTGCGGGATACCGGCTTCCATGTCGCTGCAAGGCCACCTTCAGCCAATCCGTCGCACGCGATGTATCTCCTTTTTCAAGGTCATTTTCCAAATTTGGCAAGTCCTCTGACATCTTTTCAAACAAGCATCCAGCATAGACATTTCCTAAAGAATAGGTTGGGAAGTACCCAAACAGCGCCTCAGACCAATGCACATCCTGCAATACTCCGTCAGAGGCCTTGTCAACTTTACACCCAAAATCAGCTTCAAACCGATCGTTCCAAGCGGTTTCCAAATCCTCGAAGTTCAAATCTCCTGAGATCAAAGCACGCTCTAAATCATAGCGCAGCATGATATGCAGGTTATACTGCAACTCATCCGCTTCTGTTCTTATGTAACCTTGCGAAACGCGATTTACGATTTTGTAAAAATTCTCTTCATTGCGCACCCCAAAATCACCAAAGACGCTTTTCATTTGTCGGAAAAGAAAGGCGGTATAGCCGCGAGACCGTCCAAGTTGATTTTCGTAAATGCGGCTTTGACTTTCATGGATACCCATAGAGCATCCCTTGCCCAGCACAGAAAAGGCATAGGTCGCATTAATGTTTTGTTCGTATGCTCCATGCCCAACCTCATGGATCGTGGAATAAAAACAATTCATCGGATCACGCTCACTTGTACGCGTTGTAATTCGTACGTCCGAACTGCTTCCTGATGAAAACGGATGTACAGCTTTGTCGATCCGTCCCCGCGAAAAATCATAGCCAAAGGATTGCGCGAGTATATGGGCGACCTGCATCTGTTTACCGGAATCAAAAATCTGGTCCAGCTCTGGTGGTTGAGCCCTGTTCAGAACCGCTGCGCGCAACGCGACTAATGGTCCTCTCAATGCCGAAAACATCTTTGTTATTTTTTCTGACGATCCATCCGGTTCATATCTGCGCAAAAGTGCATCATATGGTGTTTCCTCTGTTCCATCAGCGAGAGCTGCCCCAAGGTCCTGCGTGTGTACGATGACCTCTGCCAATACAGGCTTAAAAATTGAAAAATCATCGTTCTCACGCGCCTCAACCCAGATTTTATGTGCTTTCGGGGTAAGACGTGCCAAAGCTACGGCAAGATCTTGAGGTACTTTTTTTGTGCGTTCAAATTTGTTGCGGATTAAAGTGGTTTGACGCATTTGAACTGCGTCCAAATTTTCTGCTTCAGCCTCAGCCAAAAGCTGTTCCAATTCGGCAGAAGAACGACGCGCGTGCAATAATTTTTCAATGGCAGAAAATTCTTCCACACGATCATCGATTGACCCAGATGGCATCATTGTTTCCTGATCCCATCCAAGCCGCCCTGCAATGTGTTCAAGTGCCACTGTATCTTTTTGATAAACGGCCAAATTCAAAAATGCACTCATGACTTATACCCGTCTTACCTGTTGTTGTGGTGGATATCCCGATAAAAACCGCGCCCTTAAAATCAGCACCCACAACAAAACTGCGCCCAATTGGTGCAAAATCGCCAAATTCCATGGCGCTGCGTAAAGTAAAGTTACCACACCAAGAATCACCTGAAAAATCATAATTGCCATCACAGCGTTAAAGGCAAAATGCACCTTATCATTTCCAGAAGATCTTGATTTCCACCAGACCACAATTCCAAAGACAAACAGAACGTAACCCGCTATTCTGTGCATAAATTGAACAAGTCCATAATCTTCGAAAAAATTACGCCAGATCGGTGTAATGGAAAATGGTTCCGGCGGGAAAAATCCCCCTGCCATAAGTGGCCAATCCGTGTAACTTCGTCCCGCATCAATGCCTGCAACCAAAGCGCCCAGTAAAATTTGTAAAAATGCAATATGCAAAAGTCCAGTTGAGATCGAAAATAACCTTTTCTCCCGAGCACGGCGCTGGAGCAGAAGGTCGCTCTCTGTATATCCAAGCAAAAGGATAAACCAAGTCAGAAAGCCAAGGATTACAAATGCAATGCCAAGGTGGGTTGCCAATCTATAACTGGCCACATCCAACATTTCACCGCTGAGACCACTGGCTACCATCCACCAGCCTATGGCCCCCTGAAGACCACCAAGCGCCCCTACAAAGAAAAGACGCCTGCTCCAGCCAATTGGGATCGCCTTAAGTACAAATAAGGTCAGAAAGCCCAGCGCCCAAACCAATCCAACCACACGACCCAATTGGCGGTGCCCCCATTCCCACCAATAAATAACTTTGAATTCGCTAAGACTCATTCCCAGATTTTGCAACTGATATTCCGGAATTTGTTTGTATTTTTCAAATTCCAGTTCCCAAGTCGCCGCGGAGATGGGCGGTATAGCACCTGTAACCGGGCGCCATTCCGTTATGCTTAATCCGCTATCTGTAAGACGCGTTAAACCACCCACCAAAATCATGCATACAACAAGGCAAAACAGCGTTACCAGCCAAATACGAATAGGCCTGCGCATACCTGCTCCTTGCCCAGCATTTATCGACCCAACTGCGCTTGTTTCTGCTGTAGAGGATTTATCGCCCACCTCTTCGAAAATTAATCTCTTTGAGCTCATTCAATTGCCTTTTTGCCGACCAGCCTTTTTGTAGATCTATGACGTTACGCCGCCACCTTCAAGCTAGGGACCCTTTTCTTTCCAACGCACCATTTGACGCAGCATGCCGTGAAACATCCGCACATCCGCGCGTGTCAGCGGCAAACGTGACCACATATTGCGAAGATTGGTTTTCATACCCTCCGCTTTGGTCTCGGGGAAAAAAAAACCAGCCTCTTCCAATCGTTCCTCATAATGGCGAGCAAGATGATCCGTTTCTTCGCCGATCGCCCAATCCAATTTAGCCATTTTCATATGAGTGGTGGTTTCTTGTTTGTAGGCACGACGCCATTCGTAGGCAAGCAGTAGAACACATTGTGCAAGGTTCAGGGAAGGAAATTCTGGATTTACAGGAACAGAGATTAAGGCGTTGGATTGTGCGATATCCTCATTTTCAAGTCCTGCGCGCTCGGGGCCAAAGAGTAGCGATACATTCTGACCTTCGCCAATCTTTTGGGCCACTATTCGAATGGCGTCTTCTGGCGAGTAAATCTGCTTTGTTAATCCCCGCGCACGAGCTGTGGTGGCAAGGGTGAAATGACTGTCTGCGATGGCAGAGGCCACATCTTCATAATGCCCCGCCTCATCCAACAATCGCCCTGCGCCGCTTGCCATGGCAATGGCTTTCTTGCTGGGCCAGCCGTCGCGAGGCGCAACAACGCGCATCCGACTAAGTCCAAAATTCCACATGGCCCTTGCTGAAGCACCAATGTTTTCGCCCATTTGAGGGCGCACAAGAACAATACTTGGCTGTTTTATTTGATCCTGCATGATCCTACTCTCACTGCACCCCGTCTCTAGGCGAGTTGCCAGATAATGAAAAGAGGGCTTGCCAAACCGATCGTATCTCACGTACCAGTCTTTCACGCTTTAGGCGAGCAAAGACAGGATATCAGAGCAGATGATTCAACCCGCTGATCCTAAAATTTATCTTATCACCCCAACGGAGATTGACCTTCAGGGCTACTTTCCGGAGCAGCTCAGCGCTATATTTGCAAACTTTGATATTGCCTGCCTTCGAATGAGCTTAAGCAGCACAGACGAACGCCTGTTGGGTAAAACAGCAGATGCTCTGAGAGAAATTTGCCATGCTCATGACATCGCAATTATTATTGAGCGTCATATGTTGCTGGTCGAGCCCTTTGGACTAGATGGGGTGCATCTGACAGACGGAGCGAAGAATGTTGCAAAGGCACGTAAACACTTAGGTAAAGACGCGATTGTTGGAGCGAATTGCGCTGCCTCCAGACACACAGGGCTGAATGCAGGGGAAATCGGCGCAGATTATGTGAGTTTTGGCCCAGTGACTGCGTCAAACCTCGACGATGGGAAAATCGCTGGGACAGAGTTATTTGAGTGGTGGTCACAAATGATTGAAGTGCCTGTTGTCGCTGAAGGCCGGTTTGATCGGAGGAGCGCTGCCCTAATTGGACAACACGCCGATTTCCTTGCCCTCGGCGGCGAAATTTGGGGATGCGAAGATCCAGTTGCGGAGCTTCGCGCAATGATGGATTTCACACATCCTAAATAGAAGTCTGATGAGCCTTTGAAATAGATTGTTGCAACGCGGCGGCCAAAGCCTTTCGATCTTTGAAATCTGCTACTGCCACTGGATCACAAAAGGTGATGACAATCCGTCCCTGTCTGAAGACCGACAGCGTTGTAATCAGATGTGCCCTGAAAGACATATTCCCCCACCAACAATAAAACCGCTCATCTTGCCCTTTCGGTGCGATGTAATGGAGGCAAATGGCTTGGAGAAAAGTTTTATCGCGCAACTTTGGGTCAAAATAGGCAGCAAAAAGTGTCGGTTTAAATGGCAATATCTGCTGACCATCTGTTGATGTTCCCTCCGGAAAGAATAACAATTTATGCCCTGCCTGCAAGCGGGAGGTAAAAAGCGAACGCTGCTCAGCCGCTTTTTTTGGATTTCGTTCAATAAAGACTGTTCCTGTTGCTTTAGCCAACTGACCAATAAAAGGCCAAGAGGCTACTTCAGATTTTGAGACAAAATAGATCCTCTGAAAAGCGTTAAGCGCGAAAATATCAATCCATGAACAGTGATTAGCAACAACACCACCCCCTTGGCTCATCACACTCCCGTAGACCTGACATTTTAGGCCAATCAAAGACAAAGACATTCGACATACCGCCTGTGTTATATATGGTGTTACGGGACGGTTTTGACCAAAAAGTGGGTATTCAAATAGGCGAAGCAATAGGGTAACCAACAGACCAAGACTTACAGAAAGACCAATGGGGATGCCCCTTAAAAGTACAATAATCCAACGAATTGTTGACATTTGATTTTGTGGCTGAGGATAGGAACTGTCCCAAGTCATATTATTTGAAAGCCCTTTGACGATAGATTTTCTTTTGTCGTGCGCTCAGTTTTTTGGTATCCAATACCAAGCAGACATCAGTCGTGTTAAAAGCGCGATCCACAAAAGCGCCTTCACCTACAAAACCACCCAATCTTAGATAGGCTTTGATCAACGCAGGCACCGCCAATATGGCGCGTTTTTTATCAATCTCATCAGGATCGATTAGATCCATCGGCTGATTATGGGGGTGTTTGACAACAACACGCAGTTCGCGCGGCGCGAGATGATTGTGATGTAAAAGGCTCAACGGCTCTTTGTGAGCATCAATCTGTGTACCATGAAAGCTTGCCACGCCAAATAGAATTTCAATATCGCGTTCGTTGACATAGTGCGAAAGCGCCTGCCAGAGATGCAACATTGCGCTCCCACCGCGATACTCTGGGTGTAAGCATGAGCGCCCCAGTTCCATAAGTTTACGCCCTGAAGACTTCAAAACTCCTAAATCGTATTCATCTTCAGAATAAAAACGGCCTAGCTCTGCGGCCTGGTCAGACGTCAAAATCCTGTAAACTCCGACAACGTCACTGCCATTTTGGGCATCACGAGCCTCATCATAAAGTAAAAGATGATCACAATATGAGTCATAGATATCGCGCTCTAGCCGGTTTTCGTGATCAACCATTTCCCCGTTTCCACCAAGCTCTTTTACAAAGACATCATAGCGTAATCTTTGTGCAGCGCGAAATTCATCCGGCGATGCTGCAAGCTTGGCTTTGAATATCGGCTCCGGATGCGTCACATGTATCCACTTTTCTCTTTTTAGTCCATTTGTGAGACTAACTTGCATCATAATTAGGTAAAACTCATCCTGATTTGATCTACATCAAGTTTCGTGAATGTAAATATTGCGTTTACCTTTGTGAAAAAACTTGCACTAATGCAACATTAGAACCGTCAATGACAACTTTTCCGACCTCTGTAAAATTGACTGTTATTTTTCCGTTCACCCGTGACTGCACCTGTCCTAATCCCCAGTCCGGTTCGGATGGGTGCTTCACAAGCATACCGGGCTCCAAAAATTCGTTCAAATCTTGCAACGTATTCCCTTTTCTTGCGAAGAACAGAAATGACTCTGTCCCGACAAATGCTGGCGAACTTGATAGGCTCTAGAATTTGTCATGATTTAATAAGCCCAATCGGGGCGATTAACAACGGTATTGTGTTATTAACGTGGGCCAAACTGAATAATTCAAACCTCACAATTCTTATCTCGGAAGGCTGTAGAAATGGATTTGATCTTAAAAAAAATTGGACCACTTTTGGCCAAGATGATGAAAATCAAAAGCTTTCTGCCCCAAGAGCCGACGCAATTTTAAAATCCGTGTTGTCTTGCAAACGTAAATCACTTCGTTGTAATCTTGAGAGCAGGTTTTCATATCACGACGTAAAAGCAATTTTTCTTTCCCTTATCTGCCTTTACGCTGCAGCGATAAGAGGGGGAGAATTTGCATATTTTAGTACCATGACAGCCGTCTTATCGAGAGGAATAGTGACTTTATTGAGCAAGATAAAATCTCATGTACCCTCTTGAACTTACCGCCTAATGAGACGCAGCTCTTTCCTCCGATCTCTCAGTTTTTGCTGTTGCCCTAGTCGAAAGAAGAATTATGCGAGTATTTATCAGTTCCAGCATGCTAAATCACATCACAAGCGAGCTCAGTTCCGCGTAAGGCCATTCCCGCTAACCAAATATTTAAAACTTGTCAGTTGCCCGGCGCCAATCGGGCCGCGCGCATGTAATTTACCTGTGGCAATCCCAATTTCACCGCCCATGCCAAACTCGCCGCCATCAGCGAATTGTGTTGATGCGTTATGCATCAAGATAGCACTGTCGACCCGTTCAAAAAACCGCTGACGCACCAAATCATCTTCACTCATTATACAATCTGTATGATGCGATCCATACGTTTTAATATGATCAATGGCTTCATCGACATCTGCCACGATGCGCGCCGCAATAATGCTGTCCAGAAATTCTTTACCCCAATCTGACTTAGATGCTTTAACAGTTTGCATAATATGATCCAAACCTGGCCCCGCCCTCACTTGGACACCTGCAGAAATCAACGTTTTAATAACTTGGGCACCCAATCCGTCAACAATATCTTTATGCAGCAAAAGACATTCTGCCGCTCCGCAAATACTCACCCGTCTAGTTTTTGCATTCAAAACCACGTCAAGCGTTTTGACAGTGTCTGCCGATCTATCTACATAAATATGAACAACCCCCTCAAGATGCGCAAAAATAGGAACCCGGGCTTCCTGTTGCACCAATCTGACGAGACCTTTGCCGCCGCGTGGAACAATAACATCGACAGATTCTGTCATACGAAGAAGTTTTTTTACAGCTGCACGATCACGGGTAGGGATCAGCTGAATAGAAGCTTCAGGTAGATCTGCTGCTTTGATGCCTTCCACGAGACAAGAATGAATGGCTTTTGAGCTGTGAAAGCTTTCAGAGCCACATCTTAGGATCACTGCATTTCCAGATTTCAGCGCCAAAGCGCCCGCATCTGCTGTCACATTCGGTCGGCTTTCATACACCACACCAATGACGCCAAGGGGTGTCGAAATTTTTTTGATGTTCAAACCGTTGGGCCTGCTCCATTGGTCCAAAATCCGCCCGACGGGGTCCTCCTGTTTTGCGATATCTCGTAAGGCTGTACATAAACCTTTAACCCTGTCGGCGTCCAACATCAGACGATCTATCATGGGATCTTTCAATCCCTTGTCGCGCCCAAAGGCAAGATCTTCAGAATTAGCAGAAACGATGTCTTCGCTGCGACTTTGAACTGCATCGGCCGCCAGCATGAGTGCCTGTTCTTTTTGCTCTGAACCGGCATAGGCAAGGTGCGCGGCAGCGGCCTTGGCTTGCATGCCAATTATATCCATCATTCCGTCAATTGAATTGTCCATCAAAGCAACCTCTTTTAGTCTATCAATCTGCCATATCGTTTCGGTGAATTAGTGCCACGCTGCCCGTATAGCCCAAGACGCCCTCAATTTCACTGCTTTTTAACCCTTTGATTGCTTCAGCCTCAGCGCCGCTATAACCACTCAAGCCATGTCCAATCTCACGACCATCTAGGTTTAGTATCACGACTGCATCTCCTCGGGAAAACTGACCTCTGACCTGCACAACGCCTGCTGGCAATAGGCTTTTGCCTTTGGCTAGAGCAGCGGCAGCCCCATCGTCCACCCGAATTTCCCCCATCGGTTTAATAGAGGCAATCCATCGCTTGCGTGCCGTCTGCGGGTCAAGCTCAGGAGCAAACCAAGTGACAGGCGCCTTGTTGTCAATTACCGCTAAAGGGTGCATCACAGACCCTTTTGAAATCACCATCGCACAGCCTGAAGCGGTGGTTGTTTTGGCGGCCATAACTTTTGTCTTCATACCGCCCTTGGCCATAGCCGTTCCGGCATCACCTGCCATCTGTTCTATCTCTGGTGTGATCTCTTTAATAAAGTCATAGCGTTTTGCTGTTGGATCCACCTGCGGGTTTGCGCTGTAAAACCCGTCAACATCGGATAAAAGAACAAGGGTATCTGCGCCAACCGTCACAGCAACTTGCGCCGCAAGGCGGTCGTTGTCCCCAAAACGGATTTCATCGGTCGCAACGGTGTCATTTTCATTCACAATGGGCACAACGCCAAGGGAGAGTAATGTTTCCATTGTGGCGCGCGAATTGAGATAACGCCGTCGGTTAGAACTGTCTTCTAGCGTAACGAGGATCTGACCCGTTGTAATTCCATGGGGAGCCAGAACCTCTTCATAAGCGCGCGCCAATCTAATTTGACCAACAGAGGCCGCTGCCTGTGATTGTTCTAGCGCCAAGGGGCCATTGCCCAAATGCAACACACGACGTCCAAGCGCAATTGAGCCAGAAGAGACAATTACTACATCCGAGCCATCCCTTTTAAGTGAGGCGACGTCGTCGGCTAGAGAAGATAGCCAATCTTTCCGTAACTGCCCTTCCTCTGCCGACACGAGAAGAGCTGAGCCAATCTTTACAACAACCCGTCTTGCGCCTTTTAGGGTTCCCATGGCTTGTCTTCCTCATCTTGCTTCTGCGACGCCGCATAGGTGTCATCAATCACGTGACGCAGCGCACGCAGCACCTCTGGCACGCCCTCTCCGCTTACAGCGGACAAAAGCATAACCTGTGAACCACTTTGCGCTTCCAGTTCTTCTTTGTAAAAGGCGCATTCCTCGGCATCCAAGGCGTCGATCTTATTCAGGGCGACAATAATTGGCTTGCCTGAAAGCTGGCCTCCGTAAGCTGCAATTTCACCCATGATGGTCTTGTGGTTTTCCAGAAAATTTCCGTCTGTTGCATCAATCAGATGCAACAACACCGCGCATTTTTCTACATGCCCAAGAAACAAATCTCCAAGCCCACGCCCCTCATGCGCACCTTTTATCAAGCCAGGGATATCTGCCATAACAAATTCAGTGTTATCAATTCCCACGACACCAAGATTTGGATGAAGCGTCGTAAAGGGATAATCCGCTATCTTCGGACGGGCGTTTGATGTTGCTGAAAGAAAGGTTGATTTTCCCGCGTTGGGCAAACCCAAAAGACCCGCATCTGCGATAAGTTTTAGCCGAAGCCAAATGGTACGCTCTATTCCCGCCTGACCCGAATTGGCTCGCCTAGGGGCCTGGTTTGTTGAGGTTTTAAAATGTAAATTCCCAAATCCGCCATTGCCTCCTTTGGCAATCACAAAGCTTTGCCCTATCTCATTCAATTCTGCAACGACCGTTTCCTGATCTTCATCCAGTATTTCGGTGCCCGCTGGGACGCGTAGAATGGCATCAAAACCACGCGCTCCAGTTCGCTGCTGGCCCATACCAGAGCCGCCATTTTTAGCAAAAAAATGTTGTCGATAGCGAAAATCAATGAGCGTATTCAACCCATCCACGCATTTGGCAATTACAGAACCGCCATGGCCGCCGTCTCCACCGTCGGGCCCACCATATTCTATAAATTTCTCTCGCCTAAAACTCACGACCCCCGCACCACCCGATCCCGAGCGGATATAGACTTTGGCAAGATCAAGAAATTTCATGGCAGTCTCATTTTCGGCTTACTAAGCGCAATAGTGAAACTTTGCCAAAGCCTCAAGCCTTCGTATGATTCTGCCTATGATCAAACGCAGCACGCAGAAGGGTGTATTCGATCACCTCCCCTACTTTCCCCCATGATGGAAACGTCGCTACAATGGTACCGATCTATTCAAAGCACACCGTGCAAAATAAACTGTTCCTATGCTGAACGGGCAAGCCAATAGAAAAGCTCTATTCTGATGTCGATTATACCGGCAAAGCGACGGTCGAAAATAATGCCCCAAATATTTTTGCCCTCTGGTATCGCTGCCCTAAAGCTGCGTCCATCTGACATGCCATAAAGGAAAAGCACTATTGCAAACCACGTTGATGCCTCACAATATAGACGGCGCAGGTCAGCGCCTCAGCACTGTTTATTGAAGTTTTCTGAGCCATAGCGTTTCGTTTTTCTGACTTTTTTATTTTGTCTAAATCAAAAGTCTTTAGGAATGTCTACGTCACAGCTGTCGCTTAATGTTCAACAAAAACGCCACTGCTTCTCCGACATTATCAAAGCCACAATAAGTCAGCGCCCGTGCAGCACCGTGATTATCCTGAAAGACGGCTTCAAAAATAGTTTTGTTTCTCAAAAGTTTTGTTGAATAAGCACACTAGTAATTGCCGATACTACTCCTTTGTTCCAAAAAGCAGGTGCCACCCAATAGGTGAACTGACTTTGTTTTTTTAACAGACGTTGTAAACTGGCAAGCTGGATAACTTTGGTCAGGCCCGAACGCATCTCGTCGATCGCCCAAATATTCTATTCTGGTTGAACATGAATCGCATTAGTAATTATTGTCGCGGTCCCACCGAGCGCAAATCAAAGCGTGAGGTTTAAAAAAAGGCTGCTTAATAATGTTTTCCAGTTTCATCAAAGCTCTCCTCTAAAAAGCGCATAAGCCACAAAACTCACAGTTAAAAATGCAAGTACCCACATCAAATATCGCTCAGACGGTTTTCCAGAGACTATCCTTGCAATGCGATCGCCGAAGTAGGTCCAAGCCGGATGGCAAATCAGCTGAATTGAGAACAAGCAGGCAGCAATCGTTGCTGTTGCGAGGAGGGTAGATGTCTCAGGCCCAACAAAATTCGTAAACCCTGTCACAATCATAGCCCAAGCCTTAGGATTAAAGGGGTGAACCCACAATCCCGCCATAAAACCTGGAACCAAAATATTACGGTCGTCGGTGTACAGGCGCATATTTGCCACACGCCATGCAAGCCAAATGATGTATGCTGCTGAGACGTATTTCAGAAAAAGAAATAATATCGGCATTTGGACGGACAATTCCATCAGTCCAAAGCCAATCGGCCAGATAATCAGCTGTTTTCCGAACAAAACGCCCCCGACAAAGGGCAATGCAGCGCGGAAGCCATATCGCGCGCCTGTGGCCATCATCGCCATATTCGCAGGACCTGGCGTTCCCACTTGTGAAAAGGCAAATGCTGTGAAGCTCAAGACAGCAACGCTCATTTATCCACCTTCTTCAAAAAAGGCCCAAAAAGAAAAAAGGGACCTGTTGTCCCACCTATCCCTTTGTTGAAATCGTTTTAAGGTTGTCGGCTATTCGGCGGCCTTCATAACGGGGAGCACAGAAATAAATGTGCGGCCCTTGAGACCTTTGTGGAATTTAACAGCGCCTTCGATTGTCGCAAAGATTGTGTGGTCTTTGCCTTGCCCAACGCCGTCGCCCGGCCAGAATTTATTACCGCGCTGCCGCACGATAATATTCCCAGGAATAGCGGCTTGTCCGCCATAAAGCTTCACGCCAAGTCGACGACCTGCTGAATCGCGACCATTACGAGATGAGCCCCCCGCTTTTTTATGTGCCATTGCTTAATTCCTTTTTAAGATTTTCTTGCCAGATTCTTGGCTTGCTCGACCCATCCTTCACGGACAATTTTACCTTTAAAAGACAGTTTTTCGTCAATTTCAACCACGTCCGCATCAGTCCAAGCGGCAATCTGCCCAAACGACGAAATACCAGCTGCATTAAGCTTTTTCAACAATGCCGGTCCAACGCCTGACAGTTGCGTCAAGTCATCTCCAACATTAACTTCTGCCATAGTTGCAGTTTTCGCCTTTGGTTTAGTCGCTTCGGCTGCTTTTGAAGTCGATGCAGACCTGCTCTCTGCAACAAATTTACCAACTGCCGATTTGACACCACTTTTGTCTCCACCTTTGCTCAAGATCTCGGTCACACGCACCAATGTCAATTTTTGACGATGACCTTTCGTGCGCTGTGAGCTGTGTTTTCGACGTCGCTTTACAAAGTTGATCGCCTTTTCACCTTTAATCTGATCAATCACTTCAGCCTGCACCGCAGCACCTTTGATCAACGGAGTACCCACGGTGGCTGTGTCTCCACCAAGCAACAAAACGTCGTTGAACTGTACTGTTTCACCTGCAACTGCGGCGATTTTTTCAATGCGCAACACGTCTCCACTCTGGACTTTGTACTGCTTTCCACCTGTCTTTAAGACAGCAAACATAGCATTTTCCTTTTAGAACGCATCTTTCGGTCCCCCCAAATGTGGGAGCGGTTTCGGACAAGCCACCTAAGATAGCGCGCTGCTTCCAGCGAAAATAATAAAATAGGGGGTCAACCCCATGAGACGATGCTTATCTGATAGCTTTGTTAAATTGTCAACCAAGGAAATGAGGTGATATTATTAAAGCTCGCGGGCCTTTCTGAACGATACAATCACATCCGCCAAATCACCCGAGGTTTGTATGGATAGACCATTAAAAATGTGGAACAGCGCAAGATTAAGCGCTTTGCCATCAGCAGAGGTGAGGAAAGTCAAATAAGCCTTAAGCTCCTCGTCGCTCAGCGGTGTGTAGGCCATATGCGTAAAACCCATCAACCAATCAACAATATCCTGACGCATCTCTTCTTCACTTTCCAAAAGTAGTGTCACGATATCATCATTTCCAAGCGGCATTTCATCCAAAGCGCTTAAATTACTCAAAAATGCATATTGCGCTGAAAATGCACCGGTCATATTTAGTTCTACCAGTTCCAAATCTTTGATGTTTTGCTCTAGCATCGAATATCGAGCGGTATCTTCACTTTTCGCGTCTTTGGCCATTTGAACTGCAGCAGCTTCGACTTCTTTATAGGAAATCGCGGAGCGCGCTGACGTTTCCAACAGCGCGACTCTTGCCCCTAAACCTTTACTAAAAAACTTTAAGGCAACTTCAGCTTTTTCTTTGGAAAGCTTTTGAATAAGGCTTTTGCGCGTGAAGTTATCCATCATCTTAAGGTTGTAGATCTTCTTTACTGCGTTCTCGAAAGAGTCGGCATCATAATCCTGCCCCAGATAAACCTTTCCTGATTCTATCGCGTGTTCGATGCCTTCATTGTGCAGTGTTTTTATAATTTTTTGCAAATACAATGCGTCATAGAGCTCATCATGAATATCTGTTTGACAAAAAGATGCAGGCGCCAACAAACACCAGAAAAATAAACTTCGCCATATAACGCACATGACCAGAGCTCCTTTGTGGAAGTACATTTTCTAGCGTAGTTACATAAGTCAGGACAAAGGACTGTCCACTCTTCTTTTTGTCCATGGTTTGTGATTTACTATACCATAGGCAGTCTTCCCATCGCTCGATATGTACTGGATCATACCCATTTAGCTCTTTGTACTTCGTCAAGTGGGTTTTTGAAAAGCCAGCAATCATGGCAAAATTCGTTGCAGAAACGCTATTCTAAATTTGACGTTAAATTTTATCCTATATAACCGTTAAGGAATTTGATCCCATCTATATCTGGTTAAATGATCGACGGCCTCTACTAAATTATACCGTGACTTCTTATCGACACATTCGGGTGAACTCAGTGGTTTCGGCTGACAAAGCAGGGTATTCAGAAAGATACACAAACACCGCAAATTATACCATGTTAGACCTATGATTAGACGTGTTCGGATCGATCAACGACTTGTTCAAGTTATCGCCCCTTTAAACAGTTATAACATCTCAGCCCATTATGAGCACTGAAGCGTTAAGATTTACCATTAACCCAATTATGAACCTTTTGTTAATGGGCGCTCCAACTTTGAATTACAGTTGGCTTAGAAAAGGAAGCTGTGAAGTAGGTTTAAACCGTAAAATTTGTTTTGCTTTTCACGATGAAGTCGCTGAAAAAGTGTCGCTATTCCATCTGGAAATAAGCCAGAAATACTTACAAATAAAGCATATCCAAAAAAATTAATTTGAAACTGTTTATGTGTTCCAAATATTACACTCCTGATTGACAGGTGCAGGTAAAATGGAATTTTGCATTCCCGGCTTTATTAGGTTAAAGAAACGAGAGCATTCGGCATAGCAGTTCTCTCGCGAATTGCGAAACAAAAAACAGACAAGACTTTAAACTGCACGAATCGTATCAAGAGAAAACCAGCAGAGAAGTTCGTCATGATTTTAAGAATCTTTTTGTTCATCGCTATTGCTTTGACGCTCTATATTCTGTGGGTACGTAAATCTGCCCGAGACCCAACATCAGAAAGCGCTTCTCACCAGCAGAATACGCGAGTCTTGCTTATTGGCTTCAGTGTTTTAGCATGCATAGTGGTTTTTATCATAACAGCTGAACTAGTCACGCGCCTCTAAGATCGGCAGATAAACGTTTTTATAACCGCCAGCCTAAATATCTGAGATCGCCTTATATCTGCGTGTGAAAAGTGCCAATGCAGATGCGAAGGCAAAAATCCCTAAGTCATTTCTTGTGCCGATATCAGGTAGCTATGTGTATCTATGTCAATTAAGATGATTATAGAAACAAATAGAATTACGTTGATGTAAAATCGAGCGACTGTATTTGCTTCACCCGCAGGATATCGCGCAGACGCACTCTGATTATAGCGCCTTAAACGGCTACAATAGACTAGGCCAGTCTCATACAAGCTGAGGTGGGCAAAACATTGCAAGACCCGCCCGTTTAGTGATCCAAAAATTGAGTCATAGGCCAAATTAAAATTAGCTTTGACAATGTCTCCAATTATCACCCGCGTTATAAGAAGGTCTGCATTTATTACATCAAAAAAAAATTTTACTCCAGCGCAATTAATGTAGACTCCCTTCGTTTGCGCAGGAGCCCTGTACCAAATTTCCCAGCTGTTTTCCGAAGTAAAATTGACCATGCCGAATGACGTTTTCGAATAATACTTGATCATAACCTGCTTGAGCAAGATCCTCGAATACTAAAGTCATGAAAGTTCCGATCACTTTGGCTTGGTATGTGAACAAAGTTTTTCTTAATGTTTAACAGACCCGGTAAAGATTGCCAGTTAACCACAACCACTTAATAATCTGAATGCAACGGATTTAAAATACCGTCAATAAATTCAAATAGTATCGGCCCACTCATTGGAACTATTTCTTTAATTTTGAAAGACATCTCTGAATTATTTATAAGTTCATCGCGCAACTTGCCGCCCGTGTCACGAGCGTCCTCCGTAGGATAAGTTGCAATGCCAAATGCTGATGTGTCGCCCGTTTTCACAAAAACATTTATTTCTTGGTGAGGAAAAGGACCATTGTTCATATACCAATCCGCCCAACGCTCCAGATCGTTATTTGTTTCAAACTCAAACATTACAACGTTAGCTACAGACATTATAAATACCCCTCTATCTGTACTAACATAGGTTAGCTAGACATTGTGGAGCGGTCAAATTGCTCGAAGCAAAAAATTATCCAAATTGCTACATTTGATTTAAAAAAAATCACCCGCTTCGCCAGCTATCAAGTGCAACAAAACACAGATTTTTCCACTTGGGGATAGGGCGGTCCCTAATTTTTTGGGTACCACTTTTATGAAATCACGTGTTTACGTTCTGTATCATTTGGCCTACGTTTCAACAAGATAAAGAGTGGCTCATTACAGTCTGATCCCACCTAACTTTTCTGACTTCCTGCAGCTTATGTGGATCGTGCTCAACTGGGTTAATCTTATTTATGTGCTGAAAACTATTTGGGTCGGGCTCGCGATTGTCTTCTTTGTAATTCAGCACGGCTTTCAAGTATGGGGCCATCTGCGCTTTCTCTTACTTTTTGGTTTGATTTGATAGGATTAACCTAGTTTTCTTGCCTGTAAGCGAACAGAACACCAAAAAATAAAAATTTGAAATATCGATTATTCTAATCGTCATTAAATAAAAATTAATACACGATAAATTTGCGCTAATATACGGGTTCGCTTCCAAATGTTCCGGAAAGCGGCATCAACAAATAGATGGGTCCGGCGTTACAAACCCGTTGGTCTATTTACGCAGAATTTCTGCCGGAACAAAAGATCTAATTGGTGCTTATGTTAGGGGAGTTGCTCCTGTTTCGAGACTAGCTAATTTCCCCTCTTTTTTCATCCACACGCTCATCACTGCTTCTCTTCTACCATCGGGAAAGGACATGATTTTGTGCTCTACTAGGGTATGTTCGTTTTCGTAAAGGCAGCGTTCATTTTCAATTTTAATAGTTTTCCCCCGACCCATCAAAAAGTATACCATCGATGCGAATTCTTCTCGGTTGCCAGTAACGCCATGAGCATGGCTCACCATTGAAAAATCTTTGTGTATTAACTTTAAAAAGGCATCAGCATCTTTATCTTGATTGGCCTTTGTGTATTTCTGATAAAGATGCATTGTGTGACCTAATCATTTTAAATTAAACAAAGTCATGGATTGGTTGGGCGAGCCGCCCAACCCTTTTTTCGTTAGGCTTGGGGTGCCTGTACACACACTTTTGCTTCATCGTCCCAAATGTATCCGACCTGACAAGACATAGCTTCCAAAGCATTGTGCTTCGCGCAGTTACCCGCAAGCACAGCAGAAGTCGACAAAATCAGGGTAAATATTGCAGTTGATACTATTTTCATTTGCTCTCTCCTTATTAATAATAACCCTTAGCTAGCGTGTTTTGCCAGTTGAGAAAATTTTCCGTCCCAGTTGAGACGAAATGACACGCAGGAAAGATTTACGAATTCTAGACAAAGGAATTCGAAAAATTGAAAACGTTGTAGTTGTCACGTGTCACAACAGCAGCAAACGCAAATTGTAAAAACTTTCTATTGCTGTGCATTTGCAGCTTCAACAAGCTGCAAAAAACACGCGCCCTGT
This sequence comes from uncultured Alphaproteobacteria bacterium, assembly GCA_913051655.1. Classification (GTDB taxonomy): domain Bacteria; phylum Pseudomonadota; class Alphaproteobacteria; order Rhodobacterales; family Rhodobacteraceae; genus LFER01. Next base: position 37,356 of record CAJXHI010000021.1, read on the forward strand.
AAGATATGCCGAAAATGATTTTTTGCGTCAGCCTTCAGAGCTTGATAACCGACCGTGATAAGCTAAAGCGCATTGATATTCACAGATGCAAGCGACTCTGGAATGACACGCAGATTAGCTTGAAGAGACCTTGAAACAATACATTGCTCCTCAGCTAGCACCTGCGAAGCAAGATTGCGAAGATTATTGTAAGCAAAGGTTTAGACAACTTTTTCTTGATGAATTATCATGCCGGAATAAGCTTTTACAGACATTTTCTTCATCAAAACGCTCACAGAGATGTTCTATCATATTATGAGGCCCGCTCACACAGTCCATAAAGGCGTTAATGGACTCCCACTCATTCATGACAAGCAACTGGTCTTCAGTTGTGTGTAAGATGCTGTAAATATCTTAGCCATTAACACCATCTGCGCGAATTTGTACTATTAAATTAGTAATTTCGTCAGCAGCACCTTGTTTGACGACACAGCAACTACACTCAGCATTATAATATTTAAATCTGCCAAATTTTTTATGACACACTCAAGTTTTTGTGTTGTTTGAATTCTTTATTTGTTCAACTGAGGGTTATTCTGTGAAAATTTTGTAGCCGTCAGTTGAGGAAGAATTCAAACACGTTTATCGTTGCGACTATTTTGCGACTATTATCCAGCGATGCTACCAGATAAATTAGCTTATCTATCACAAGGCTTGGGAGCGTGCCTCCTATGACGAAATATGCTAACTGTATTGCATCTTATCTCAGTACAACTGGAAAATTAAAAAAGCCAAAAGCCATAAGATCGTTAGAAAAAAATCTTGGCAATCAAAGTCGAATGTCAAGAATTGGTATCGAGATTTTTATTTGTTCGGCCAAGCGTCATAATTGGTTCCAACAAGCTGGCGCCAGCGACAAAGAAAATACCTGTGATTTCTCGTATCCCGAAGGGTTCGCCAGCTAAAAGCGCCACTGAAATTGCCCCGACGACTATTTCACTCATGAATAAAAGGCCAACGATACCTGGACTCAGATATTTTGGACCCCAAAGCGAAGCATAGGTAGCAGGCAAAACGAGAAGAGTCATAAAAATGATTAATAATGGCAGTGCAGGTAAAGCTTGCTCAATTTTTGGAATGTAAGTTGGGGCTAGCAAAAATGCAGCACTTGCCGCGAAGAACAACGACCAATAGAAAAAACCAGTTGTTAACTCAACAGCCGAATGGCTTTGCAACATTCTTATACGCACCATTGCAACCGCCCAAAAAAAACCGGCAGCCATGCCAAGCCAATCGCCGACATTATCGGGAATTGGAAAACGTACACCCAAACCAAAGATAGTTAACATGCCGATAATCGCCAAAACCATCGCGATCAACCGGTTTAGGGTAATCGTTTCGCCTAAAAATATCCATGCCAAGAGTGTCGCCCATATCGGTGTAAGATAAAAAAGCAGCATAGCTCGCACAACATCTGTGTAGACGATAGAAGTGGAATAAAGCAGTAATGCCCCGCCGGATAGTATACCGGTTAGCTGTAATGAAAGCCCACCTTTTTTGATATGGGACCATCGCAATAAAATAACAGGAACTAAGCAAATTGTCGGTATGAGAAAGTAAACAACTGTAATCCAAAGAGCATCGATACCAGCTTCTTCCAATGCTCTTAAAGGAATCCAGAATAGCCCCCACACTGCACCTGCGTAAAGGCAGGCAAGTTTGGCTTTCAATTCAATGGATGTGCTCAAAAGTTTTCCTCTTTTGAACTGAAGTTTTTCAAAGTTAATCCATTCATCATTACGTCTGTAAGAATTATGTTATGGGTCGATTGATGCTGGGATCAATCCGAGCATAAGGCAAATGTAATAAAATTGCATGATTTGTTTGTTTTTAAAATTAAGTGATCATTTTCCCAAAGTGCGTACCTCACACTCCTCGAATAACGATGCACTTGATTAGAGGATTTGCCAATCACATGGTCATATTAAACTTCGCCGATGTTCGCTCCAAATATTGCAATTGGTAGTTTATAATTTCGAAGATCCTGCCTACCCTTATCGGCACGCATTTTGTTGAATACCAATCCGCTAATTAATAAACGTGTTTCAAAATTTTTTGTAAGGTTTTTTAACCTAAGAGCAGATTTGACCGTGCCCACAATGCTTTTGACCTCTATACGGCACTAGTTTCCCTTTATTTCCCAAACCACTGGGCCATAATATGTTCGCATGTTCATAGAGAATCCACATCGTACTTCTTACCAGAGTATAATCGGGCTGGGTTTAAATATCACACAAGGGCCAGAGATCATCAGAATAAATTTTTTCATTATGAGGACCGCCCAATTATGGCATGAAGTCAATTTCGTTTATCGTTTCACAAGTAATACTTTCCATACCACATAATCGATCTTGTTTCTAATCACGCCACTGCACAGAAAGAGCGCAGAGGCTAGGTATTGTGGAATAGGCATTGACGTGAAGTTCGACACACCTAGGTGTCCAAACAGTGTTGGAAACAACCGCGTTCTAATATTTCTCATTTATTTTTTGGGTGAAGGTGGTCAGCGCTTGAAGTACATCCTCAGGGCGATGCATTGATACTGTTCTCGCATGATTCTGCTATTTAGTGAATGTGATGCTACAATCGGTGTAATAACAACATCAACAAACACACGCTTTTCTCTGGACATAATCTAATCAAGGACCTTTTTCAATGTGACATGCAACAAATCCATTTAACAAAGTTCGGCTCAGGAATGCCTCTGAACGATTTCGCATCCCTCTGCGCGCGTCTAAAAAATCATACCTTCTGCATTAGTCAACATATCCGCACGCTCTAAGAAAAGTGTTCCGTACCAAATTGCGTTACTAGTAGTAACATCAAAGCAACCTTCCTCATCTTGAAAACTGGCTAGGGATATTTGCGGGTGACCAGCCTGAAAAGTCGCATGCGCAAATTTAAGGTCACAAATCAACCCCAGCACCCGATTTCGCCAACCGCCTTCTGGTCGCGTATCAGTATGCTATCCAATAAGTATCGACTCGTTCTGAGCTACTCCAAAGGCATTTCCCAACGAGTCATGATATGGCGTGAAATCAATTTCAGAAACTTTCGCATAATGATTCTCGGGCCTAAATATCTGTATTGGAGAATGAGGGCCGTACAACTCCATTGCCGATTCCCGAGGTAGCTATACGTCGCAACTCATTTAAATCTGACAGAGACCTTTTTATGTTGATATTTATTATATTTCAGCGCTTTGACTTGCTAAGTATTACTTTTAAATTTTCATAAATAAATCTTTACAACGATTTCCATTCACAATTACCGGTGTGCCGATTAATTCCTTTTGACGTAAATTTTTTTCATCCGCCGATCAGCAAACTCATCACCCAATTAAGCTAAATTCGGTTACAAAAAAAGTCTTAAAATCTTCCAAAACAGAAAACTAGCACGACGCAAATATCCACTGCTAAAAATGTATCGCTTATGTTTTTAGTAATCGACCGTAAGCTCAATTTAAACCCAGAGCATGAAATTTATTTTACATGCGGAACAACAGCATCTAACATTATTCCACGCGTTACAAATCAAATTTCCATGAGGCAAGCGATAATTTGCATACTGTACCACTTATCGGTTATTCCAGTCTCCTTTCTGGACGGCCTGGAGACAAAATTGATTTTAAGGTATCAAGCGAACATACTTTAAACTATAGTGCTCGCCTGTTTAGATCTGTAAGCGCGGATCCGAATCCTGATGGCGCAGGTATAATTGAATATGACTGCGACGATTTGTTTCCAGAACAGTCTTTTGCATCTCGCGTTCAGGGATTTGACCCTGGCTCTTATGCCGTAACAAAAGCTCCAATTACGATTTCTGCCAAGCAGTCTATTTCTTTTACTATACTAGTCTATCCAACATTCCTAGGGCAAAGGGAGCAATCACTAATTGACTTCGGCAAACTAAACTTAAGCCTAGACAAAAACGGCCACGCAATTTTCAAAACAAATCAAGGACAGGTTAAATCTGCAGACAATGCAGTCGAGAAGTTTTGGTATCGTGTTGAAGCGATGGTTACCAATCTTGGCAATATGCGCATTGAACTCACTCGTTTGGGAGAGGAAGAAAATTCTGAACCAACGACCACTCAGCTTGGTATGCAGATAGATCTGTCGCAAACTGCGACAGTTTTCATCGCCAGCAAGTGTGCTGATAATAGGATCCGAAACAGTTTTAATGGTAAAATAGAAGCACCACAAATCTTGGCCGATAATCAACCAATTGCCGTTTGGGATTTTTCTAAAAATATATCGAGCAAGATAGTGCCAGGCGTTGGCTGTGTAGATCTAAAGCTTGAAAACATGCCAACTCGTGCAGTTACAGGGGCAGCTTGGGATGCAAGTGAAATGAATTGGCAGCATAAGCCCGAGCATTACGGAGCAATCTCCTTTCATGAAGACGATATATATGATTTTAATTGGGAAACAGACTTTAGCTTCGTTATTCCACCAAACATGCCTTCAGGCATATATGTGATGCGCATTTCGTGCGGTGACCATTATGATGCGATGCCCTTTTTCGTTTGTCCAAGAAAGGGCCACGCTTCTGCAAAACTATGCGTTTTAGTTTCAACATTCACTTATGTCATTTACGGCAATCATGCTCGGCCAGATTACGAAGCATCTTGGTTAGAGCGAATGAATGAGTGGAAGGCTTATCCGCATAATCCGGCAAATTTTCCAAACTATGGGCTATCGACATACAATAATCATGTGGACGGAAGAGGAATTTGTCATGCCTCTCACAGGCGCCCCCTTTTTAATCTGCGTCCCGGATACATTACTTTTGGTCAAGCCAGCTGCTCAGGCCTGCGTCATTTTCAGGCAGATAGTCATTTAATTTCATGGCTACATTCAAAAAACATTACTTATGACATTATTACCGATGAACAACTGCATTGCGATGGTTGGGACGCGATAAATCAATATGACGCAGTTTTAACAGGCAGTCACCCAGAATATCATACACAAGAGACTTTGGATGCACTTACTCGATATCGGGACGGGGGTGGAGCGCTGCATTATCTTGGCGGAAATGGATTTTACTGGCGCATAGCGCGCCACCAAGAAGATTCCGGGTTTCTTGAAATTCGTCGAGCAGAGGATGGCTTGCGCGCGTGGGCGTCAGAACCAGGCGAGTACTATAATGCTTTCGACGGCACCTATGGCGGTTTATGGAGACGCAATGGTCGCGCCCCTCAGAAATTAGTAGGTGTTGGTTTTACAGCGCAAGGCACGTTTAAAGGAATGCCATATCAGCGTACATGTTTTGATCCAGAATTTGATTGGGTGTTCGACGGTATTGATAGTCCAATCCTTGGTGATTTTGGGTTCAGTGGTAACGGAGCTGCGGGATTTGAACTCGATCGCATCGACCCTAAACTGGGTCCTGGCTATACCATAACGATTTTGGCTCAATCTTTTGCGGTTGACGAAAACTTTATTTTGGTTCCAGAGGAACAATTGACACATTTGACAAATTTATCTGGTGGTCCGGAAAATGAAGTTAAAAGGGCAGATATGATATATTTCGAAGTTCCCAACGGTGGGCGCGTATTCTCTGTAGGCTCAATAACTTTTTGTGGAAGTTTGCCTTGGAATAATTTTGACAATACGGTGTCGCGCTTGTTGCTGAATGTTTTGTCGCGTAGTCTTAAGCTAACGCAAGCGTAAGCACACAGAATTGAGAGTGAAAAAGTAAATTTTTGCAGGTACTACCAAGGTGCAAAAAATATGATAGACACACGCGGTTTCATGGAAGTATTTCAATTTTATAAAAGGAACCAATTCGCACACTCTCAAAGTAACCACGAAAAAGACAACAATTAATATCAAATAGGTAAGATGTACAATAAGATAAGGATATAAGCACGACTATTTCATTCATTCATCGATTTCAAAACACGCATACGTACCCTTATCTCCGTTAGGGAGAATTACACGCACGATTTTAGTACCGTATTTCCCTTTCAGAATATCAAACCCTTTGGTTATGGGAGACAGCTCAACGAAAGCAATCATTGATCGTTCGCAGTTGGCATATGTATCGAAGCGTAGAACGTGCCCACCTTTTTCAATCAAGCTTGCCGCAGGCCAAACTCCTACCGAAATTGCGAATACAATAACAAAAAAGCTTGGAATTTCCATCCATTAAACCTCCCCACTTTGGTCTTAATTGACGTCTTTGCCAATGTTAGTACAGTACACACTACGTCAGACATTTGAAGTAATAGAAAGAGGATGACCGTTGTGATCTACGTGCTAAAGAGTAAATATTTAGGCCTTAATCATAAGTTTTAATTGTATTGTTATCTGCCATATAAACCGCAGCACAGAAAATAGGCCGTTTCGCAAAAAGAAGCAGTTGTAATTGGACTTGTTCACAAGCGTACCGTCTCGGAGTTTGTTTGTGACCCCAAACCGGATTGTAATATCTTGGTCCAACGTCGCCTCCATCCACTCAAACTAATCGTATTTTAAAGTTAAATGAACCATCCTCCGTAATCATTTTCAATATTGCGATAAGGTTCCGTATCAACATAATGACAGTAATCTGTCACCATTTCTGTTGGTGATAATTTCACTAGCTTTCTCCAACTCGGCCAAGTAACAGTAGTGTCTTTGTTTTACTGTTTCAAAAACGCTTTTTTCCAACGCTTGGCACTCTAGATTTTTGCACTGTAAAATTGGATGAGCCCGCTAGTCTTTGTAAAGCTGCTATCCTGTTAGCAGTAGAGGGGTGAGTTGAAAATAATCTGTCATGCTTATGTGCATGAAGTGGATTAATAATAAACATATGAGCTGTGGATGGGTTTCTTTCCGCATTATGATTCTCGATTCCCTGAGCGAAGCCCTCAATACGTTTTAGTGCAGACGACAACCAATTTGGGTTCCTGCATATCTCTGCTCCAACCCTATCGGCTTCGTATTCTCTGCTTCTGCTGATTGCCATTTGAATAAGAGCAGCAGCTAGTGGTGCAAGGATCATAATGGCTATCATGCCTAAAATGCCCATCTGGTTATCACGCCGATTGCCAAAGAACATCATAAAATTTGCCAGAATAGAGATTGCTCCAGCAAAGGTCGCAGTTACAACCATAATTGTCGTATCCCTGTTTTTAATGTGCGCCAACTCATGAGCCATCACCGCCGCGATCTCTTCTTGCGATAGTCTTGATAACAAGCCCGTTGTTGCTGCTACTGTTGAGTTTTCTGGATTCCTTCCAGTAGCGAAAGCATTGGGTTGATCATTGGGTATCTCATAAACCTTCGGCATCGGTAGATTTGCATTTTTCGCTAAATGAAAAACCATTTTTGTTAGTGAATGAGAAGTCGGTAATGGTTGTGCTTTGTACATCCGGAGTACCATTTTGTCAGAATAATACCAAGCATATGCGTTCATTCCAATTGCAAACATTAGAGCAATTAACAACCCCTCAACGCCACCCATCGCAATACCTGCAAAGGCAAATAGTGCCGTCATTGCCGCCATTAACATCAAGCTTTTGATCATTTGTCACGCCCAGTTTTATTCCTGATAAGGATATATGATTTTATGGATTAGGTTTCAATTAAACTAAGCGGTAAAGGTTCCTAATTATCACCCCACCTTGGTGGGGTTTATACGGCGTTATCAGATATTTTGGTAGCGGTGAATTTTCTCATCTTAAGTCTTTGGCGACTTGATTGACTCCATTTCCTTGGTCAAACATCTGCATTATAAAAGTTTACTTGCGCTAACGTGAAACTGTTTTGCACTCTTTCATATGCTTCCGTGTTAATTTGTTTCGCATGAGCAATGCTTGCCACCTATGCTTCTTTCAATTCTAATGCCTGTGCTTACTAGCATTGCGGGCATACACGAAAGCATTGTATCACTTATAGCTTTTCCCATTGCATCCGAGCGCATGGAGGCAAATAACATCCTATTAATCAGAGTTTTTACAATTACGCCTCTACCTTAAAATAAAATGATATTTCTTTGAATATCGTCATAGTAATCTCAGCCTACCCACCAGCGAACAACTAAAAACATCTCTTTTTAATCAAAAGATCAAGCAAATGCTTGCCGTTTTGAAGTTCTGCTAAAAAAGGTTGCACGCCCGATAGTGCCTGATCTTGAACAATATCACCAATATTAAAGTTCCTTGTCCAGCCTATGCCATTTGATGATCTACCGTTGGCTTGGATTGACTGGTTCTTACATACAATACGGTTTTAATTGCAGCGCTTTTGGGTTCTGCAATTTGAGCCATGTCATGCATAATCTCTTCAACTGTTCCTGTACCCGAAACATTGATTAATAACTGTTAAAATTTTATCAACCTCCCGTATTCTCGTGGTTCTGTGATTAAATTTCCGTAGCGAAAAAGTGTGTGTCATATAGATTGTGAAATTAAAAGAAAGGGATCTTTATGCTACCATTTCTTTAGGTTTTACATGGTAGTTTTGGATTATTTTACATCCTTATGCCGTGATAAAAAACAGAGATTGCAGCCCGATAAAATTGAAATTATTTTCTTCATGCCACTTCACTTCGGACCGGCTTAATGAAGAAATCAAAACATACAAATAACAAAAATTTCAGATCTTAAGTAGTGAGGAGGCCGTTTAGCACAAATCCTTAGAACAGGAAAATCTTTAGCACGTGGATGCTGGGCGAGGACGATACAAAGGGTGCTAATTACATTCAGATGTGCTCTAGAACACACAGAGGTTTTGAGGAGTGAACTAGCTAGATGACTGAATTAAGTTTGTTTTGCAGAAGATACATTATAAGCCTTAGATACGGTATAGGTTTTCAAAAGATGTAATATGCTATCGTAATGATTAGAAAAGAAAGGCTTTGAGTAATATAGGCGACATTATAGAACGTTCTTCTGCACCAGTTAAGGCTATAGTCTGTATGTTGTTGGGAACTGCGATTCTTACGTTAAACGACGCGGTGCTCAAGTGGTTGACAAGTGATTACCATGCTGGACAGATTATGTTCTGCCGAGGTATATTTATAAGCATACCGTTGAGCATATTAATCTGGCGATCCGGTGGATTTAATTCTCTAAAAACAGAAAACCCGCAAGCGCATTTTTTACGTGCTTTATTAGTTATTACAGGCACGTTTCTGTTTATCACCGGTTTAAAATATTTACCACTCACAGATGCAATAGCTATCGCATTTGCGGGGCCATTATTTATTACAGCATTGGCTCAACCTCTTCTCGGAGAGACGGTTGGATGGCGACGTTGGTCTGCAGTTTTAACCGGTTTCTTGGGCATCTTACTGATAATGCGGCCTGGTGGCTCTGTCATCCAGTGGGCCGCATTATTACCATTGACAGCAAGTTTTACGGGCGCATTACGCGATATTCTTACCCGCCACTTAAGCAGTAAAGAGTCCAGCGTAGCGCTTCTTTTCTACACGTCAGTGGGCGTGACAGCTACAGGATTAGGAACACTTCACTTTACATGGACTTCGGTGCCATTTTTTGATTGGCTATTTTTTTGCTTGAGTGGACTATTAATAGGTAGTGCACACTTCCTGATGATTGAAACGTTTCGATATGGCGAAGCCGCTTTGGTAGCCCCATTCAAGTATTCGGGCGTTATTTGGGCCGGTATTTTGGGATATTTAATTTGGGGAGATATTCCTGAGTTATCTACGATTGTAGGGATCAGCATCGTAATACTGGCAGGGTTCTATATCTTAAATCGTGAAAAAGTGAAAATTGAAAAGGATTGAACCAAACATGAGATTAAGTCGAAAAGCTATAGGGTTGTAAGCAAATCATTCTAGCGATAATATAAAGCTTTAGGTATGATTTAACAAATGCCACTCAATCTTCTTAATGCCCTGAAGGACTTAAATCGCTTAGAAATTCCCAAAGCAAAAAAGAAAAAACAAGTCACGCCTGCCGAAGATTTAGCCAAAGCTGTGACGGTGTCTATTAGCGCTGAAACTAAGATGTTGAACCTTAATGATAATCTCAAGTGACTGATGATGGTGCCATGGATTACGAAAAACAACTAGTTCCAACGCGGCAGTATAGCCTATTTGCAAAGATATTGCATTGGGGCTTTGTCGTTTTATTCATCTACGGAATACTTAAACAAGTAGACAATATCGCTCAACTTGCAAACGTAGCTCTATTAAGGTTTGAACTTTTATTCGCATTTGTCCTCCTTGTTCTTCTGGCCGCACGCTTTGGTTACATGACTAAAACTCAAGTTTCCTCACTTCCAAAAGAAACACCTTATTTCCAAAAACTTTTGGCAAGATTGGTGCATCTCGGAATGTATTTGGCATTAAGTTCAATTGCACTCTCCGGAATTTTAATTGGTTTGTTATACTGGATGGGTATTAAGACAGGCTTTTTTATAGCGCTGGTAATTTATATTCACGAGGTGAGTGTCACGGTATGCTACTGGCTAATTGGCTTACATGTTGCCGCAGCAATATTTCATCGGCTAAAAAATGATGGCGTTTGGAGTTCAATGGTGCCGGTTTGGAAAGAAACTACGACGAAATAAATTACTTTCTTGGCGGAAAAAATACCTTATCCAGTTTTTAAGCATGTAAGAAGTTTGATATCGGCACGTTTGAAAAAATAGAAACAGCAATACGAGCAAATGATTTTTAAGCAGTAACATGTATTGTGATGCGGGCTGTGCTATGAAAATGTATAATAGCGGTGCTGTAATGATTAAACAACAATTGAAAGAGTGCGCAGCGTCTAATATTAGCAATAGCAATTTTAAACGAGGGACATAACGCTGCATCTACGAAAATGTTGAAATACTGGGATCTCATCCACTGATTACATTCCCCAAAGGCTCTAGAGATGCAACAATATGGGTTGTGACAAAAAAAGAAGGATTAATCCACGGTGTTCAAACTTGTTCCACACCATTATCACTTTTATTAAGCAGTAGCGTTCTTTTAGAAAATTAGAATATCCAATTACGTTCATTCGTACTAAACTATACCGGTGTAAAATTGACTGACGGAACGGTGGCAGCTGGGCTCAGGCAATCAGCATATCTCTTGAAATCGGCCTGTCGTACTTTTGCAAAATAAACTAAGCCATAAATCCAATTAGCACAGCAATAAGTACCAATAACTTTACGGTCTTACTAGTATTCATTAGATTTATTTTGCTGCTTTTTTTTGTTTTTTGTGGTTTTTTTAGTCTTTCTATTGCGTAAAGTTTCTTTAGCTTCCGCGCTCAATTGAACTGCAACTGGCCTTAAATCTGTATGCTCAATTCTTTGTGGCTGCTCTGCTCTTTGCGTTAGACCCTCCAAGTGTGGTGTCACTTTCCTTGACGGATCATTCCTGCCATTTTGACCGAGTGCAAGCGCTTCATGCACCAGTTTAAGTATTTGGCCTATATTTTTATTTAACTTAGTGTCCATACAAGATCAATTAACACATTAAACTCCGTTAGTTAAGGATAGCGTTAATTTGTGGTTATATCCCGATGTAAATTTATTCTCCTGTAACATTCTTAATTCACGTCATAGATTTCGGTTTCTTAATGGCAAAGAACGGTGCATTCAGTCAACTGGTGCTGTCAGACAAATAGGCTCAAGTCTCAGATGTCTTGAGAGCATTCATTCCATAACTGGCTATAAGGGAGGGCCACTCTGTAAGAGCGGTGTCACGGTAAAGCTTGAAAGTGCTGTGTTTGGATAGTGACCTTTGTGAATTGAACGGATTACGAAATGAGGCATAGATTTTAGCTTACTTTTGTAGACTGCGCACTCGCCTAAATTAAAGTACCGCGCGCTCTCGTAGTCAAAACGTTAGGTGTGCATTCTTAGTCTGTTGTTTGCCCATCGCGGTATAATTGACTTATGTTTACAACCAAGCTGCTTTGCTACTGCACCGTAGGATTAAAGCTTATTGGTAACGATCTCATTAGTGGATCCATACCAGCGCACAGCCTTTTTTATGAACTGTAGCTCTGCTTACTTATCACGTTTCCTATGACATAGCTCTCTAATACCTCGCCCTCGCAATCAACTATACGCAACAGGTAATGCCTTACTATATTTATCTCTACGTGGTATTAATTTTATTTAAAACCAATGTTTTATAACTCTGAGTGCCTAAAGGTATCCCAATTTACGACTAAAAACAGCTAATTTGGTTTCCTAAATTGCCAGTCTATAAAATTAATGAAATTCACCCTCATTTATGAAACGTAAAATGGTTTGCGGTTTCCTAAAAAAGGAGAAATCACAGATTGTGGTTTTCTGTTTACTTTTCCACTGCAACACACTTTCCAGCAACTTGAAAACTGAATGCTTGTGGCAAACTATTTTTATTCTTTACTACACCCTGATAGCCCAAGGTGAAGTGCTGTGATGTTCTTAAAAAAGTTGCAGTATGGACCCCCACAGATTCGTTGTCCTCTTCAAGAAATATAGAAAAATTTGGTGGAGAAGATAGCGATGATAAATAGGTATCTAATTCGATGAGTTGCAAAATTTGATCATTATTTGTTACGGTGTGCCAAATATTTGTCACAAGAACTTTGTTTTCCAGCGATCCCTCAGCAATCGTAATATCATCTGTTTTCGTATAATAAATTCCATCGTTTTAAATAATAATGGTGTTGCAAAAGTCCTCAGCAACAGATGGAGGGCACGGGTGAATACATACGAGTTCTTCCTCTGCTAGTGCTTGCGTGCTTAATGTGAGAAGTGTTGATATTAAAATAGTGGGAGTAAATTTCATGTTTTGCCTGCTCCATCGTTTATTTGTTTTCAATAAAAAAAAGAATAGCAATTGCTGTACAAGTGAACCAAAGCATAACAGGACGATATCATATTGCCTATCTATGACAACCCGTATGGCACTAC
>CAJXHI010000022.1 GCA_913051655.1 uncultured Alphaproteobacteria bacterium
CAACCACAAGAAGACTTGTCACCATAACGCGTAGAGCCGGACAAGGCGCGAATGACGTCACTGGCGCCGTTGTCAACATCACGCTTGCCAAGATGACAAGCCCGCTAGCTAGTTAGATGCCATCAATGCCAAGACGACCGCTTTGGCAAATATCCAAATGCTTCATAGCAAGAGTGACCACTGGCTCAGAGGATATTTTATTCATCACTTAGGAACAAATCAAAAAGGCGCCAGCACTAAAAGTGGCCAAGAGGAAGACATTAACACGTATCCCATTCCTAAACCCATGTAAAAATATAAGGTATTCTTTGCTCCGACCACGCAGATGCGGCCAATAGTAAAAAAGCCGATATTTAGGGCTTTAACAATCCGACTATGTCATAGGTTTTTTGAACGATGGGTGCCGCAATCGCGCGCGCTTTATCAGCACCGCGTTTTAAAAGTCTGTCGATTTCAGAAACATCCAGCATCAAGCGGTTCATCTCGCCGGATATAGGTGACAGTGTTTCCACGGCGCGCTCGACAAGCATTGGCTTAAATGCTGAAAACTGCTTTCCTCCTACATCAGAGAGAACGTCTTCTAACGATTGATCACCAAGAGCTGCATAAATGGAGATAAGATTCTTCGCCTCTGGGCGATTTTCTAGACCTGATTCTTCGCTAGGCAAAGCATCTTGATCAGTTTTAGCTTTACGGAATTTTTGCGCGATTGTGTCCGCATCATCGTTCATATTAATGCGGCTTTGATCTGAGGGGTCAGATTTTGACATCTTTTTCGATCCATCCCTTAGGCTCATCACACGGGCTGCAGGGCCGCCAATCACCGGATCAATCATCGGAAAAAAGTCCACGCCAAAATCATGGTTAAATTTTGCTGCGATATCGCGTGTCAGTTCGAGATGTTGTTTCTGATCATCCCCAACGGGCACATGTGTCGCGTGATAGGCAAGAATGTCTGCCGCCATCAAAGCAGGATATCCGAAAAGTCCGAGTGATGCATTTTCTGCATTTTTTCCAGCCTTATCTTTGAACTGTGTCATCCGTTTCATCCACCCCATTCGCGCGACACAGTTGAACATCCAACCAAGCTCTGCGTGTTCGGACACTGCGGACTGATTAAAGAGAATGGATTTTTCAGGGTTTAAACCTGACGCAATATAAAAAGCGGCCAATTCCCGAGTATTATTTTTCAGTCTAGCAGGATCTTGCCAAACGGTGATGGCATGGAGGTCAACCATGCAGTAAATTGTTTCAAAATCCTCGTTTTGCATCTGCACAAATCGTTTCACTGCACCGAGGTAATTTCCAAGCGTCAGACCACCGGAGGGTTGGATCCCCGAAAATACCCGTTTGTTGAACTTGGAATTGGACTGCGTTTGTACCGCATCCGACATATTCGTACTCTCCATCTGGAAGTTTTAACAAAACCCGATTAACCATAGCGTTATTGAACGTCAAGCAAAGGCCAGTCAATATGTCAGATACCTCTCCTCCCCCTGTATTTAACTCGATACCACCGGTTGTTGTTGCGCTTTTTGTAATCTTTGGGATGGTAGAACTTTGGTTTACTTTGGGTCCAAATTTTGTCGTTGGGGCAGAAACCGTCGCTTGGCGCATGCAGGCGATAGAGCGCTTTGGCGTTAATCCGCAAATCGTCCAGTGGATGATTGAAAACAACGATTATCGATTGGATCATCTCGCACGATTTGTGAGCTTTTCTTTTATACACGGCAGTATGATCAACACTGCCGTATCGTGTGCTCTCTTCCTTGCCATGGGCAAAATGGTTGGCTCTGCATTTTCGTCTACTGCACTGCTTATTTTTTTCATCGGATCCGCTGTTGCTGGGGCTCTAGTGTTTTCATTTGCGGCCCGCGATGGTGGTTGGCTTTTTGGATCATTTGCGGGAATTTATGGACTGATTGGAGCCTACACCTTTATGATATGGATCACGCTTCGGGTCCGCAAGGCACCACAAGGGCAGGCGTTTCATCTTATTGCATTTTTAATGGGTATTCAGTTGCTTTTTGGCATGTTCTTTGGCGGGAATAGCACTTGGATTGCGGACTTGATTGGTTTTGTGACTGGATTTTTTCTGTCCTTTTTCTTAATCCCAGGCGGGTTTTCTAGTGTTCTGGAAATGCTGCGGAAATCTTAATTGTTTTTGAGTGCGCGTTTTAGATCTGAGAGGCTTATGGCCCCGCTGAGGCGGGCGAAAAGAGCATAAAGAAGAATACCTGCTATGGCGAGTGCTGGGGCATAAAGAATTCGCAGCAGAGTTGAATCGATGAAATTTTCGCATAAGGCATCTAACACCCAAAGGCCAGCTCCCATGCCCAAAGCTGCGAGAGCAATACGTATAAGCCGATGTCGACCTTCGGCACTTACCTCCCCCATATTCCCAAACGGGCGGATTCCATTTGCCAATAAGCCAACCATAACCCAAGAGGATACCGTTGTGGCAATTGCAGGAGCAACCCATCCTAGCAAATTCATCAGCCCAATCGCTAGTGCCGCATTCACTACCATAGAATATAAGGCAAAGCGGAAAGGTGTTTTTGTATCTTCTCGCGCAAAATAAAGCGGCTGAAGGACTTTTTGCAGAATAAAGGCTGGCAAACCCAACGCATAAATTGCGCAAGCCTGTGCCATCGCCACAGCATCGCTACGTGCTGTGGCGCCATGTTCAAAAAGCGCTGAAATGATTGGTAGAGGAATAACAAATAATGCCACAGCCGCAGGAAAGCTGAGCGCAAAACTGATCTCATTAGCCTGCGCGAAGGCAAGGCATGCCCCCTCTGTGTCACCGCTTTGGATACGTTTAGAAAGTTCCGGCAAAAGAACGATTCCTATGGCGATACCGACGACGCCCAGAGGCAATTGATAAAGCCTGTCTGCGCCATAAAGCCAGCTGACAGCGCCTGGAAAAAAGCTCGCCACGATGGTACCGACTAACAGATTTATCTGGACCACCCCATTGGCTAGGGCCGCGGGCATTGCCACTTTAAGAAGATGGCGCATGTTAGGGGTGAAACTTGGCCGGCGGAGGGAAATGCGTAGCCCTGATGTCGAGGCACCCCACCACAAGAGGGATAATTGCACACACCCAGCTAATGGAATGCTCCAAACCAAAAAGACTGTGCTGTCTTTATCGAACACCCAAGCTGCGAAAAGCGCGATTATGACCAGAACATTTAAAAAAACCGGCGCTGCTGCAGCGATCCCAAAACGACCCCTCGCGTTTAGGGCGCCGGATAAAAGTGCTCCGAGTGAGATCAGGAAAATGTACGGGAACATAACGCGCCCATATCCCACGGCAAGGTCAAAGCGAGCGTCACCAGCGAATCCTCCGGCAATTGCCCAGACCAGCGCTGGCATGAAAATCATCGCTAATGCGGTCAATATAAGCAGGACAAAGGCAAGTCCGCTGAACGCATCGCTTGCAAATCGGTCTGCCTCTGCTTGGCTTTCAAGGCGCTTCGCATACATTGGTACAAAGGCCGTGTTAAAGGCCCCTTCAGCAAAAAATCGGCGAAACATATTGGGCAAACGAAACGCGACTAGAAAGGCGTCAAGCACAGGGCCAACCCCGATGAGCGTATAAAGCAAGACTTCGCGCGCCATTCCCAAAATACGACTCATTAAGGTCCAAAAGCCGACCGTCAGCATATTTCGAAAAAACTTCAAAATGTGCCTCCTCTAGCCCGCTCGGCACCCATCTCAATCGCCTCGCGCAGTTTTCGTTCAAGACTTAGTTGTTTGCTTTGGTTGTAGAATTTAAGTCCAAACATGTCTTTAACGTAAAAACTATCTACGACCTGTTCGCCGTAGGTCGCTATCACAGCAGAGCTTATATATACGTTCGCGTCAGCTAAAGTGCGTGCCAAGTCGTAGAGAAGCCCAGGGCGGTCGCGTGTATCTACTTCGATAATGGTAAAAATCTCGGAACCGTCATTGTTAAAAGAAATAGAGGTGCTAACAGTGAAAGCGCTTTCACGTTTTTTCAATTTATCTTTCGCTTTTATAGCGTCTCGCGCAACTACCTTACCGCGTAAGGTTTTATCGATCATATCGCGCAGACGCGGAAAACGGCTGGCGTCATAGGGGTGACCAATAATGTCTTGTACCCAAAAGGCGGCAGTTGCGTAGCCATCTTTGCTTGTATACGTGCGTGCATCCACCACATTTGCGCCCACAAGCGCAAGGGCACCGGCAAGCCTTGAAAAGAGGCCCGGATGATCGGAAAGTGCAAAGCACACGCGCGTAGCGTCCCGATCTGTATCCGGGTGGAGGTCAATACGTATCTCATTTTCAGTCAGGTCAATGAGCAGCCGTGCAAAGACGATATGCGCCGTCACATGCAACCCCTGCCAGTAGGGTGGGTAATGGCGCGATGTTTCGGCCTCAAGGTCAGTTTCCGCCCAATCCGAAAGAGCCTCTCTGAGGTTATTTTTGGCCTCTGTTCCACGTGTTTCTCTGTTTAGATCTTCCAGCCCTGTTTCTAGCGCGCGCGCTGTTTGACGGTATAGCGCGCGGATCAGCACAGCTTTCCAATTATTCCAAGTATTTGGCCCAACACCTCGGATGTCACATACAGTCAGAACCGTCAATAAATCCAAACGTCTAATGTTTTGCACGGCTTTTGCGAACTCTCTGACCGTGCGCGGGTCTGCGATATCCCGTTTTTGCGCCATATCAGACATCAGCAGATGATAGCGCACCAGCCATTCAACTGTATCGACCTCTTCATGATCAAGGCCAAGGCGGGCTGCAACAGTACGGCCAATCTTTGCTCCCAACACGGAATGGTCTTCTTTCCGTCCTTTGCCGATATCATGCACCAGTAAGGCCACATACAGTACCCGCCGGTTCAAACCCTTTTCAAGGATAGAGCTTGCCACTGGCAATTCTTCTATCAATTCACCTCGTTCGATTTGCGCCAAGTTTTTTATACATTGGATAGTATGTTCGTCCACTGTATAGCTATGATACATGTTGAACTGCATCATAGCGACAATTGGTTCAAATTCTGGAATAAAGGCTGCAAGCGCACCCAATTCGTTCATTCGGCGCAATCCGCGTTCCGGATTGCCGTGCTTTAACATGAGATCAATGAAGATGCGCTGGGCCTCTGGTTCACGCCGCAGTTGGTCATCTATCAGACGTAAATTTGCGGAGATTAAACGCATCGCATCGGGGTGGATCAAAAGGCCGGTTCTTAGCGCTTCTTCGAATAGGCGCAAAAGATTGAGTGGATCCTTTAGAAAGTCTTGGGTGGACTTGATCGAAATACGATTATGCACAACTGCATAATCGGGTTTTATCGCTGGTTTTTTGCTGAATATTCTCTGCAAAAGTGGTTCAGGCTTTGCATGGTTGGCTTCAAGAAATGTCAAAAAAATTCGCGTAAGATCGCCCACACTCGTGGCATGGCGGAAATAATCTTGCATGAAATACTCGACTGCGCGTCGCCCCCCTTTGTCCTTGTAGCCCATGGCGGTGGCAACTTCGACTTGCAAATCAAAGCTTAAATGATCGCTTGCGCGGTTTGCAATGAGGTGAAGATGACTGCGTACGGCCCATAAAAACGTCTCAGCACTTTGAAAAATCTTATACTCCTCTTTTGTAAACAAGCCCAAATTTACAAGTTCAGCAATTGTCTTTACACGGTGGACGTATTTTGCAATCCAGAATAGAGAATGAAGATCACGTAAACCGCCTTTCCCTTCCTTGACGTTGGGTTCAACCATATACCGCTGACCGCCCTGCTTTTCGTGGCGTGCCTCTCTTTCGTTCAATTTGGCTTGGATGAATTCCTGTTCGCTTCCCCAAAACAAGTCCTCGAAAAGCGTTTTTTCAAGTTTCTTTGAAAGATCTTTATCTCCAACAACATGGCGGTGTTCCAGCATAGCTGTGCGAATAGTGAAGTCTTCTTTGCCAAGGCGCAGGCAATCTTTGATCGTGCGTGAGGAATGCCCTACCTTTAATTTAAGATCCCAAAGCATATAAAGCATGCTCTCTATCACGCTTTCGCTCCAAAGAGTTAATTTATAAGGGGTTAAAAAAAGAAGATCGACGTCAGAAAAAGGGGCCATTTCGCCCCGACCATATCCACCCACCGCCAAAACGGACAATTGTTCTGCCTTTGTTTTTGAGGCAGTTTTATGAAGCACCTCCACCGCAATTTTCCAGATTGAGCGAATGAGGCAGTCGGTGAGATATGTGTAGCTTTTGTTTAACTTATGCGCGAAATGAGGGTTTTCGCTAAACGCCTGTTTCAGCGTATTGCGCCCAAGCTTGTTTAGACGACGCAGTTCTGCAACGAGCGCCGCCTTTTGCTCCTTTACATCTTCCAGTTGGTGAGTGGTCTTGCGTAAAGTATCCTCAAAGTTCGCCAGATCGAAAATTGTCACAGAGGGGCAGATGACCAAATCTGCATCTACACTTTGCTTAGAATCCTGAGAACCCGAAGGTTTTGGGAGCCGGGTCAATAATCACCACCTCTTTGTTTACAACTTGGGCTATAGCAAGCCCCCGTTGATTTGTCCCGTTTTGTTGAAAGCGAAATATGCCATTTACACCTTCAAAGCCAGCACTTTGCGTTAAAGCTTCACGGGTCAGGGCCGTATTTTTACCTGAGGCAACCAAAGCGCCTACAGCTGCAATTCCATCATAGGCAAGGCTAGCGAGCTGATGGGGCTTGGTTCCATAAAACTCTTCGTATCTTTCTGAGAAATTTGCAAAAAGATCCCGATCTGGGACTGGAAACCAAGCTTCTTGCACGCCAGGCAGTTGAAGCGTTTGTGCTGGCACATCCCAACGTGCCAGTCCGGCATATTGCACCGTATCTGTTTTTACACCGGCTTCAGGAAGCATTTGAACCAGTAGTCCCAGTGCGCCTGCGGTGGTTGATGTGAGGATGACCAGATCCGCTTCTTCTATTTCCACAGCCGCGCGTATCAGTGGAACGGTGTTAGCGACCGCTTCTCTTGAGAACTCAAAACTCTGAGTGTGTACTATATTAAGTTCTGTTTGATTCGCGGCTTTTTCCAGAGCTAGTTTTGCTACTTCGCCTTCAGTTGTTGACGGATTCACAATAACGGCTCTTCTTTTGCCCTGGCTCTGTGCAAAATCAACTAAACGTTTGGCACTGTCATAAAAAGATTGACCTAAAACGAAAAGATTTCCACCTGCGATGGATGTGTTGTTTGAAAAGCTCAGAACATTCACGCCCTCATCTGCTACGGCTAGACCAACCGAATTTGCGGAGCCTTGATAAAGCGGGCCCAAGATGATCTGCGCGCCTTCATCTACCGCGATCTGGGCAACTTGAGCGGCGACAGCCGATGATCCCGCGGTGTCATAGACGCGTAAGTCAATAGCTACATTTTGAAGATCGCCCACAGCCATCTGGGCAGCTTTTTCAAGACTATCGGCCAAACTTAAAGTTTTTTGGTAGCTTTTGGGAATGAGCAGTGCGACAGGTACTGGTTCTCCGAGATTGATTTTAGGGCCGGTGACCGAAGATGAGGGATCAACATTGCAAGCCCCTAATAGAAACAAAGAGACTGCTATAAATAAAGCTTGCGCTCTATTGCACAAATGAACAAATCCATCAATCATATCACGCAACTCCCCTAAGGCACTGCCTATTTAAAATCGGGATCATAATGCGCAATTAAGGAGGGTCTAGTGGTTAATCGCAAAAAGGTTGATTTAGAGCCAGGATTATATCTTGTTGCAACACCTATCGGTAATGCGCGCGATATTACATTGCGGGCCATCGATATTCTAGAAAGCGCGAATGTTTTGGTGTCAGAAGATACACGTAGTTTGCGGCGTTTGATGGATATACATGCTGTCGCGCTCAGGAAAAGACCTCTTATAACTTACCATGATCACAGCAAAGAAACTACGCGCTATCGAATTATGACGCTTTTGCGCGAAGGTAATTCGATCGCCTATATGTCAGAGGCAGGTACCCCATTGATTGCCGATCCCGGTTATCAGTTAATGCAAAGCGCCATCAGAGAGGGGCTCCCCCTGACCACTGCCCCTGGATGTTCGGCGATATTGCCAGCGCTGATGTTATCTGGCCTGCCAACAGATCGTTTTCTTTTTGAAGGCTTTCTCCCTAAAACTAAATCAGCCAGATGTAATCGGTTGGAAGAGCTTCGTGATGTGGTAGCCACTTTGGTTATTTACGAATCGCCGAAACGTCTTGCTGCGATGTTGCGGGACGCTTGCACCACATTGGGTGAGAATCGTCCAGCAGCGTTTTGTCGAGAGCTGACAAAAAAATTTGAAGAAGTTCAGCGCGGTACGCTTAAATATCTTTGTGCGCTAACACAAGGTGCAACCCACAAGGGAGAGTGCGTTGTTCTGATAGGTAAGGCGATTGAAGAAAAAATTAACGAAACAGACTTGGGGGGTGAAATTGAAAAGGCGCTTGTGACAATGAGCTTGCGGGATGCATCCGAAATGATTGCAAAGGCTTATGGGCTTCCTAAGCGAGAAGTTTATAAAAAGGCATTGAGGCTTGCAAAAAAAGAGTAAAGGCTCAGCTGCATGTTATTGGGGACACGCTGCGGTATGCCGGTTGTAGATGATCATTGGATTTTTTGGTAATGATGTTGACGCGGAACGCTGGCGGTGTCCAAGCTCGGAAGGTGATCCTGTTTTGGTCATGATAACTTTTGGGTATTTGTTGAGATTAAAAAATCAAAATCTCACGCTTAGCTTTGGTTACACAACTCATTGGTGTGCGGCAGATTGGACGGCGTCACAAAGCGGCAATAGCTTATCTGGCAACGCAAAAATTGCTAATGAGCTAGGATATTCGTTCTGACGTTGTAACCTTGAGTTTCCTTTGACGCTACCAAATCCTAGAAAAGCATTTGTTTAATTGCCCTAAACCATGTTCGCTTTCACCGGTTCACTTCGCCATTGCCATTGTGTCCGGTGTTCTCCATGTTACGCAAAAGAATTTGGAGTATTTAATGAAAATTGCTTTTCAGATGGATCCAATAGCTGAGGTGAATTTTAACGCAGACAGCAGCTTTCGTCTTGCAGAAGAAGCGCAGGCGCGTGGTCATAGTCTTTTTTATTATTCCGCTGATAAAATCGCCTTTCAAGAAGGCAAGTTGACTGCCCGCGGTCATAAAATGATTGTCCAGAGGGTGAAGGATACACCAGCGATCCTTGAAGCTGAAGAAGAGGTTGTTCTCAGCGATTTCGATGTCATCTGGCTGCGTCAGGACCCGCCATTTGACATGCATTACATAACGACAACTCATCTTTTGGATTTGGCGCATCCGCAAACCTTGGTTGTGAATGATCCATTCTGGGTGCGCAATTTCCCTGAAAAGCTTCTTGTTTTGAAGTTTCCAGATTTAATACCGCCCACAACAATCGCGCGTGATTTGGAGACTATCAAAGCGTTCAAGGCTAAACATAAAGACGTCATTCTAAAACCGCTTTATGGAAATGGCGGTGCTGGAGTATTTCGGCTGGAAGAAGGTGATCGTAATCTTTCTTCATTACATGAATTATTCACAGTGTTTTCGCGGGAGCCTTTGATTGTGCAGAAGTTTCTGCCAGATGTGAGCAAAGGCGATAAGCGAGTGATCCTTGTCGATGGTGAGCCAGTGGGTGCAATCAATCGTGTGCCCGCCAAGGGGGAAACTCGCTCCAACATGCATGTGGGGGGACTGCCGGAAAAAGCGAATCTTACCGATCGCGATCTTGTGATTTGTGCCAAAATCGGCCCTCTTTTGCGTGAAAAGGGACAGGTCTTTGTTGGGATCGATGTAATAGGCGATTACCTGACTGAAATAAATGTAACCTCACCCACAGGCATTCAAGAACTCGAACGTTATGACGGGATTAATGTGGCACAGAAAATCTGGCAGGTGATCGAAGCTAAACGTCTTTGACTAAGTCTTCCGTTCGGAAATTAAAATAAAGCTTACCACTTCAGCCAGATGCTGGTGCAAAATTACATCTGTCACATTAAGGTCCACTATAACACGCGCCACACGCATTATTAGCTAACATTCACTTGCAGAGAATTTGAACCATTTCGCAACGGTTTTCAGCATTTCTTTCGTAGGGAGTGTTATGTGTGCAGATATGTTAAGGTTTTCGCCTATCGCATCTTGATCTATCTGCAAATGCGGAGACTTCAAAATACTAGTTTTAGGGAATGCGCCGTGCTCCATCTACTCTTGTCATTTGGACAGAAACTTTGCGAGGGACAGGCAAATCCGAATGCTGAAAGGCAACAGGCGGCACTATGTTCCGCAGTCAAAACAAACCATCAATGGTTCTAAAATGCGATTGAGATTATCCTCACCGCAAAATGGTGCCCGACCGTAGCCTTCCGCTGGATCGGTCAGATGACTGCATCTGAAGGGATTTGTTACGGCCAACAAAAGGAATTTACATGGAAATTTGATATAGGCTTTGGCGCATGCGATTATTCAAATTGATCATTTTTCATGTGAATGACGGTAAAAGAAATTGAAAATTTTTTATTGGATAATGGTAGTTTAAATCTTACAAAAAAAATTGCACAAACTGCACAACCCAGAAAGAAATCAATTTTTGTAAATACGCCGTGTGCAAATTAAGACGCCAATAATTGATGCGCCGCTGGAAAGTGCTCTAAAACCCAAAATTTATCTTGTGAATTGACCAAATCCTTTGATCATTGCTTAAGTGAGTAAGCGACAGGTTATCAATTTGGTGACGCATTGCGTGTTTTGCGCCTTTGCCCTCGGCCCGTTGGATTTGGCTCATCACTACGCCGAAATGGCACACTATCACCAACGGAGCGTTTGGATGGGATGTTAAGAGCCGATCTACCACTGCGTTCACTCGAGCGCAAAAATAATTCCAGCTTTCACCATTTGGAGCTTTGGTTTCGCCCGGATGTTCGTAAAAGGCCAGGACACGATCGTGATCAATTTTATCAATTTCCTTAAAAGTCTTTAATTCCCAATCCCCAAAATTCAATTCCCGTAAGTCTGGTTCATGGGGCAAACGCGTTTGCGGCAGATGTAACGCATCGGCCGTTTCTATTGCACGCTTGAGGTCCGACGAAACAACATACCCTTTTGTTGGGAGTTGCGCATGCAGGCGAGTCAGCTTGGGGGTATCTGATAAATCTACTGGTACATCGGACCAACCGACCATAGAATTTAAATGAGTAGGTCCATGACGGATGAGGAATAGATCGGTCATATGCATTGTCCTCACAGTTGGCCTTTTAAAAGCATCGGTAAGCCGGCCACAATAAACACCACACGATCTGAAACGGCCGCGAGCTGTTGGTTTATCTGTCCCTGCACTTTTTGAAAATCACGCCCCATTTTGGTATGCGGTACAACGCTAAGTCCTATTTCATTACTTACAATCACCAACTTACCTGCGAAGTTCTTTAGGTAATCGATTAAGGCTTTAATTTCTACTGCGATATTTTTTTTTGCGAGCATCAGGTTACTCAGCCAAAGGGTAACGCAATCTAGTAAAATAGGTAGGTCAGCGGGGAAAGTATTAAAACAGGGAATTATATCCAAAGGTACTTCGCGTGTGGTCCACTCAAGACCACGTCGTGCCCTATGCTGTGCAATTCTTTCTTCCATTTCTGGATCTGAAGCTTGGGCTGTGGCGATGTAACCAACATTTTGCCCAAGTTCTAAAATATGCTGTTCTGCCCAAGCCGATTTACCGCTTGATGCGCCCCCGAGAACAAGTGTGATGTCGCCCCTTTTTTCCATAAGAATTTTTCAGAAATCCAAAATGATCCAAACCCGTCACGGCTGCGTATTGCTTGTAAACCAACTGAACACATTTGTGAACCTCTGAACAAAAGGAGGTGCCAAAGGATGGCACTTGACGCGGATAGCGGGAGTTTCATGTCGCGTAAAGCGATGAAGGCGGAACTTCTTGACGCTGAAACTGAATTGAAACTCGCGTATGCATGGCGTGATGATCGAGACGAAAAGTCGCTCCATCGACTGATAAACGCATACATGCGGTTAGCTATATCGATGGCTTCGAAGTTTCGCCGATATGGCGCTCCCATGAACGATTTAATCCAGGAGGCTGGATTGGGGCTAATGAAAGCTGCGGATAAATTTGACCCCGATCGTGGAGTGCGATTTTCAACTTACGCCGTATGGTGGATCAAGGCGAGCATTCAAGATTACGTGATGCGCAACTGGTCAATGGTGCGAACAGGATCCACCAGTAATCAAAAATCTTTGTTTTTTAATATGCGCCGTGTTCAGGCACAATTGGAACGAGAAGCGTCGCAGCGCGGGGAACAATTGGACCGTCATCAGCTCCATCAGCTAATTGCAACAGAAGTGGGCGTGCCTATACACGATGTGGAAATGATGGATGGCCGGTTATCAGGCTCAGACTATTCGTTGAACGCAACGCAGTCAGTGGAGGATGAAGGTCGTGAATGGATTGACCTTTTGGAAGACGACTCCGACCAAGCCAAAGAGACTTTCGAAGCGGACCATGATACAGATCAATTGCGTGGCTGGCTGTTGGATGCGCTCAACGGTTTAAGCGACCGCGAACGTTTGATTATTCGCGAACGGAAGTTAAGGGAAGACCCGCGTACGCTGGAGAGCCTCGGAGTGGAACTGGGTCTATCTAAGGAGCGCGTTCGGCAGGTCGAAGCAGCGGCCTTTGGCAAGATGCGCAAGTTTCTTGAAAGTCATGTTCGTGAAGTACAGCACTTTTTTTAAGGGTTCGGGCCCTTAGAATTGCGATGATGCGACCTCGTTTGGCGAAGTGCCTTTGACACTGCCTATGAAAACGGACCTAAATTTCCATTTAGGTCTATATTTGTAAGCGTCGTCAATCGTCTATTCTTCACCTCTTGCGGTAGATGGCCAGAGACCTTACTATTATTTTGTAGTCAAAAAGAGCGTCCCATGCTGGTCAATCGTCGTATTTTGCTAATTATAACTGGCGGTATTTCTGCCTTTAAATCATTGGATCTGATCCGTAGGTTGCGAGGCAAGGGGGCTTTAATAACGCCGGTAATGACGGCCGCAGCGGCGGAATTTGTTACGCCTTTGTCAGTCTCAGCTTTGGCCGGGCAAAAGGTTTATCAAGATTTGTTTAATCTTACCGACGAAGCGGAGATGGGGCATATTGAACTGTCGCGTAGTGCGGATCTGATTGTTGTTGCGCCCGCCAGTGCAGACGTGATGGCAAAAATGGTCGCGGGACATGCTAATGATCTGGCCTCCACGCTTCTCTTGGCGACCGATACGCCAGTTTTGGTTGCACCCGCCATGAACGTTCGCATGTGGCATCACCCCGCTACACAACGAAATATCGTAAGACTCAGCGAAGATAACATTCATTTTGTCGGTCCAAACCAAGGCGATATGGCCTGCGGTGAAAGTGGGCTGGGTCGGATGGCGGAGCCAATG
The DNA here is from genome assembly GCA_913051655.1 of uncultured Alphaproteobacteria bacterium. GTDB lineage: Bacteria > Pseudomonadota > Alphaproteobacteria > Rhodobacterales > Rhodobacteraceae > LFER01. The sequence continues at coordinate 13,461 of CAJXHI010000022.1, forward strand.
GAAATCGTAAAGACGATTGATCAGCTGTTTATGGATATGGACGGTAAAAAGCCGCTGAGTGGGAAGCGTGCTTTGGTAACATCTGGACGTACTCATGAACCCATTGATCCAGTGCGTTACATTGCCAATAGGTCATCTGGCGCGCAGGGCAGCGCAATTGCAAATGCGCTTTTGTCTGCAGGAGCGGAAGTGGAATTCGTAACAGGACCAGCTGATGTTGCTCCACCCGTTGGGGTGCAGGTCACGCGCGTCCAGACGGCCAAAGAGATGCTTAAGGCGGTGGAGGCAGCATTGCCTTGCGATGTTGCAATTTTCGCCGCAGCGGTTGCAGACTGGCGAGTTGTTGTGGAAAATGATTCAAAGATGAAAAAAGAAAACGGTAAGTTGCCAATTCTGGAATTTGCGGAAAACCCCGATATTTTGTCCACAGTGGCTCACCGAGACGTTGGCCGACCTGCGCTTGTCATCGGATTTGCTGCGGAAACGGATAATATTGTCAAAAATGCATGCGCAAAGTTGGATAAAAAGGGTTGCGATTGGATCGTGGCAAATGATGTGTCCCCTGAAACAGGCGTCATGGGTGGCAATGAAAATGCCGTTCACTTGATCACCGCCCAAGGCGTGGATACTTGGGACAGGATGGGCAAGACAAAGGTGGCTGAGCGCCTCGTTCAAAAAATTAGCGACGTCATGGTTGAGGAGTAACTTATGATCACTCTGCCAATCCACTGGGCCGAAGGGGCGGATACGTCCTTTCCGCTACCAACTTACGAAACTGCTGGATCGGCTGGCGTTGATCTCCGCGCGAACTTTTCCGCGGAACAGCGCCAGTCAGGTGTCACTTTGGAACCAATGGCGCGTTTATTGATTTCGACAGGCCTGCATCTGGAAATACCCAAGGGCTATGAAGCGCAAATTAGACCCCGTTCGGGGTTGGCGTTAAAATATGGGATTACCCTGATGAATTCCCCTGGGACGGTTGACAGTGATTATCGAGGAGTTTTGGGCGTGATCCTGTGGAATGCGGGACGATCGGCCTTTCATATTGTCCATGGAGAACGAATAGCCCAGATGGTTTTTGCCCCTATTGTACAGGCTCAATTCGGTCTGTCCAAAACCCTCTCTGATACGGATCGGGGGGAGGGTGGTTTTGGATCTACCGGGACATATTGATGGTATTTTTGCTTGCACTTGCGCTTGTGTTTTATGCCGTTGCCGAACGGCTTGGCGTGGGACGGCGGAATCGTTTAATGGTACTTAGCTTGGCTTATGGCTTAGTGCTTGGCATACAGATTGTCTTACCTTTAGGACATCCCATGCGGGAGGCGACGGGTAGCTCTGCGGCCCCTTGGGCAATTCTCGGAGGCATGGCTGCGTTGGTAGTTCTGTATCGATGGGGTCTATCAGCACTTCGCGTGAAAGCAAATAAAAACGAGGCTCCAGTTGAGGCTCCAAAATCTAATGGACTGAAACGTGAAGAGTTAGAGCGCTACGCGCGTCACATCGTGTTGCGCGAAATTGGCGGCCCTGGCCAAATGGCCTTTAAAAACGCCAAGGTTTTCGTGATAGGTGCTGGTGGGCTTGGCTCACCCGCTTTGCAATATCTGGCAGCAGCTGGGGTGGGTACGATTGGAGTGATTGATGATGATGTGGTGGAAAACGCCAATCTTCAACGTCAGATCATTCATGCGGATCAATACATTGGTGTGCCCAAAGTATTTTCAGCGCAATCTGCCATGCTTGCGCAAAATCCTTATATCGACGTCAAACCATACCATCGGCGGTTGGTTAAGGACATAGCTGAGGATCTTTTGGCCGAATACGATGTTATCTTAGAAGGTAGCGATAATTTTGAAACCCGCTACCTTGCTAACCAGACATCCTTTGAGCTGGGCTTACCGATGGTGTCTGGAGCTTTGAGTCAGTGGGAAGGGCAAATTGCGGTTTTTGACACGGCATCTGGCGGGCCCTGTTATCAATGCATCTTTCCTAAATCGCCCGCATTTGGCCTTGTGCCGAGTTGCGCTGAAGCTGGTGTTTTTGCGCCCTTGCCCGGTGTTATCGGATCGATGATGGCTGCAGAGACATTGAAAGTGATTTCGCAATCTGGCGATGTGCTTCGTAAAGACATGCTGATTTACGACGCGCTTTATGGCGAAACTCGCAAAATTGCGATCCAGAAACGTAGCGATTGCCCAATTTGTGGTAACGCTAACTGAAAATTTATGAAGGACGACCTTATGACAAATCCTCTTTTGACGGACTGGAAAACCCCTTTTGAAATTGCTCCCTTTGATAAAATTTTGGACACAGATTTCTCTCCAGCGCTAGAGGAGGCTCTAATGTTGGATATGGCAGAAACACGTGCGATCGCAGAACAGACAGAATCGCCAACATTTGAAAATACAATCCACGCTATGCAAGAAACAGGGCGAGATTTGGACAAAGTGCTTTCTGTATTTTACACGGTGAGCGGGGCCGATACCAATCCGGTACGCGAGGCATTAATGCGGGAATTTTCGCCAAAACTATCGGCGCATAATTCGGAGATTATCGCAAATGAAGCCTTGTTTCAGCGCATTGATACGCTCTGGAAAAATCGTGACCAATATGACCTTAATGCTGAAGAAGCGCGCGTTTTGATGTTGACGCATCGTAATTTTGTACGCAACGGCGCAGCGCTTCAAGGTGCTGCCAAGGAGCGGATGAAAGACATAAAATCACGCCTCTCGCTACTAGGTACAGATTTTGCCCAAAACCTTTTGGCGGATGAGCGTGATTGGTACATGCCTTTGGCTGAGGCGGATATGAAGGATCTGCCAGATTTTCTGATTGCCGCGGCAAAATCAGCAGCAAAGGAAAAAGGGCATGACAGCGCGATTATTACCCTGTCGCGGTCTCTTATTGTTCCTTTTTTGCAATTCTCTCCGCGTCGTGATTTGCGTGAAAAAGTTTATGCGGCTTGGGCGAAGCGTGGTGCCAACGGAGGGAAAACTGATAATCGCGCTCTTGCGCGGGAAATGTTGGCCCTGCGTCAGGAAATGGCGGAATTGTTAGGGTATCCGAATTTTTCCTCCTTTAAGCTAGAAACTGAAATGGCCAAAACGCCGCAAAACGTACGCCAGCTATTAAATGATGTCTGGGGACCAGCTAAAGAGCGCGCGGATCAGGATGCACAAATCCTCACGGCTATGATGCATATGGATGGCATTAATGGCGAGTTAGAAAAATGGGACTGGCGGTATTATGCGGAAAAACGGCGAAAGGCTGATCACAACCTAGATGAAGCAGAGTTAAAATCCTATTTCCAGCTTGATCAGATAATCAAGGCGGCCTTTGATTGTGCGCATCGTCTTTTCGGCTTGGACTTCAAATCCGTGGAGGTGCCTCTTTATCATCCCGATTGCCGTTCTTGGGAAGTGACACGCGCAGGCCAACACGTTGCGCTTTTTATAGGGGATTATTTTGCAAGAGGATCGAAGCGTTCTGGTGCGTGGTGTTCAGCGATGCGCGCACAGGCAAAATTACCAAATCGTCAAAGTCCGATTGTGATCAATGTGTGTAATTTTGCCAAATCGAATCCGGCGCTTTTGTCCTATGATGATGCGCGGACTTTGTTTCATGAATTTGGTCATGCTCTACATCAGATGCTTTCGGACGTGACTTATGAATTGGTTTCTGGCACCTCTGTGCCACGTGATTTTGTGGAACTGCCAAGTCAGCTCTTTGAACACTGGCTCGATGTGCCGGAGATCTTGAAAACCTTTGCGATCCATTCTGAAACGGGCGAACCTATGCCTGAGGCACTTTTGCAAAAAGTGCTTGATGCATCCACATTTGATATGGGATTTCAAACGGTCGAATATGTGGCCTCTGCAATGGTAGATCTGCAATACCATACGCAGGATGCACCAGAGGATATTATGGAGCGTGAAAGCCATATCCTAGATCACATGGGCATGCCCAAGGCGATTGGTATGCGTCACGCAACCCCGCAGTTTGCCCATGTGTTTTCCGGTGGATATTATGCCAGCGCATATTATAGCTACATGTGGTCAGAGGTTATGGATGCAGATGCCTTTGCCGCGTTTGAGGAAAAGGGAAATACCTTCGATGCCGAGCTGGCGCAGTCACTGGAAGATAACATCCTGTCAAAGGGAGGATCCGAGGATCCAGAGGTTCTTTACAGCGCTTATCGCGGTCGCCTGCCTAAGGTGGAGGCGTTGTTGAAAGGACGTAAGCTTGTCACTTGATCAAATAACGATGATACTTCTTTTTGACTATATCTAAATTTTTTTCGTCTTACATGTTGACTCGCGTGATAAGCATCCATACATACGCGCTGTTGGCACTCGCCCCAAATGAGTGCTAATTCCTTTTACTGAGGATGAATGTAAATTTTGAGCGTAAGGAGCCTAGAAATGGCATTGAAACCGCTTCATGATCGTGTGCTGGTGCGTCGCGTAGAAAGCGACGAGAAAACGGCCGGCGGATTGATCATACCTGATAGTGCAAAAGAAAAGCCCGCAGAGGGCGTCGTTGTTGCTTGTGGCGCAGGCGCCCGCAAGGATAGCGGCGAGCTGATCGAGATGGCTGTGAGCGAAGGGGATAAAATCCTGTTCGGAAAATGGTCAGGCACAGAAGTCACCCTAGATGGTGAAGAGCTGTTGATCATGAAAGAAAGCGACATTTTGGGCATAATTGCCTGAGTCGCCAGATCTTTAACAAATTTTAATTAGACGAGGAAAAGCACAATGGCTTCGAAAGACGTCAAATTTGACACAGATGCGCGCAATCGCATGCTTAAAGGTGTCAACACTCTTGCTGACGCTGTAAAAGTGACGCTCGGCCCCAAAGGTCGTAACGTGGTATTAGATAAATCATTTGGTGCTCCACGCATCACGAAGGATGGCGTAACAGTTGCAAAAGAAATCGAACTTGAAGACAAGTTTGAAAACATGGGTGCGCAAATGGTCAAGGAAGTGGCCAGTCGCACAAACGATGAAGCTGGTGACGGTACTACAACTGCAACAGTTTTAGCGCAGGCGATTGTTCGCGAAGGCTTGAAGTCTGTTGCCGCTGGCATGAACCCAATGGATTTGAAGCGTGGTATCGACCAAGCTACGACAAAATTGGTTGGAGAAATTAAAGCAGCATCGCGCGAAGTGAAAGATAGCGATGAAGTTGCACAGGTTGGTACAATCTCAGCTAATGGCGAAGCGGAAATCGGTCAACAAATTTCTGACGCGATGCAGAAAGTTGGTAATGAAGGTGTGATAACCGTTGAAGAAAATAAAGGCCTAGAAACAGAGACAGATGTTGTTGAAGGCATGCAGTTTGATCGTGGCTACCTATCACCCTACTTTGTGACCAATGCAGACAAAATGACAGCTGAACTTGAAGACTGCATGATACTGCTCCATGAGAAGAAGTTGTCTTCATTGCAACCAATGGTTCCGTTACTTGAGTCTGTTATCCAATCACAAAAACCTCTTCTAATTATTGCAGAAGACGTTGAAGGTGAAGCGCTTGCAACTTTGGTTGTCAATAAATTGCGCGGCGGCTTGAAAATTTCGGCAGTAAAAGCTCCAGGATTTGGTGATCGGCGCAAGGCGATGCTTCAAGATATTGCCATTCTGACCGGCGGTCAGGTGATCAGCGAAGATCTTGGTATGAAGCTCGAAAGTGTCACAATGGATATGCTCGGGACAGCCAAGAAAATCCAAATCACCAAAGACGAAACTACCGTCGTTGATGGTGCAGGTGAGAAGGCAGAAATCGAAGCGCGTGTTGCGCAAATTCGTAACCAGATCGAAGAAACCTCCTCTGACTATGATCGCGAGAAGCTTCAAGAGCGCGTTGCAAAGCTCGCCGGTGGTGTAGCTGTGATTCGCGTTGGCGGCATGACGGAAGTTGAAGTGAAAGAACGTAAAGATCGGGTTGACGATGCACTTAATGCGACCCGTGCTGCTGTACAGGAAGGCGTTGTTGTGGGCGGTGGAGTTGCCCTCGTACAGGCTGGAAAAGCTCTTGCGGACATGTCAGGCGCGAACAGTGATCAGGATGCTGGCATAGCAATAGTTCGCCGTGCAATCGAAGCACCGCTTCGTCAAATTGCTGAGAACGCAGGTGTTGATGGTGCTGTTGTCGCTGGAAAAGTGCGCGAAAGTAATGATGAATCTTTTGGTTTCAATGCGCAAACTGAAGAGTATGGAGACCTCTTCAAATTTGGTGTCATTGACCCTGCAAAAGTCGTTCGTACAGCACTTGAAGATGCCGCTTCCGTTGCCGGTCTTTTGATCACGACAGAAGCGATGGTCGCAGACAAGCCAGCCAAAGAGGCTGCCGCACCTGGTGGAATGCCAGACATGGGCGGCATGGGCGGCATGGGTGGTATGATGTAAGCCCAAACGCTTCGAAATTAATGAAGGCCGCCCTATGTAGGGCGGCCTTTTCGTTTTTAAATCAAACCGAAAAGATTTGAAGTTTGAGAGCTTTTTGAAATTTGGTGGGCGTCTTTATCCATGGATAGATTTTCTAATATAAGTTGGGAAATTTAAAGTCCCGAAGTGCTTATGCACCATACATTACACGTGTCGGACAGGCTGGTGTCCGAGTCTCACAGTCAGCGTACTTTTGATCTTGAAGGTGTTATCATACTGCCGGGTATTGTCTATCTTCACGGAGATTGATTTGAACGCGATCTTGCTCCTCGTTGCAGCGCGATTACGGAATTGCAGCAAGGGTTTGAGGCAGCTCATAACTAACTTGCTGCCAATGCGGTTACCACCGCCGTCTTAGCTCAGTTTTATAGTTGGGAAGTCGACATGCGCGGCTCCACCTTTGCGAAGCAGTTTTTTCAGGATCTTGACCTCTTTGTTCCCACTGTCGATACTTAATTAATGGCCCAATTGCGCGGCGAAACCCATCTGTTGGACAAGTATGACAAAGTTGCAGAATTCTGTCGCCGACATAAAATTCTTTTTGTGGTTTTTAACGATTATCTGCCCTCTAAAGTGCTTTCAGCTGGGGAAAAATACCTCACCTTACGGGGCAGGTGTTAAAATCTGGGCGTAGCCCAGAAGATCACCTTGCGTATTTGCAACGTCTACATGCGGCTTCTGAGGTGGTTCAGCAGCGGCTGCCAAAACTGATCCAAGATTTTGGACCAAACGTAATTCTAGCAAGTTACTATCATCCAAACGCTAAGCGGTGACAAAAATGGTACAGCCTTGGTGTGGGCATCTCAGAATTTCCAGAAACGATAGAGGCGGTGGCGCAGGCACATAGGGATGGATTCACCGTGGTCTTGGGCGCCCCTAATCTTCTGTGGGGAAAGTCGCATAAGAATAATATTAGCGCGTTTTCTTCGGTTAAGATGGAAGTCTGTGCGGCGCTTGCTTTTGATTAGCACTACCCATCTTTACATCTTGCAACACTTAAATTCGCGAAAAAAATTTGTTTGGAACCCGCTTGGGCGCTCGTATCAGAACATCTCGCAAATATCCTCTATTTGCACGACTGTGGACCGATGGATATTGGAGAACGAGGGGATTTCGTGATTTTGGACGCCGACACATAGACACTTAAAGGCACGTTTTCAGGGGGCAGGTCCACCGCCTTAAGTCGTAATTTGGCAGCACGATTTATGTCCTCATTTTAAATTTTGGGGCTGATGCAGTTAAAGTGTCCCATCTTGCGTCCAGGTTTTACATCTGCTTTGCCATAAAGGTGAAGCGCAATATTACTATCCTTGGCTAATGCCTCGACGCGTTCAATATCCGCACCAATAAGATTTTCCATCACTACGTTACTATGACGCGCCCCATCCCCAAGGGGCCATTGTGCGACAGTGCGGATATGCTGTTCGAATTGATCCACCACACAGCCATTTTGCGTCCAATGTCCAGAATTATGAACGCGCGGTGCAATCTCATTCACGGTCAAGCCCTGAGGTGTCACGAAAAGCTCCACAGCCATAACACCTACATAGTCCAGTGCATTCATTATCTTAGCTGTCATCAAAATTGCATCTGTGCGCTGTGACGCACTAAGGCGGGCAGGAAGCGTTGTGGTGTGTAAAATACCGTTGCGATGCACGTTTTCGCCGGGGTCAAAACACGCAATATTACCGTCGGAGCTTCGCGCTCCAATAACAGACACCTCATGAGAAAAGGCGACAAAGCCTTCTAGGATCATGTCTTGTCTTTCAAATTTTTCCCAGATTTTGGGTAGATCAGAGGCATCGGTCAAACGAATCTGACCTTTTCCGTCGTAGCCAAATCGACGCGTTTTCAAGATCGCTGGCGGTCCAATGTCAGATATTGCAGCGGTGAGTGTTCCAAGCGAATTGACTGCTGTAAATGGTGCCGTTTTAAGCCCCAAATTATTAAGATAGCTTTTTTCGATCAAACGATCCTGAGATACGCGCAACACTTCGCGCCCAGGTCTGATAACGGTGTGCTGTTCTAAAATATCGAGCGCAGAGGTTGGAATATTTTCGAATTCATAGGTTACCACATCAATAGATTTTGCATATGAGATAAGAGCGCTTGTATCCTCATATTGTGCGGTGGTAACCTGATGGGCAACATCTGCTGCCGGCGGATTTTCTGCTGGTTCATAAATATGCGTGCGCAATCCTAGTCTTGCTGCCGCGACTGAAAGCATACGGCCCAATTGACCCCCACCTAATATGCCGATGACTTCTCCGGTCTTCAATGGGTCACGCATCACTTGGCTCTTCTGGAATAGAGGCGCTCAATGCATTGCGCCATGAGTCAAGCCTCTCGGCGAGTACGCTATCTTGCAAAGCCAAGATACCAGCCGCCAGAAGGCCAGCGTTTTTAGCTCCCGCCGCGCCAATTGCCATCGTGGCAACAGGATACCCGCGGGGCATTTGCAAAATGGAATAAAGGCTGTCCACGCCCGACAGGGTTTCTGTTTTAACCGGCACTCCAATCACAGGAATGCGGGTTTTGGAAGCCATCATACCAGGAAGGTGTGCTGCACCTCCAGCCCCTGCGATGATCACCTGGAGCCCACGATCAACTGCAGTTTTTCCGTAATCCCACAACCGGTTTGGCGTGCGGTGGGCTGAGACGATTTTTGTATCGTATGACACACCCAATTCATTAAGAACTTCTACCGCTTCACGCAGCGTTGGCCAGTCAGATTGACTACCCATAATAATTCCAACCTGAACCTGTGTCATCGCTAAGTCCTCCGCCTAAGGGGCGCCTCATATGAAGTCACCATCCGTTAGGCAATGATATCAGGGGTAATTTGATCCTCAAGATGTGCAATTTTATCCTTGAGACGTAATTTCCGCTTTTTCAGACGCTGGATTATCAGCCGGTCAGTACCGGGTTTTTCCTGTAAAGCGCAGATGGTGTCATCAAGATCACGATGTTCACCTCTTAGAACTTCAAGCTGAATGCGAAGAATTTCGTTACGGCCGATTGATCCTTCAAATGAAGCGTTCATTCCGTTTGATCCTACTTATGCGTTAAACTTACCCTAATTAAAAACTTATGAAAAGACTTGAGTTTTTTATAATTGCTTCCCATATCTTTAAAGGCTGCCAAACGGGGCTACATATCAAAACACTGTCGCTTGCGCAGAGGGCGTGTCATGACAAAATTATCTTTGGGAGCTTACCCGCATACGCTTGGCTTTGAACAGCTTGAGCGTCTTTTAGAACGAACTGCAAAGTCAGGCAACGAAGGCTATCCCCCGTTTAACATTGAACAAACATCACAACGATCTTATAGGATTACTTTAGCTGTCGCTGGGTTCTGTGAAGATGATTTATCGATCACTGTTGAAGAGCGTCAATTGGTGATTAAAGGCCGTCAAAAAGACGATACAGGAGATCGAATTTTCCTACACCGTGGTATTGCAGCACGACAATTTCAAAGGTCATTTGTTTTGGCTGAGGGGGTAGATGTCGGGGATGCCATCATTGAAAATGGCTTACTTCATGTGGATCTCACACAAAATCTACCAGAAACGGTGATACAAACGATAAAAATCAAAAGAGGGTGGAGCGATGATTGATAAAGAAAATTTTTATGTGGGTAAAGAAAATCGGATCGTTTACGTGAAGTCTGTTGATGTAGAGGATCTTCCCGATTATATTCGGTCCCAGATGCCAAAAAAAACAATGCTTTATGCCGTCCATAATTCTGACGGTGAACGCCTAGCCATTGTTGAAAAACGCGATATGGCCTTTGTTCTGGCGAGGCAAAATGATCTTTCACCTGTAATGGTACATTAAAAAAAAGCGACGTAGGCTGCTTGCGTTCGTCCAAAAGAAAAACAGTCCTTTGGATATATAAAAATGCCGGAGCTAATTTAATTATTTGGGGTTAGTCCGCTGCAATAAGACCCATGCTTTCTAGTTTTAGCAAAATCTGATGGGCGCAATGATCCACGTCCACATTTTCAGTTTCGACCCGTATTTCTGGGTTTTCTGGCACATCATAAGGATCTGAAATGCCCGTAAACTCTTTGATTTTTCCTTCGCGCGCCAATTTATAAAGCCCTTTGCGATCGCGCCGTTCACATTCCTCTATTGATGTGGCCACATGAACTTCGGCGAAGGCGCCAACTTGTTCGATCTCTTCTCGTACCGCACGACGCGTTGCCCCATACGGCGCTATGGGTGCACAGATTGCAATGCCACCATTTTTTGTAATTTCTGAGGCTACATACCCAATGCGGCGAATGTTCAGATCACGGTGTTCTTTGCTAAAGCCCAATTCTGAGGACAGATTTTTGCGTACGATATCTCCATCTAACATTGTGACCGGGCGTCCGCCCATCTCCATGAGCTTAAACATGAGCGCATTGGCGATGGTGGATTTGCCTGATCCGGAAAAACCCGTGAAGAACACGGTAAATCCTTGTTGGGACCGTGGTGGGCGGGTTTTGCGCAATTCTGAGATCACTTCGGGAAAGCTGAACCATTCAGGGATTTCCAAACCTTCTGACAGACGGCGGCGTAATTCAGTACCGGAAATATTTAAAACTGTGAGATCTTCTTCAATCTCATCTGCGGGTTCATATTGCGCACGTTCCTGCACATAAACCATATGTTTAAAATCAACCATTTCAATGCCCATTTCTTCTTCATGTGAGCGAAACAAATCTTGGGCATCATAAGGACCGTAAAAATCCTCTCCCGAAGAATTTTTACCAGGGCCTGCATGATCGCGGCCGACAATAAAATGTGTGCAGCCATGGTTTTTGCGGATCAAACCATGCCAGACCGCCTCGCGCGGTCCTGCCATACGCATAGCGAGGTTCAAAAGAGACATTGTGGTTGTGGCCGCTGGATATTTGTCAAGAACAGCCTCATAACAACGCACCCGCGTGAAATGATCGATATCACCCGGTTTGGTCATCCCAACGACAGGATGGATCATCAGATTTGCCTGCGCCTCCTTTGCTGCGCGAAAAGTGAGTTCCTGATGCGCACGGTGGAGCGGATTGCGAGTTTGAAATGCCACCACTTTGCGCCATCCCAGCTTCCTAAAATAGGCGCGCAATTCGTTTGGTGTATCGCGCCGCGCGCGAAAATCGTAATGAATTGGTTGTTGTATACCGACAATCGGTCCACCGAGGTAAACAGAGTAAGCTGTATTATGAAGATAGTGCACCGAAGGATGGGAAAGATCATCAGCACCGAAAACATATTCAGCCTCTTTGGATTTGTTCGGTGTCCAGCTATCCGTCACGGTCATTGTCGCAAGGATCACACCCTCTTGGTCTCGCAAAGCAATATCTTTACCAATCTCGAGCTTTTCGGCAAAGGCCTCCAAAACATCCAGAGTGATGGGCATGGGCCACAATGCACCGTTCTTAAGACGCATGGTTTCAACAACACTGTCGTAATCGTCTTCAGACAGGAACCCGTTAAGTGGGTTAAATCCACCATTCATAAGGAGTTCAAGGTCGCAGATTTGGCGTGGGGTTAGATCCCAACTGATCAAGTCTGTCGCCTCAGCTTTGAGCTTTCGGGCGTTATCATGAGATGTATATAATTCGGGAATCGGGGAGAGGTTGGCTAACATCTGTTCTTCTTTCGCAGTCGTTTTAAACTTAATTTTGGTTCTATTTGTCGCTCGCTCTACCTCACCACGCATACAATACGGCCAATTTGCGCGATTTAAACAGTCTAAAGATGACCAAATTAAGGCTAGAGTTCGGAAATTTTTTTAAAAAATTCAATAAGTGAAAATTTCATTGTTTTATTTACCTATTTTAATTGTTTCCAGCCAAAAACTTTTCTGCGTCTAGCGCGGCCATACATCCCATGGCGGCACTAGTCACGGCTTGCCTGTAGACATGATCCGTCAAATCCCCCGCAGCAAAAACACCGGGAATAGAAGTGCGCGTCGTTCCGGCCTCTACTTTCACATAGCCGCCATTGTGGGTTTCAAGGACGTTATTAACCAATTCACTCGCAGGCGCATGACCGATAGCGATAAAGACCCCTTTACAGGGAACATCAGTTATTTCACCAGTTTTTACGTTTTTCAAGCGTGTGGCTTCTACGCCGAGGGGAGTGTCAGTTCCAAGAATTTCTAATACTTCATGAAACCAAACAGTTTCAATTTTAGGATTCTTAAACAGCCGGTCTTGCAGGATCTTCTCCGCCCGAAGTTCATCACGTCGATGGATAAGGGTCACTTTGGAGGCAAAGTTTGTCAGAAAGAGCGCTTCTTCTACAGCTGTATTTCCCCCGCCAACGATAACAAGCTCCTCTCCCCGGTAGAAAAACCCGTCACAGGTGGCGCAGGCAGATACGCCAAATCCTTTGAAGCGTTGTTCAGAAGGCAGGCCAAGCCATTTTGCCCGTGCACCTGTCGCCAAAATGACAGAGTCTGCTGAATAGACCGTTCCGCTATCCCCTTTAGCCGTAAAGGGGCGTTTGTGTAGATCAATATCCAGAATAATGTCTGAAATCACCTCGGTGCCCATCGCTCCGGCATGGGCCTCCATGCGGCTCATCAAATCAGGTCCTTGGACTTCGGTATCTCCAGGCCAATTTTCCACTTCGGTCGTCGTCGTCAGCTGACCACCTGGCTCAATTCCTTGCACCAAAATAGGTGCTAACATGGCGCGACTGGCGTAAACGGCGGCTGTATATCCCGCAGGACCAGACCCAATGATCAATGTTTTCGTATAACGGGTTTGTGACATGCTTTTGACTTTCAATAACGACCTCTGGAATCATATACGCAACTCTTGCTCGGTGTAAAACCCGTCATTTTTCTCGTATATGCAAAGTTCTGATTTCTCTTTGTCACTGCAGTTTAAAAGCGATGGCAAATATTATTGCTATCTTTTGAAAGTTTATTGCTCAGCAAGTATCAATGCTGTAAGAATCGAAAAAAAGAAAGGGATACCATGCCGGTAAGCCGTTTGGACCCCATAGACCGCCGAATTTTAGCCGAACTTCAGGCAGATGGGAGAATTACCAATGTTGAATTGGCAAGCCGCGTTGGGATTTCCGCCCCGCCCTGTTTACGTCGTGTGCGTGCGCTGGAGGAGCAGGGTTTTGTTCGCGGCTATCATGCGGATGTGGACAGCCGGCAGCTTGGCTTTGAGGTGAGCGTTTTTGTGATGGTGGGTCTGCAGAGTCAGGCAGAATCCGATCTTCGAGAATTTGAAAATCGCTGTATTGCTTGGCCATTAGTAAGAGAATGCCATATGCTAAATGGTGAAGTAGATTTCATGCTGAAGTGTGTGGCACTTGACCTCAGTTCCTTTCAATTTTTCTTGACAGGAGAGCTTTTGACGGCTCCGAATGTGGCAAGTGTAAAAACATCCCTTGTCATTCGCGCCGCTAAGGATGACCCGGGTGTACCTTTTGACATTCTTGAAGAGCGGCTAACAAAACAATGCTGACGCGGTCGTTCAAAGTCGAATAACCGAGATTAATCGGCCATAGTCCGATTCACCCTTATGGGCGGTGCGGCGGTAGGAATAATATTTTTCTGGTGCCGAATAGGTACACTCCCCAACCCATTCACAATTATCGATACCTGCGGCGCGCAAACGGAAAAGGCCAAATCCGGGAAGATCAAACATATATTTTCCTGAAGTCGTACCATTGGTGAAAAATTCCGTGTAGGAAGAATCGCTGTCGGCAAAATTTTCAAAAAACTCCTCACCAACTTCATATGCGGCTTGGCTTATACAGGGACCGATCACCGCCTGAATATCATAGCGGTTCGAGCCGAGGTGTTCCATTTTATTGATTGTCGCCTCAAGAACGCCGTCTATAGCACCGCGCCAACCGGCATGAGCGGCACCTATTATGCCGGCTTTATGATCTGCAAAAAGCACAGGTTGACAATCAGCGCTTAAGACGGAAAGCCCTAGTCCTGCAGTTGCAGTTACGAGCGCATCGGCCTTTGGTCGATCTTCTGTAGGGCGATCTGCAATCAAAGCTTTGGCTGAATGCACCTGATGCACACCTAGAAGTGCACCTGGTATCAAGCCTAGATCTTTAGTGACTCGCATCCTATTTTCGGCAATGGCAATACGATCATCCAAAGATCCGTTGCCACAGTTTAATCCTTCGTAAATACCCTCTGAAACACCGCCCTTTCGGGTGAAAAACCCGTGCTCAACTGGGGTCAGTCGGGGCGAAGTGATTTTTTCAATTTGCATCTTTTAAAAACCTGCGGGTATTGATTGACCCGAGGGATACAAGGCCATCGTTTTAAACAAGGTCCCCATTTCATCCGGATGGGTCAAGCGTCTATGCGCGGCAAGGTGAAGTTCAAGTGCCTCATCGCACAAAAACTTTGCTAAGATATTGGCTCGTTCTGTAATACCCAAGCGTTCAAGGAACAGCCCTTGAGGTGTCATCGGCGACACGGCGCAGCTCGAAAAATGTGCAAGTGTTTCGAAATCTACATGTGCTGTCAAATCAGACGTGCCTGGAGCATCAAAGACTCCGACGGTTTTATGATCCTTTACCGCTTGAAGCGTATCGCCACGAGATGCCCAATTCCCGTAATCAATGATCACGCCTGCCCCGCCATGGTTTTCGATCTTTGCACTCAGGGCTGTGGAAATTCGAGCCGCATCTGGACAAAATTCAACAATATCCCCGTCGGCAATATCTTTGCGTTTGTCTAGAATATCAGGGACCTGCACTGGAGCGTGCGACATTGACAATTCAAGTTCTTCGCCTTTTGCCGCGATTATTCGTTCCAACCATATGTCACCAGTGCGTCGGAATTGATGTATAGCAAGGGCGTCGAAAAATTCATTTGCTACAAAAAAGAGGGGCTGGTCGGGCAGTGAAGTTAGATTTGTTTCCCATCGCACAGCATAGCGCGACAGTTTTTTCTTCTGTTCGATACGAAGTTGCTTTGAGCTCTCAAAGAGGCAAAGCCGCAAGGCATCGTGAAACCCAGCAATTTTGGTTGTGGCGCGTAGGACATCAGCCATCAATGTTCCCTGACCCGGGCCAAGTTCAAGAAGTGTGAATTGCTTTGGTCGATTTTGTTCAATCCAACTTTGTGCCAGCCAAAGGCCCAGTAATTCTCCAAACATTTGACTGATCTCAGGCGCCGTTATGAAATCGCCATTCTGACCAAAAACGCGTTGCGTGTGATAATAGCCAAATGATGGATCATTCAGGCAAAAAGCCATAAAAGCCCTCACTGAGAGCGGTCCTTGGTCATGGATAAGATCCAGAAGTGCTTTTTTTGCAGATCTCAAATCGCGCTCCGTCGTATGGCTGTTAAGATAAGCGCAAGTCCAAGAACAATCATCGGCGATGATAATGCTTGTCCCATGGTGATGCCATAGTCTCCAAATTGAAAGGCATAGCCAATCGGATTTGTAGCAGACTGAAATTGAAAATCTGGTTGCCGAAAAAATTCGACAAAATAACGCGCGGTGCCATATCCCGTAAAAAACATCCCAGTGATAAGACCGGGCCGTTTCAATCCGTTTCTTCGAAAGGCAACGTAAACCAAAACACCGCCAAGTATTAATCCTTCTAAAAGTGCTTCATAAAGTTGTGAAGGGTGGCGCGCGCACAGTCCGCTGATTTGTCCACACGCTTGTGCCACTTCACCCGGAAAGGCGACACCCCAAGGCATATCTGTCGCCCGTCCCCAAAGTTCTGCATTGATAAAATTCGCTATCCGCCCTAGCAACAATCCGACGGGCGTGCACAATGCCAAGAGATCTGCACCTGAGGCATAGGGAACAAGATAGCGTTTGAAGAAAAAATAAGCGGTCAGCACCACACCGAGAAACCCACCATGAAAACTCATCCCACCTTGCCAGATTTTTAAGATGCTGCCGAGATCATCTAGATATTTGTTTGGTTCATAGAAAATTACATAGCCAAGGCGCCCACCAATTATCACGCCAAAGACGATCCATGTCATTAAATCCTCTGTTTGGATAGGTTTGATGGGACTTTGATTCTTAGGCCATAGACCTGCTGTCCGGCTCACAATCACTGCGAGACGCCATCCCAGAAAAATGCCAAGAATATAAGAAAGCGCATACCAGCGCAATGCAAATTCAAATCCACCGATATCAATTGAAAAGATTTCCGGAGAGATATCAGGGAAAAGAATCATACCGCGCCTATCCGCCTCACGTCAATTTGAGTCTGATACCTTGAGACTGTAAAAGTTTTATACATATATAAAGGCATATAACACTGGAGCCTGTGATGCAAAACAGAAACAAGATCCTCGATGATATCTCGCAACTTGTTACCAATGCGATGGGTTTGGCCCAAGGCGCAAAAGACGAAGCGGAGACGGCTGTTAAGTCTCTGATTGACCGGTGGATGGCAGATCAGAATTTTGTAACACGTGAAGAATTCGATGCCGTGCGTGCCATGGCCCAAAAAGCGCGTGAAGAAAACGATGCGCTCAAAGTGCGGCTGGATGCGCTTGAGAAAAAATAGGCAAGGCCTTAAGGCTGTGAGCCATTTCGTGGCACAAAATGTACTTCGGATAAACAATAATTTGCCATATGTAGTGTCCAATCGCTTAATTTGGGGCAGATAAGGATTAATACACAATTTATTGTGGCAGTAGATTAATTTTTACTTTACAGATCTGTGAAAGAGTTCCACCATATATAGTAGGGGTTCGGACCTCGTCCTCACTCCTTAGAGCAGGCAGCAAGCGATAGGGTTACAAATGATCCTCTCGCAGAACAAAGAGGTGACCTTCATGGCGCTCAGTGAAACTTTCCTTGCAGAGGATACCCATCCCATCGACATAGTTGAAAATCTTGCAGAATACCACGATTGGGATTTTGACCGTATTGCAGATGATCAAATTGCAATGGCTGTAGAAGGGTTGTGGCGGACCTATTCGGTCACGTTGGCGTGGTCTGGATTCGATGAAACGTTGCGGATGATCTGCACGTTTGAAATGGATCCACCAGAAGACCAGCACAACAGGCTTTATGAGCTATTTAACTTGATCAACGATCAGTGTTGGGCAGGGTCATTTACCTATTGGAAAGAACAGGGATTGATGGTTTATCGCTATGGGCTTGTTCTTACAGGAGGCCAAGTGGCCAGCGCTGAACAGATCGATAAATTGATTACTAATGCTGTTTCTGCATCAGAACGGTATTATCCGGCTCTGCAACTTGTGGCATATGGAAAGAATTCTCCCAAGGATGCGCTGCAAGTTGCCATTGCAGAGGCCTACGGTCGCGCGTAAAACGCTACTCCAAGGGGCCACCGGCCCGCGTGGAGGAAAATATGGATTTAAACGACCGTCTGCCAAATGGCCTTTTGTTGCTGGGATGTGGAAACATGGGATCTGCCATGTTGCATGGGTGGCTTGATCAGGGGCTTGCAGCCGAAAATGTTTGGGTGATCGATCCGCACCCTTCCGAATGGGTACGATCCTGTGGCGTGCAGATTAATGCGGATTTACCATCAAAAGTCAGCGTTGCGCTTTTGGCTGTAAAGCCGCAAATCATTAAAGAGGCCCTGCCCAGCCTTTTGGCACTTTCTCAAAGCGAAACGATTTTTTTATCTGTTGCTGCGGGCGTTTCGATTGAAACATACGAAAGTATCCTCGGCTCTGCCTCAATTATCGTAAGAGCTATGCCAAATACGCCAGCGGCCATCGCTCAGAGCATAACAGCTTTAATCGGCAATAGCACTGCGGATGATGCGGCGCTTGCGCTTAGCGAAACGCTGCTGAACGCAATTGGAGAAACCGTCCGTCTGGAGCGGGAAAGCCAAATGGATGCGGTCACTGGCCTTTCTGGATCAGGACCTGCTTATGTGTTTTTTTTGATAGATGCGCTGGCTGCGGCAGGGCGCAAACAAGGGCTATCAGACGACATGGCCATGGCGCTTGCCAAAGCCACCATTGCAGGCGCCGGAGCCTTGGCAAAACAATCTGAACAGACGCCTGAACAACTCCGCATCAACGTGACGAGCCCAAATGGCACCACGCAGGCGGGCTTAGAAGTTCTTATGAGCGAAAATAATGGCTTGGTTCCATTGATAAAAGAAACAGTGGCGCGCGCAACGGAGCGATCGAAGGAGCTTTCCAATGGCTGAAATCACATTTAATGATTTTCTCGAAGTTGATATCCGTGTCGGCGAAGTAGTCCGCGCAGAACCCTATCCAGAGGCTCGAAAACCGGCGATCAAACTTTGGATCGATTTTGGGCCAGAAATAGGGGAAAAGCGCAGTTCCGCGCAAATTATGGCCCATTATACGCCTGAAGGTCTGATTGGTAAGCAAGTCATGGGCGTGGTGAATTTCCCCCCACGACAAATTGGAAAATTTATGTCAGAGGTTCTTGTCCTTGGGCTTGCTGATCAAAACGGAGGGATCGTCTTAATCGGTCCTGATCAGAACGTAGAAAAAGGTGAGAGGATGCAATGACCAAAATTCTTATTACACGTCCGATGCCAAACGCAGTTGAAGAGCGCGCACGCGATATGGGTGATATCACCTTTCGCACAGAAACAGCACCGCTCAGTGCGGATGAGATGGTCGCAGCGCTCAGAGACTTTGACGTGTTACTGCCAACGCTTGGGGATCAATTTTCTGCTAAGATTTTTGCTCAGGTGGATGCACCTAGGGCACAATTACTTGCCAATTTCGGGGTTGGTTACAATCATATTGATGTCGTAGCGGCAAAATCCAAAGGATTGATTGTCACAAACACGCCTGGTGCTGTCACGGATGCCACTGCGGATATTGCGATGACCTTGATGTTGATGACCGCACGGCGAGCGAGCGAAGGGGAACGAATGGTGCGTGCTGGGCAATGGGAAGGTTGGCATCCAACCCAGATGCTGGGTCTTCACATAAGTGGCAAGACTGTTGCGATTATTGGTATGGGCAGGATCGGCCAAGCGGTTGCGCAGCGTTGTCATTTTGGATTCGGGATGCAGGTGGTCTATGTCAGTCGAAGCGCTAAAGAGCTTGATTTTCCAGCGGAGCAATGTGGGTCTATGATTGAGGCTTCTGGCAAGGCTGATGTAGTTGTCGTCGCAGTTCCCGGTGGTGCTGCGACAAAGCATTTGATTAACGCGGATGTTTTTGATGCGATGCAGGGCCATGCCATCTTTGTGAATATCGCACGCGGTGATGTGGTCGACGAAGCGGCCCTGATCCGAGCGTTGCAATATGGCGCGATCGGAGGTGCGGGTTTGGACGTCTATGAATTTGAACCGCAGGTACCAGCAGAATTAATTGCGATGGAAAATGTCACGCTATTTCCACATCTTGGGACAGCGTCGCTTGAGGTGCGCACGGGCATGGGCAATATGGCGCTCGACAACATAGAAGCCTTTATTTCGGGCCAGGCTCCGGCGAATCTGGTGGACTAAGATCACCAACGGCGATGCGCCAGTGGCGCCGACACAAAGATACATAGGTTTCATTGCCACCGATTTGGATCTGTGCCCCATCGCGTAGGGCGTTGCCGTATTCGTCTTTCCGCACAACCATGGTGGCCTTTTTACCACAATGGCAAATTGTACGGATTTCCCGCATTTCATCGGCAAGAGTGAGTAACGTCGCTGATCCGAGAAAAAGCTGACCACGAAAATCCACCCGAAGCCCGTAGCACATGACGGGTACGTTCAAATCGTCGACGACGCGCGCGAGTTGCCAGACCTGTTCTTCCTCAAGAAACTGCGCCTCATCTACGAAAACGCAATCTACCACTTTATTTTTCAGACGGTGTTCTATCTTCACGAACAGATTTTCGCCAAGACCAAAAGTATCCGCAGGTTGGGATATACCGATTCGCGATCCAATGACGCCTTGCCCTGCGCGGTTATCGAACTGAGCCGTTAGAAGGTATGTTTCCATCCCCCTCTCACGGTAGTTATGTGCCGCTTGCAACAGCAGCGTTGATTTGCCGGCATTCATTGTAGAGTATTGAAAATAGAGCTTTGCCATGTGCGTCTAATGCAAAAAGACGCAGTGATATGCAAGTTTAAGTCTGAAAAACTTAAAAATAACTTCATAGGTAAAGAAGATTCGCGTTGTTCAAAAAATATAGTAAGGAATTTATAATGTGTTTATTTCAAGGATGAGCGAAAGGTGAGTGCTGAAATTGTTGGGAACTAAATGATTGCCGTGGGCATAGATGTTGGGGGAACAAAAATTGAAGCTCAGGTTTTTGATGCCGCGTGGAAATGTGCTGATAAACTGCGCCTCGATACACCCAATACATACGAACAGCTTGTTGAAGCGATCTGCCAAGCGATTGAGTGGGCTGACCTTCAAAGTTCTGACCTGCCAATTGGAATCGGTGCTGCGGGTTTGATCGCGCGTGAAACCGGCCAAGCGGTCACAGCTAATTTGCCAGCCTTCGGAAAACCGCTGTCAGTGGATATAGTCAAAGCGGCTGGGCGCTATGTAACTTATGTAAATGATTGTCGTGCCTTTACTCTGTCCGAAGCAGTCTTTGGAAGCGCCAAAAGATATAAACGTGTTGTTGGTCTTATTTTGGGAACAGGCATAGGTGGTGGTTTCGCTTATGAAGGAAAACTCTTAAGCGATGGCGCCAGCGTTGGAGGAGAATTTGGTCATATTTTTGCGCCAGCGCATCTTGTCCAGAAATATGATCTACCCATTGTGACCTGCGGATGTGGTAAGGTTGGGTGCATTGAAACTTTAGTCTCTGGTCCTGGGTTGACCCGTGTTGCCGAAGCAATTACGGGGCGTGCCTTTGTGCCGCGCGATATTGATCAACTGCGGAATACAGATAGAGATGCGGCCAAAGTGTGGAAGGTTTGGTGCGCTTTGGTCAGCGAATTATGCCTTGCCATAGACTATACGATCAACCCGAATGTAATTGTTTTAGGCGGTGGTTTGTCAAATATGACAAAAGTCATCCGTGACCTTTCCGTTCAAATGGCAACAAACCAGTTTGATGGTTTTCAGCCGCCTTTACTGCTCCTAGCACAGGGCGGAGCATCAAGTGGTGCGCGTGGCGCGGCCTACGCCGCTTTGCAGGATAGATGCCGTGACTAAGGACGGCGAGCTTTTCATAAAGCCGACACAGGTGTTTGACGGTCGCCGTCTGCGTTCTGATCTTGTGATTAGACGCGCGTACGATGGTCGGTGTATTTTAGTGTCAGATGCACTTAGTAATGTAGACTCCATCGTGCATGTGGATGGCGTTGTGTCAGGTGGTTTTGTCGATCTGCAGGTAAATGGCGGCGGCGGGGCCTTGTTTAATGAGGTGCCAACGATAGAAACGTTGCAAACGATCATTGGCGCGCATCGCCGTTTTGGAACCAGTGCTATTTTGCCAACTCTGATCACTGATGCACCGGAAAGGCTTGTACAGGCCGCAGAGGCCGTGATCGCGGCGAAGGATTTGGATGGTATTTTGGGTTTACATATAGAGGGTCCTCATATTGCCAGTGACCGCAGAGGCGCCCATTCTGCAGAATTCATTCGCCCCTTTGATGATCAGACTTTGGCAATTGTTGAGCGGCTAAGGTTAGAGGATATCCTTGTGATGATCACAATTGCCCCGGAAGCAGCCACGCCTGATGAAATCAGCACCCTTTCTGACATGGGTGTTATCGTATCGCTTGGCCATAGCAACGCGAGCTTTCAGGAAACGGTAACAGCAATTTCACATGGGGCGTGTTCGTTTACCCATCTATTCAATGCGATGCCGCCCCTTATAAACCGTGATCCGGGCATTGTGACGGCGGCAATTAATTCGCAATGTTACACTGGGATTATCGGAGATGGATATCATGTTGATGATGCTTTGCTGAAACTCGCAATTCGCGCACGTCCTGTGAATAACCGTGTCTTTATCGTATCAGACTCAATGCCAACCATTGCTGGGCCAGACCAATTTGACCTTTACGGTCAAAAAGTTGTTCTCAAAAATGGACGTTTGATCAATTCTGAAGGTAGCCTCGCTGGAGCCCATATCACGATGGCCGAAACTGTAGAGCGTTTTATAACACAACTCGGGATTGAGCCGTCGGAGGTTTTTAAAATGGCTATCACAACGCCTGCTGAGTTGATCCGCAGAGATTATCTTTCCAAAATTGATAGAAGATCGATATCTGATCTTATCCTGTTAAGTCCCAAATTTGCATATAAAAGTAGGCTTGAGGACGTTTTAACTTGAGCGATGTCCGTTATGAAAT
The DNA here is from genome assembly GCA_913051655.1 of uncultured Alphaproteobacteria bacterium. Classification (GTDB taxonomy): domain Bacteria; phylum Pseudomonadota; class Alphaproteobacteria; order Rhodobacterales; family Rhodobacteraceae; genus LFER01. The sequence continues at coordinate 36,136 of CAJXHI010000022.1, forward strand.
ATTAAGGTTTTTAGCATTAGGTAAATTTCTTTACCAACTTGTCGTCAGCGCTCCAATCAGTTAGCCCTTCTCCCGAAGACAGAGGACTATGTAATGAAAACCGTTCAAGATTATATTCGCACCATTGTCGATTTCCCTCATGAGGGAATTTTATTTCGTGATGTGACAACGCTATTTGCCGATCCCAAAGGGTTTCGTATGGCAATCGACCAAATGTTGCATCCCTATGCTGGCGAGCAGATCGACAAAGTTGTCGGTTTAGAGGCACGTGGATTTATTCTTGGTGGGGCAATTGCCCATCAATTGGGAACGGGATTTGTACCTATTCGAAAAAAAGGGAAATTGCCTGCAGCAACGATTTCTCAGCAGTATACTTTGGAATATGGCGAGGCTGTGATGGAGCTTCACGATGATGCCATTACAGCAGGAGAGCGGATTTTGCTTGTTGATGACTTGCTTGCCACAGGAGGGACGGCAGAGGCTGGGATATCGTTGATTGAACGGCTTGGCGGCGAGATTTTAGGATGCAGTTTCATCATAGATCTTCCTGATCTCGGAGGACGCGCTAAGCTTGAAAAACTGGGAATGCCAGTGCGCGCCCTTTGTGCTTATGAGGGGTTATAAAAGTATGTGTTTTAGTTTATTCGCAACACCGCAACGGGAAGTAATGAGATCACACGCCAAGGCAGTGACGCATGATCGCCTTTTGAACGTGAAGACGGTTTTCGGCCTCGTCAAAAATCACTGAATTTGGTCCATCCATAACCTCTGATGTGGCCTCATCATCACGGTGGGCCGGCAGGCAATGCATAAAAAGCGCATTTGGTTTCGCCATTGACATCAGCTCAGCGTTGACCTGATAGCCGCGCAACTGATTATGGCGGCGTTCGCGTGCTGATTGTGGGTCATGCATGCTGACCCATGTATCCGTAACCACAAGATCAGCCCCCTCAACGGCTAGATGCGGATCACGTTCAATCGAAACATTAGCCCCTTTTGCGCGTGCTTCATCCAGAAATATACTCTCAGGATCAAGCGTATCTGGCCCTGTAAAGGTGAGGTCAAATCCGAATTGCGCTGCTGCATGGGCAAAGCTTGCAAAGACATTGTTTCCATCCCCTGACCAGACGACTTTCTTGCCTTTGATCGGCCCTCTATGTTCTTCAAAGGTCATGATATCGGCCATAATCTGACAGGGATGGGTGCGATTTGTCAGTCCATTTATAACCGGAACAGTCGCATATTCTGCCATTTCTAAAAGAGTGGCTTCTTCAAAAGTGCGGATCATGATTAAATCCACATAGCGGCTTATCACGCGCCCCGTATCGGCGATTGTTTCGCCATGGCCAAGCTGCATATCCGCACCTGATAATACCATGGTTTGTCCGCCCATCTGACGCACGCCTACATCAAAGCTGATGCGCGTCCGTGTGGAAGGTTTTTCAAAAATAAGTGCTACGACGTGGCCGGCGAGCGGGGTATCCGTGTCCAAATAACCGCGTGGCGCATCTTTGCGCGCCTGTTTCATGTTAATTGCACTGTCAATGATGCTGCGCAGGGCGGCAGGGTCGGTTTTATTGATGTCTAAAAAATGTGTCATGTTTCAGCACTCTCCAGCACCTTTGTGCAAAACTGTGCCGCCTGATCGAGCCGCGTTAGCGCCACTGCGATATCCTCATCCGTGATATTGAGCGGAGGCAAAAGACGAAGTACATTATCCGCAGCAGGCACCGCGACAAACTCTTTTTCATAGCAGGCCGATAGGACATCGGTGTTAGTGACTTTACATTTCAGTCCAAGCATAAGTCCCCGCCCTCTCACCGATTCAAAGATATCGGGGTGACTGGCGATAAGCCCCTCAAGTCCCTGGATCAACAATTCTGCTTTGCGCCGTACATCAGTTAGAAATTCTGTCTCTCCTACATGATTTAGCACCTCTGTCCCAACGGCACAGGCCAAAGGATTACCGCCATATGTGGACCCATGCGTGCCCGCGGTCATGCCAGAGGCTGCATTTTCGTTGGCTAGGACAGCACCAAGAGGAAATCCCCCGCCGATGCCTTTGGCAACCATTATAATATCGGGCGATATGCCGGCCCATTCATGCGCAAAAAGTTTGCCTGTGCGCCCGACCCCGCATTGCACTTCGTCCAAAATTAGAAGAATGCCATGTTTGTAGCATAGTTCGCGAACGTCCTTAAGGCAGCCATCAGGTAAGGGCTTGATGCCGCCCTCACCTTGTATAGGTTCTAGGATTATGGCTGCTGTCTTGTCGTCAATTGCGGCCTTCAAAGCATCAAGGTCGCCCCAACCAAGCTGTTTGAAACCAGGCAAAAGCGGCCCAAAGCCCTTAACAAGCTTGTCAGCTCCAGTCGCAGCAATCCCAGCAGACGAACGGCCATGGAAAGACCCTTCAAACGCAATGATCTCTACCCGCTTTGTGGCACCTTTATCATACCAGTATTTGCGGGCCATTTTGACCGCAAGTTCACAGCTTTCTGTGCCAGAGTTGGTAAAAAAGACGGTATCTGCAAATGTCAGTTCAACAAGTTTGTCTGCCAATTCCTTTTGCTGAGAGATGTTATAAAGATTGGAGACATGCCAAAGCGTCTGGGCCTGATCGTTCAACCGCTTTACCAAGGCAGGATGTGCATGGCCGAGCGCATTCACGGCAATTCCTGAACCAAAATCAAGAAAACGTCGCCCGTCCGCCTCAATCAACCAGCTGCCTTCACCTTTGACAAAAGTCAACGGCGCGCGGGCATATGTTGGTAAAACAGAGCTTATCATAGCAGTCTCCTTTTTTGGAATACGTTTTGGTCGCTTATCAAATGGACCGTGTCAATCTTTGAAAGGGAAGAAAAATATGAGGCCGGTCGTAAACCGGAAGGACGCACTATCGGCGTCGTTGTATAAATGATTGCGTTTGCTGTATCATAGCACCGCTATGACATATGAATTTCTGAGAGACAAGAGAGTTTATTTAAACAGCGTCAGGACGGATCAGTTCAAAGGGGTCTGTGACCATAGCATAATCCATATATCCTAGGCGCCCTACAGGCGTGAATTTTGAAATGTCAAATTTTCCATCAACGAGAAAGGCATCATCCATGTAAATGCCTGTAACCTCACCAAAAACAACGGTGTTTTGTCCCCCACGCATCACCGCTGTATCGATCAATTCGCATTCAAGGGCTGCTGGAATGTTCGCTACACGCGCGCAGTTGATCGTTTCGCATGCAGCTTTTTCGAGCTCCGCATGAGCAAATTCATCCACATCAATCGGAAGTGTTTCTGAGGTTGCATTCATTGCATCCAACATATCTTTGCCGACGATATTGACACAGAAGACTCCTGTGTCTCGGATATTCGCGAGCGTGTCTTTTGCGCCATCTTGATCTGTTTTAGATCCAGTTGAGGAAAACATGATCTGTGGTGGGGTGTAGGCGACTGCGTTAAAAAACGAATAGGGGGCAAGATTGTCTACCCCTTTTCTGTCGCGTGATGAAATCCATCCGATAGGGCGAGGCACGACAAGTGCGTTGAACGGGTTATGGGGAAGACTATGTCCGTTTTTGGGTTCAAAGAACATTTTAAATAACTCCTGTTTGATCCCGACTTAGCGTCATGGTAGTCCAGTTTCCAGCCCAAAAGGGATCTTGGGAGGCTGTGTTGGACCTGCGAAAGGAAAGAAAAGACGATTGGTGGGAGGTGGAGGCGCTCTTTGACCACTGTTTCGCACCTGGCCGTGAGGCATTATCGTCCTATCGCTTGCGCGATGACGTGTCGCCGATATCAAACCTGTGTTTTGTTGCCCACGATGCTCTGGGCGTTTTGGGTGGGGCCATTCGTTCTTGGGAAGTCGTAATTGGGGATAAACCTGTGCTATTGCTTGGTCCTGTTGCAGTGCATCCAACGCGACAAGCCGAAGGCTTAGGCGGATTATTGATTAATGAACTCCTTGCGCAGGCTGAGTCTGACGGATGGACCCGCGTGATGCTTGTTGGGGATTATCCCTATTATCGGCGATTTGGTTTTTCGAAGTTAGAAAATGTCACAATGCCCCCGCCAACAAATCCTGATCGTGTTTTAGGGAGAGCACTTATTGGTGGGGCTTGGGACGGTGTAACTGGCACTGTAAATAAAATAACCGTTAGCTTACTTGATCCATAGGAAACTTGGTCCAGAAGGATTCAAAGTTAGGCACTTGTTCTTCATTTCGTTGGTCATCGGCGCGCACAATTTTTCTGAACTCTTTGCGAATATAAAAATTCTGTGCCTGCAGATTGGACTTAATATCCAGAATTCCTAACCCTGCGTCACCTGTTTTGTTTCAGTTAGAAAAGCTTTGCAGAGATCCTTCCCAAGCATGCTATGTGCCACATACAACGCGCAAACTATTTCATTATTGCGGGCAGTATAGCCAAGAATTGTATCGTTTTCAAAAACCCTTACCCAGCCGCTATCAATCATGCTTTCCACGTATCTAATATCTTCTGCGCGGGAATGAAGTTGGAGCGTCCAGTAAGTCGTTTCCGTGAATTCGGACAGAATTCACCCTATAAGGCCAGCGTAAAAGGGTTGTGCGGGTCTTATCTTGGGCCAAAGTATAACATACGCAAGAACATTAAGCTATTGTATCGGTTAGGTGTCGCCCTTTCGCCAATTAAAATTTTACGCTATTGGGCACACATGCCACGTTTCGCGCTTAAGATAGAGTATCATGGAGAACCCTTTTCTGGATGGCAAAGGCAGGATAGGCATGCCTCTGTGCAGCAATCTATAGAGGAGGCACTCGGACGTCTTGAACCTGGGTCCCATAGGATTGCTGCTGCTGGGCGCACAGATGCAGGTGTACATGCGGTTGGTCAGGTTGCGCATTGTGATCTTAAGAAAGATTGGGACAATTTCCGTCTGAGTGAAGCGCTTAATTTCCACCTCAAACCTCACCCTATCGCAATCACCAACTGCGCAGAGGTAAGCGATGATTGGCATGCACGTTTTTCGGCGGTAGAGCGATATTATATTTTCCGTCTTCTGTCGCGCCGTGCGCCTGCGACCTATGACAAAGGTCTGGTCTGGCATGTGACCCATGACTTAGACGTTACAGAAATGCAGAAAGGGGCGCAGTTTCTTCTTGGTAGTCACGATTTTACCACGTTCCGATCAAGCACGTGTCAGGCGCAAAGCCCGATCAAAACACTCGATGTTTTGGATGTGGAAAAGATCGAAGGATGGTCCGGCACAGAATTCCGTTTTCACGTCAAAGCCCGCAGCTTTCTGCACAACCAAGTGCGCAGTTTTGTCGGGACATTAGAACGGGTTGGTGCAGGGCATTGGTCAGCAGATGATGTCAAAGAGGCGCTTGATGCTAAGGACCGATCAAGATGCGGGCCGGTCTGTCCGCCGCAGGGGCTTTATCTGAACCACGTTTTTTATGAACACGATCCTTTCTAGTGATAGTCCAGCAGTTAGGCAATTTTTTTCAAAAAGGCTTCTAACTCTCTGTCAGTGACCATTTTGATTGCTTTCTTAACGGTTACCCATTTGCGTTTCCGTTCATGGCGCTCTTTGAATTTCTTTTTTATCCGTTTGATCGGCATGGAATAGACATTAACATTCACTGGCCTAAAACGTTTTTGCGATAGCCACTTGTTATAACGGTAAACACCTAATTTTTTTATTTTCTTGGTCTTGGTAATAACCCCGGCTTCTTCTTCGGCCTCAAGTGCGGCCAGCTCTTTTTCGGTCAATTCATCCTCCAGCCATCCTTTGGGTAGGATCCATTGTTTGGATCCTCGCGAGGTGACTAAAAGGATGTATTTTTTGCCTTTTTTCTTTTTATAACAAAAAGCCGCGGCCTGTTGTGTTTTGCTCTTGCCCAATGTTGCGCTTTCAAGTCGAAACTTGGCACCTTATTTTAACTTTTTTTCTCAAATTATGATGTCCATGACGCTGGCGACATTACCATTTAGAAATTAACGCATCTTATTTGAAATTTCCAATGGTTATTTTTTGCCTTTGATCCGTAGGCTAGGCATCTCTTCTTCCGGATTTTCTGGCCACGGATGTTTGGGATAGCGTCCACGCATATCTTTTCGGACGTCAAAATAGCTGGTTTTCCAAAACCTTCGAAGATCGGTTGTCGTTTGTAAAGGGTGGCCGGCAGGCGAAAGCAATGTTACTACGAGTGGTTTTCCGACAACAGTAGGGTGGGTTGTTTGACCGAACATTTCTTGAATCTTCAGGGAAATCTCAGGCTTATCGTTGCTATATAAAATCGGAATTCTGCGGTTCAAAGGTGTCACAAAAAAAGCAGGTGCTATGCGATTAAGATGTTCAGTTTCCGAAAAGGAAAATATCGCCCGCAGAGCGGGAAGCTTATCAAACTCTTTCCAATCTTTAGCTGATAAAACGCCGTCTAAATAAGGTAGTAGCCAGTTTTCAAGTGTATCTAAAAGGTAGGTTTCTGTCACATCAGAAAAAGGCGGGCCTGCTGCGGCGAGGCGAGATATAAACTCATTTTCTTTACCCGACAAAGACAAACCCACATCGCGAATACCTTTCAATACCGCCTCTGCCACTTGTTCTTGCGGCACATCTTTCCAAAGACGAGAGGATAGCGACAAAGCCCCCAACATTTCAGATTGTTGTGCGATGACGCGGGCTTCTCGCTTTGACCATCTGCAAGATTTTGGAAATTTGAGATCAGTAGAAAAGAGGTCCCTGATTTCTTCCTCTGTGATTGATATTGCGCGTCTTATGCTCGCTTCCTTTTTCTGACCATCAAGCTCTGTAGCGACTATAAACCGGTTTTCGCCAACGGGATCGGGAGACAAAAACCGCGCCCCCACGCCACCTGATAAGAGGTATCGTTGTTCCTGACCTTTGCGCCTTAGACCAATACGATCGGGATACGCAAGGGCAAGCATCTGCGCCGGAGAATATGATTTCTGCGCTTGGGGTGCGAGCTTTCGAAGCTGGGCTATTTCTTTTTTGATGCGGTATAGGATCCCTGAATTGGTTGAAAAAGAATAGCGATCCCCAAATGCTTTGGGATCTTTTAAGAGTTCAAGACGCAGAGCGAAATCTCTGGGTGCATCGCGTGATAAAACATCCCGCTCGCTTAAAAGGGCGGCGATTTCAGCACCCTCTTTACCACCTTTGAGCAGCAAATGGCCGACGCGGGGGTGCAGGGGCAGATTTGCTAGTGCTTTTCCGTGTTCTGTGATAGAGCCATTTTTGTCAAGGGCTGAAAGCGTTAATAATAACGAATGCGCCTCCGACAAAGCTGCGGGGTTTGGAGGGGATAAAAGTCCAAGGGCAGTCGCATCAGCCCCCCATAGCGCCAATTCTAAGGCGAGGAAGGATAAATCCGCAACTTCCATTTCTGCAGGGGTTGATAATGGTAGTCCACCATCCTCTGGTCTAGACCAGAATTTGTAACACTTTCCAGCCGAGACACGGCCGGCGCGTCCCATGCGCTGGGTGGCCTCATATTTGCTAACCCGTGTTGTAATCAGCCGTTCCATTCCTGTGCTCGAATCAAATTCTGCGTGACGTGCTTTGCCACCGTCAACCACCACCCGAATATCTTCGATTGTTAATGAGGTCTCCGCAATTGAGGTCGCCAAAACAATCTTACGACCTTCCTTTGCTGGTTGCACGGCGGCGCATTGGTTTTCAAATGGCATGGCGCCATATAGAAGGTGAAGCGAATATGCTGTACTGAGCTCAGGTTTTAACAAGGCGGCGAGCGTTTTAATTTCTCGCTCTCCTGGCAAAAAAACCAACATTCCACCTGTCGTTTCGCTCAATGCTTTTAGGATCAGGCCTTTCAGGCCGTGTTCAAAGGAGACGGATTTGGGATGCGGACGGTCCAACCAGATCGGTGTAACCGGAAAACTGCGTCCGTCTGACTGGATGGTCGGGGCGTTTCCTAATAAAACGGATACTTTATCAGCGTCAAGCGTAGCGGACATCACAAGAATGTATAAGTTCTCACGAAAGGTGCCGGAAATTTCAAGGCAAAGCGCGAGGCCAAGATCGGCATGTATTGATCTTTCATGGAATTCATCAAAAATGATGCACCCAATTCCGAGCAGTTCTGGATCGTTTTGAATTATACGGGTTAGGATGCCTTCGGTGACAACTTCAATCTTTGTCGTTTTAGATGTCTTTTGGTCCCCTTTGATGCGATAACCAACGGTATCACCGACGGACTCGTTAAGCATTTCTGCTATGCGTTCTGCTGCTGCGCGCGCCGCAAGCCGACGAGGTTCCAGCATCACAATTTTGCCCTCTACCAGACCAGCACGTAGAATTTCCAAAGGAACTACGGTGGTTTTTCCAGCACCGGGCGGTGCAGAAAGAACGGCACGCTTGTGATGCCTTAAAGCAGTAATGAGATCGTTCGTGACCTCATAGATGGGTAAATCTGCTTTCATATGCCTTTTATTGCCTAATAAAGCTTGCTCGTCCAAGCAAAGTGGACATCACAAAACGGTCAATGCGAAAGATATTATCCTGTTTCGAAAATTGAAGCTCAAAAGGAAATTCGGTGCCTTTCGACATTTCCTTTTCTGAGTATCCGCCAAGACGCGTGAATATCCCTTTGCAGGACATTTTGTCATCTTCAATTTGGGCGGAGATAAGTTTGATGGCGTATCGTCTTGCTCCGTCGTATACAGTCATGTTCTGCTTACATGGCTTACTGAATGGTTGGTCAGATAATAATGCGTAGATTGCAGTTAGGGGGTCAATTGTATTTTTCTGCGTTTTAGGCTGCAGCCAATAATTTTTTCTTTCTTCGCTCTGGGTCAAGCTGGGGATGCCATTTTTGTACACCATTTCTTTTTTGCTTTTGCGCTTTCCGGTATCAGAGTTTTCGGAATATATTTGGGGGAAGAAACGTCGCTCTTTTTTGCGCCCGATCGAAAGTCCTTCGTAACTGTATTTTGTAAAGGCCCCGACAATGCCAGTCGACCGCATAAGGGCCCGCAGTGAATAGCCAGAACCTTTTTCATTTACGGCATATTCGAACTCACCGACCTTGAGACCGCTTATGTAGACGTTGTATTTATACTGTGACACACCTGCTGCGGCACTGTAAGCGTAGCAAGCAAAACCAAATATAAAAAATAAATGGTAAATGATGTTTCGTAAATACATTGCAAAACTCTTCTTCAAGTGCTTGTCTGAGCTTCTGATTTTGTTCAGATGAAGCCAGTAATTGACGTTAAAGGTCAATCGGTTGCAAAAAAACATGCGGAAAGACGCCCATCGCCATGACAAAGGTACAAGAACTTGCTGGTAAAATCATTAACGGTGATCGCCGTGCACTATCGCGTGCAATCACACTTGTGGAAAGCTCGCGCAAAGATCACCGTGAAGAGGCGTTGGAATTAATCGCTTTGCTCACAGCCTCCGGCAAGCGCGCGACTCGACTTGGACTTTCGGGCGCGCCGGGTGTCGGGAAATCTACATTTATAGAAAGCTTTGGAACGTACCTCACGGGACAAGATCTAAGGGTGGCGGTACTAGCCGTTGATCCAAGCTCTGTGCGCACGGGGGGTTCTATTCTTGGGGACAAAACGCGGATGGATCGTCTGTCGCGTGATCCAAATGCCTTTATTCGTCCCTCGCCAAGCCAATCACATTTGGGCGGTGTGGCACGATATACGCGTGATGCGGTCACCATTTGTGAGGCTGCTGGATTTGACGTAGTGATGATAGAAACTGTTGGAGTGGGCCAGTCGGAAACAATTGCTGCGCAAATCTCGGATCTTTTTGTTCTTTTGTTAGCGCCTGCAGGCGGTGACGAATTGCAGGGTGTGAAACGGGGCATAATGGAAATGGCAGACCTGATCCTTGTTAATAAGGCTGATAGAGATTTAAGGCACGCGGCCATGCGTACCTGTGCTGATTTTGCGGGTGCCCTGCGTCTTTTGCGCCCCCGCCCTCAAGACTGTAAAGGCTTTCCCAAAGTAATAGCAGTTTCCGCAGTACAGAAATTGGGGCTTTCAGAGACTTGGAAGGCGATGAACGAATTATTAAACTGGCGCAAAGAAGAAGGATATTTTGATATTAATCGTGCCATGCAAGCACGTTTCTGGTTTGAAGAAGATGTAAAGCAGGGATTGCTTGCCCGTCTCTATCAAAACACCGTGCGCCAGATGATTTCGGATTTTGCAGGCGACGTTGAAAAGGGAAAATTGCTGCCCAGCCAAGCGGCACGTGAGGTTATTTCCCGCATTCAAGATCAGAAATAATTCTGTTGGCTTTAGGCATGATGGGGCGTAAAATCTGGAATAGCTGGTTTAGAAAGCTGTTTTGAGTTTTGAGTCAATAAATAAACAGCAATGAAACTATCTGGACTTGCTTGACGAACAACTTCAACTTCCTTATGAAAACTTCGGAAAGTTTGGCGCGGCCTTGAATTGCGCCTTTTTTATTTTTTTTGGTGACCCGTGCCGGTCGCTCAATCAAAAAGAGGTAAGTGACATGTCACGTCGTTGCGAATTAACTGGAAAAGGCCCTATGTCTGGCAATAACGTTAGCCACGCCAATAACAAAACAAAACGTCGGTTTTTGCCAAATTTAAATGATGTGACGCTTCAGTCTGAAGCTTTGCGTCGTGGGTTCAAATTCCGTATTTCCGCGGCGGCTCTTCGCTCTGTGGATCACCGCGGTGGTCTTGATGCATTTCTGGCAAAAGCCAAAGACAGCGAACTTTCATCAAATGCATTGAAAGTTAAAAAAGAGATCGAAAAATCAGTTCAAGCTGGCGCATAATCGCCTGCGCTTGATGAAGTGTTTTTTTATAGACCTTGCCGCATTTATGTGATTTTTTTTAAGCAAACGTCTTGCTTTTGGAGCTATTTTAAAAAATACTAGCCCTAATTAAAACTAAGGAAGCGGACGCTTTGCAGCTGCTAAAAATATTCGTAACATGCACTGCCCTGTCCCTTTTGGGAAACTTGGCGGCTTCTAATGATCTGACAATCACCGATGCTTATGCAATTTCAAGCGGTAAGATGGCAAAATCTGGCGCCGCTTTCCTGTTGATAGAAAATACTTCTAACACAGATGACAGGTTAATTGAAGTTACTTCGGAAGTGGCGAAAAAAGTTGAATTTCACACACATATTAAAGACGAAAAAGGTGTGATGAAAATGCGCCGTGTTGAGCAAGGGTTCATCATTCCAGCCCAAGGGCAACATGAATTGAAACGGGGTGGAGATCATATCATGTTTATGGGGCTGACATCAGTTTGGTCAGATGGCGATATTTTGGAAGTTATATTGCGATTTGAAAAAGCGGGGGATTTGAAGCTATCAATCCCGGTGGACCAACGTAGAGAAGGCGTGAAGCACAAACATTGACTTTCGAAAAGACCATATTGTGTTTTCCGACAGCGGGCTCATACGGCCTGACTAAATTTATTTTTCAACAAATGATGATCCGATTGTTGTAGTACGCCGTACTCTCCTTGTTGGGAGTTGGAAAATGTTTTACATTTCATTGTACTTGGTGACCGCTATCGTATTTGTGATGTTAGATGTCATTATGTTAAAGAAAGTTCTCTACCCGCTGTTTTCATCTAACATTGGTGCAATCATGAACGAGGACCCCAAAATGGGTGCTGCTGCATTGTTTTGGTTGTTTTACGTGACCGGTATCATCTGGTTTGCGTCTATTCCGGCCGTGGCAGCTGGGCAACCAAGCCAAGCGTTTGTGACAGGATGCATTCTTGGTCTTTTGGCTTATGGTACATATGAGTTCACAAACTTCGCAACTCTTCGGGGGTGGTCTCTACAGATGGTTGCGATTGATGTTACTTGGGGTTCAATTTTGACAGGAATCTCCGCCTGGGCTGGTGTTTTGGCTGTGCGAACATTTTCTCAGTAGAAACGCAAACGAGCAGTGCTTGGCATTCTTCTTAAAGGTGCTTATATCGACGTCGTGCGATATATAGGAATATGCGAATGCAAGGCAGCGCTAATCTCACCATCATGATAAAAGCCGCTAGAATGGCGGGGCGGTCATTGGCAAAAGATTTCCGAGAAGTTGAAAATCTTCAGGTTTCTTCAAAATCTGCAGGGGATTTTGTCTCTCGGGCGGATATTGCTGCCGAAAATATTATTTGCAAAGAGTTGACAGAGGCACGTCCCACCTATGGCTGGGTTGGTGAGGAAAGCGGTGAAACAAAAGGCGAAGATCCCACTCGCCGCTGGATTGTAGATCCGTTGGATGGCACGACAAATTTTCTCCATGGTTTGCCCCATTGGGCGGTTTCGATTGCACTGGAGCACCGTGGGAAAATTGCGGCTGGCGTAGTGTTTGATGTTGCGAAAGATGAAATGTTTGTGGCTGAAAAGGGGTGCGGAGCGTGGATGAATGACGCTCGCATCCGTGTTTCTGACCGCCGTAATATGCGGGAAAGCATTTATGCGACTGGGCTGCCCTTTTCGGGCAAACCTGATTTACCTGCAACCTTGAGTGATCTTGCCACTTTGCTGCCTGTCTGCGCAGGCGTTCGCCGGTGGGGAACTGCCTCCCTCGACCTCACTTATGTGGCTGCTGGTCGTTATGATGGCTTTTGGGAGCGTGATCTGAACATCTGGGATACGGCTGCAGGTATTGTGATCGCCCGTGAAGCTGGTGCAATCGTTCAGGGTATCGATCCAGAACATGCCGCAGAAGAAACGGGTGATGTGATCTGTGCGCCCGCAGTTCAGTTTGACGCATTTGCAAAGTTGATCCGTGCGTCGTAGGATCGAAAACTACTTGGATCTTTTATGCTTTCAACTTATGGGCTATTTCCACAATCTTACAGGTGTAAACATTTGATATTGGCTACATTGCAGCCTATTTCACCGGAATCCAATCGTCTTTAGTGCTGTTTATGAATATCATATGTTTCGCGGTTTTACTTGCCCTTTGATAAACTGTAACGATATCCGCTAATCATACTATCTTTAGGTGTTTCATCAATGCCGCGCCCATTGCGGCTTCGCACCTGATGCAAAAACTGAAATTGCACCGACTAATGTCCGACAGGCCGTTGGTCAGTGTGATAACAAGCTCTAAGGCTCCGCAATGGCCGGTAGCTTTCAACTGGGTCCGCGTTTGATTTTGGGAATGCGCGAGCTGGATAACCGATACTCTGCCTCTGGGTGCGGCGGATGGCCATCTGTATTGCACCAAAACTTGGTTCCCCCACGACGCTGAAAGAGGGGCCAACACAAGAGAAGCCCTGCAACAAAGCCTCCGATATGTGCCCAGTAGGCCACACCTGCTGTATCAGAAGGAACCAAAACGCCATTAAACAATTGTAGTGAAAACCAAAATCCAAGTATAACCCAAGCCGGCAGAGAGAAAATTTTTAAGAAAATCACAAATATGAATAGAACATCAATTTTCGCTTTCGGATAAAGTAAAAGATATCCCCCCATGACACCTGCAACCGCGCCTGAGGCACCGACGACGGGAACAGATGAATTTGGATCAGAGACCATTTGTACAAGCCCTGCGGCCAAGGCACACAGAAGATAAAAGCCCAAAAATTTGCCATGGCCCATCTCATCTTCCAAATTGTCACCATATATATTTAGAAACAACATATTACCGGCAAGATGCCAAAACCCACCGTGCAAAAATGCGGACGTGATAAGAGTTTCAAACCCTTGACCCTGACCAAGTCGAGACGGAATCAGCGCCCATTGTCCATAAATATCCAACATCACCCGAACATTATTCAGGTCGCCCCGATACCAGAAAAATATAATGCAATTCATGGCAATCAGGGCATATGTGACATAGGGGGCCCTGCAGGAGGGGTTATGATCGCGGAATGGAAACATCGTCGAACAACGTCAATTTTTTTGTGAAAAGGGTCAAGAGTGCAAAGATCGCACAGCGACAAAAATATTTATTCGATGGGATGTTTACACTGTGCATATTCTGACTATGGTCTGTTCATCTGGCCTGCGTGGTGGAATGGTAGACACAAGAGACTTAAAATCTCTGGGCTTAATAGGCCGTG
>CAJXHI010000023.1 GCA_913051655.1 uncultured Alphaproteobacteria bacterium
AAAAAGAAAATCTCAGGGATCTTTGGAGCCAAGCGCGGCGTGCAGCAAAATCGGAAGTCCGCTTTAAGAGGCGATCGTGTCACCGTTGAGGCTTAGAAAACGCCAGTTAAAAAGTCTCGTCCTAGAAGCTTATTGGCAGCGCGCATGGGTTCCAAACAATTAGCAAGGCACATGTTTGAAAATTGATCAAAGAGCAGAAACTGCACTTTTATTGAATGGATATCGGTATTTGTCCATTTTGGCATGATATATGTCGTTTAGTGCAAACATTTCTCTCGGACCAGTGGCGTACTTTGGCATCTATTCCGCAGGAGAGTAATAATGCCATTATCCATGACAAAAGAGGTTTTTATCACATGCGCTGTGACTGGTTCAGGCACTACGCAGGACAAAAGTCCACACGTGCCTCGCAGCCCCAAACAGATTGCTGAGAGCGCAATCGCTGCAGCAGAGGCTGGCGCGGCAGTCGTTCATTGTCACGTCCGCGATCCAGAAACTGGTACACCCAGTCGCAAAATCGATTATTATCGAGAAGTGACGGAATATATTCGCGCTTCTGACACAGATGTGGTCTTAAATCTTACTGCTGGTATGGGCGGGGACATCGTCTTTGGCGGTCAAGAAGCACCGCTGCCACTTGCCTCAGGGACTGACATGATTGGTTCGACAGAGCGTGTTGCCCATATCGCAGAATGCCTTCCTGAGATTTGTACACTTGATTGCGGTACCATGAATTTTGCTGAGGCTGATTATGTTATGACCAACACGCCAGGTATGTTGCAGGCGATGGGACAAATGATGACAAACCTTGGTGTAAAACCGGAAATCGAAGCCTTTGACACAGGCCATTTGTGGTATGCGAAGCAACTTGTGGCGGATGGTGTACTGGATCCTGATGCGCTTGTGCAATTATGCATGGGGGTGCCTTGGGGTGCCCCTGATGATCTCAATACCTTTATGGCGATGGTGAATAATGTGCCCGCCAATTGGACTTTTAGCGCTTTTGCTTTAGGGCGTAATCAGATGGCATATGTTGCGGCTTCTGTTCTTGCTGGTGGGAATGTTCGTGTGGGGCTTGAGGATAATTTGATGCTGGAACGCGGTGTCTTGGCCGAAAACTATCAACTCGTAGAAAAAGCACGCGGCATTATTGAGTCCTTGGGCGCGCGGGTTATTATGCCTGAAGAGGTACGGCAAAAACTCAAACTCTCCAAACGATTACCGAGGGGTTAGCCTATGGTGCGGCGGGTTGTTATTACTGGCGGTGCCTCGGGCATTGGTCGTGTGATGGCGGAGGCTTTTATGGCCCTTGGTGATCGGGTGGCGGTCTGCGATTACGATCAAAAAAGCATCCGAGATATGGAAGCGGCATATCCAAAGTGTCTAAGCTATCGCGCAGATGTGTGCGATGAAGCTGCTATGTCCACGTTTTTTGCAAACGTCGATGAGGCTTTTGAGGGTGTTGATATCTTGATTTCAAATGCTGGAACAGGAGGGCCGGCAGGTGGCATTGAAACACTAATCTATGAAGATTGGCGCACATGTATTTCAGTGAATTTGGATGGTGCATTTCTAAGCTGCCGTTGGGCGGCAGAAGCCATGAAAGCACAGAGCTCTGGTTTGATTTTGCTGATTTCTTCAACCTCCGGTCTTTTTGGCGTGCCTTACCGAAGCCCCTATGTGTCGGCAAAGTGGGGCCTGATTGGACTGATGAAAACACTGGCAATTGAATTAGGCTCTGCCAATGTCAGAGTGAATGCCATCTGTCCAGGTGCTGTAGAAGGGGAGCGGATGGAACGTGTGCTCTCCATCGAAAGCGAAGCAACAGGGCGCCCCATAGCCGAGATTCGTGAACAATATACAGATGGCGTATCCCTGCGCCGTTTTATCACGCCACAGAACATCGCTGAAATGGCTGTTTTTCTTGCTTCTGAAGCGGGGTGCAACATCAGCGGCCAGGCAATTAGTGTAGATGGAAATACAGAGCGAATGGTCTGAAACTATTCCGCGATTGGGAGAGAAATAAATATGAGCAAAACAGCAGCAATCATTGGTGGAGGAGTGATAGGTGGCGGATGGCTAGCCAGATTTCTATTGAACGGATGGGATATTAATGTCTTTGACCCTGATCCTGAAGCAGAGCGCAAAATTTCAGAAGTACTGAGAAACGCACGCCACGCGCTTCCAATGCTCTATGATCAGCCTTTACCGGCTGAAGGGAAAATAAAATTTTGCACAAAAATCAAAGACGCCGTGACGCAAGCGGACTGGATACAAGAAAGTGTACCGGAACGTTTGGACATCAAACATAGCGTTTTCACTGAAATTCAAGAAAGTTGTCGCTTAGAGGCAGTGATTGGGTCGTCCACGTCGGGATTTAAACCCTCTGAATTGCAAGAAAACGCTATGCGACCAGAGCAAATTATGGTGACCCATCCGTTCAATCCGGTCTACCTTTTGCCATTAATTGAACTGGTCCCAAGCGCTGCGACGGGATCAAAGCACATTGAAACTGCAAAAGAGGTTCTGGAAACGATAGGCCTTTACCCGCTTCACGTACGCAAAGAAATTGATGCGCATATTGCTGATCGCTTTCTAGAGGCGGTCTGGAGAGAGGGCCTTTGGCTTATTAAAGACGGTATTGCTACAACGGAAGAAATCGACAATGCTATCCGTTTCGGTTTCGGATTGCGCTGGGCGCAGATGGGATTATTTGAAACCTTTCGTATCGCCGGTGGTGAGGCTGGTATGGCCCATTTCATTGCGCAATTTGGCCCCTGTCTGAGCTGGCCTTGGACAAAACTGACTCATGTACCAGAACTGACCGACGAACTGACGCAGATGATCGCGGATCAATCTGAGGCGCAATCCGGTCATAAATCGATAAGAGAATTGGAACGTCTGCGTGACAATAATCTGATCGCCATGATGCGCGCCTTAAAGCAACAGGGCAGTGCCGCAGGCGCTTTAATCACTGCCCATGAAGATAAGCTTCGCAAGCCTCTTAGGACGACATTTCCAATGCGTACAGTTTCGCGAATTATTCCTGTCGATTGGACCGATTATAATGGCCACATGAATGAAGGGCGTTATGGTCAGATTTTTTCAGATGCCGCGGATGCATTTATGATCGAAATTGGCGCAGATGCGGAATATATCGCCGCTGGAAACAGCTTTTTTACGGCTGAAACGACAATAAAATATCTGGCAGAAACACTCGCCGGTCAAAATGTTTATGTAAACACACAAGTCTTGCGCTCGGATGGAAAAAAAGTAAAACTTTTCCATCAAATGCGTGGGGAAAACGATATTATTTTTGCAACCTGCGAGCAATTCATGCTGCATGTTAATCTCACAACGCGCAAATCTTGTCCCCCCCTGCCACACGTACAAAACCGAATGGATGCGCTGGCGTTGGCCCATAAGGAGAACAAATCATGCACTTTGGTTTGAGCGAAGAACAAGAAATGATCGTTGAAACGGTACGAAGCTTTGTGGAAAACGAAATCTATCCCCATGAACAAATTGTTGAGCGCACAGGTGAAGTCCCTGAGGAAGTGGCCGAAGCCATCAAACAAAAAACCATCGATTTAGGCTTTTATGCTTGTAACTTCCCTCAAGAGGTTGGCGGTGCTGGCTTAAGTCATCTAGAATTTGCTTTGGTGGAACGCGAATTGGGGCGTGGCGCTATGGCGTTGAATCATTTCTTTGGACGTCCACAAAATATTCTCATGGCTTGCGAGGGCGATCAGAGAGAGCGGTATCTCCTGCCCGCGGTGCGCGGTGAAAGAATGGATGCACTGGCGATGACTGAACCAAATGCCGGATCAGATGTGCGGGGCATGAAATGCAACGCAGAGCGAAAATGTGGGGATTGGGTCGTCAATGGTACAAAACATTTTATTTCCGGCGCCGATCACGCAGATTTTGTGATCTGCTTTATTGCTACAGGCGAAGATCAAACTCCAAAAGGGCCAAAGAAACGGATCACGGCGTTTCTGGTGGATCGCGGTACACCTGGCTTCACGATTCGTCAGGGCTATCAATCGGTCAGTCATCGTGGATACAAAAATATGATCCTCGAATTCGATGAATGTCGCCTTTCTGATGAGCAAGTGCTTGGTGAGGTAGACCGCGGTTTTACCGTTATGAACGATTGGCTTTACGCCACGCGGATCACTGTCGCCACGATGTCGGTGGGGCGGGCACGTCGATGTTTTGAATATGGGCTTAATTATGCCGCGGAACGCGAGCAATTCGGACAAAAAATTGGTAAATTTCAGGGGATCAGCTTTCAAATCGCCGATATGATCACGGAAATTGATGCTGCTGATTGGCTGACGCTGTCTTCGGCGTGGCGTCTTGATCAGGGGCTTCCTGCCAATCGCGAAATTGCCAGTGCCAAACTCTATGCCTCCGAAATGCTCGCCCGTGTGACTGATACGACCCTGCAAATTTTTGGTGGTATGGGATTGATGGATGATTTCCCAATTGAACGCTTCTGGCGGGATGCGCGTGTGGAACGTATCTGGGATGGCACGTCTGAAATCCAGCGGCATATTATTTCGCGCGAATTGTTGCGCTCTTTAGGGGCCTAAGACTAAGGATAATTTCCATGCAGGATTTAAGCCGATTATTTCGCCCCCGAAGCATTGCTGTCATTGGCGGTGGGATATGGTGCCGATCTGTTATAGAACAATGCCAGAAATTTCGCTACGAAGGGCATCTCTGGTCCGTTCATCCCAAAGCGGAAGAGGTCGGTGGGCTGCCTGCCTTTTCCTCTGTTGACATGCTGCCGCATGTGCCCGATGCGGCTTTTATTGGGGTTAACCGACACGCTACTATTGAGGTGGTTCAAAGCCTTTCCGCGCGACAAAGCGGCGGGGCTGTTTGTTTTGCCTCTGGCTTTCTTGAAGCTCAAGCAGAGGACGAAGGCGGCGCAAAGCTTCAGCAAAGCTTACTTTCTGCGGCTAAAGGAATGCCCATCATCGGACCCAATTGCTACGGGTTTATTAACTATTTGGACGGTGCAGCACTTTGGCCGGATCAGCATGGGGGCCGACGGGTGGATCGCGGCGTCGCAATCATCACCCAAAGTTCGAATATGGCGATAAACATCTCTATGCAGAATCGTGGTTTGCCCATTGCCTATATCGCCACGGCCGGAAATCAGGCGCAGAGAGGTTTGGCAGATATCGGACAGGCATTACTGTCTGATGATCGGGTCAGCGCGCTTGGCCTGCATATCGAAGGTCTAGGAGATATTGCGGCTTTTGAAGCATTGTCCAAAGCTGCAAGAAGTATGGGCAAAGGTATTGTGGCGATTAAAGTTGGTCAATCCAAACAGGCCCAAGCCGCTACAATTTCCCACACAGCCTCTCTTGCAGGAAGCGATGCAGGTGCTCGGGCAGTGCTGAACCGCCTTGGCATTGCAAGGCTGAAAAGTGTTCCAGAATTTCTAGAGACGCTTAAGCTTCTCCACTTTTGCGGACCGCTTATGGGCAATAAGGTCGCCTCGTTATCGTGTTCTGGTGGAGAGGCAAGCCTGATTGCAGATATGGCGCTCTCTTACAATCTATGCTTTCCAGAACTGAAGGAGACTCAAAAAAAAGGTTTGCGCGATGCGCTTGGCCCCATGGTGGCTTTGGCCAATCCGCTAGATTATCACACTTATATTTGGGGTGACGGCAAGGCGATTGGCGCAATGATGTTGGCGATGATGGCAGGAGATCAGGACATTACACTTTCTATTGTGGATTTTCCGCGCGATGACCGCTGCTCAACGGCTGTTTGGGAATGTGTACTGGAGGGCGCGGAGATTGCAGTAGAAACAGCAAGCGGACCGTTGGCTTTTGTTACAACGCTTCCTGAAAATATATCAGAGCCGGTCGCAGATCGATTGCTGGCAATGAATGTGCTACCAATGCACGGGTTTCAGGAAACACTCGCCGCAATTGAGGCTGCACATTTTATTGCACAATCGCAGAAAGAAATCTGGTATCCAATCGTGATCGGTCAGTCCTCCCGCAATCCGTTGATGGTGAATGAGGCGAACGCGAAATCTGCTCTAAGCGCATTTGGTTTGGATGTTCCGCGCCGTGCTGCGGTTTCATCTGTAGAAGACGTAATAAAAGAAGGGATGCAGATCGGTTTTCCTGTGGTTTTAAAGGGCATGGGGATCGCCCATAAAACGGAAAGCGGCGCTGTGAGGCTTAGCATTTCCGACAAGGCGACATTAGAAGCAGCGGTGTATGAGATGGATGCCACGGAATTCCTTGTCGAAGAAATGATTGAAGAGGCTGTTTGTGAATTGCTGGTTGGGGTCACTCGGGACCCTGCTCATGGGTTTGTGCTGACACTTGCTGCTGGGGGAATTTTGACAGAATTTCTCAAAGATCAAGTGTCTCTCATCCTGCCAGTTGAAGTAAAGAACATAACCGAGGCTCTAGAGCAGCTCAAACTATCCAAATTGCTCGCCGGTTATCGCGGTAAACCTGCAGTGGATCTTTCTGAAACTGCCAGAGCGGTGATGGCTGTGCAAGACTATGTTCTTGCGCATATAAACGAAGTTGAAGAAGTGGAAATCAATCCACTCATCTTGACGCCTACACGGGCGATTGCAGTAGATGCGTTGATTAGAAAAGGAGAGGCAGATGTCTGACAGCCCAATAAAAACACGGAAAGAAGGTCATATTCTAGAGGTGACGATTGATCGCCCCAATGCAAACGCCATTGATTTAGCTACAAGTCGCATCATGGGAGAGGTATTTCGTGATTTCCGCGACGACAAAGAACTGCGCGTCGCTATCCTCACGGCGAAAAATGATAAATTTTTCTGCCCCGGCTGGGACCTAAAGGCCGCTGCAGATGGAGATGCAGTGGATGGGGATTATGGTGTTGGTGGCTTTGGCGGGTTGCAGGAATTGCGCGGATTAAATAAACCCATTATTTGTGCAGTGAACGGGATTTGCTGTGGTGGTGGACTTGAGATTGCGCTTTCTTGTGACATCATTTTGGCTGCAGAACATGCTACATTTGCATTACCTGAAATTCGAAGTGGCACAATTGCAGATGCTGCGAGCATTAAGCTTCCAAAACGCATCCCCTATCATATTGCGATGGAAATGCTGTTTACAGGACGCTGGCTTGATGCAGAAGAAGCTGCCCGATGGGGCATGGTCAATAATGTTCATAAGGGCGAAGATCTTATGGACGAAGCGCGTAGGATGGCTACACTTTTGGCGTCAGGTCCGCCACTTGTTTATGCCGCTATTAAAGAGGTTGTGCGGGAAGCTGAGGATATGAAATTTCAGGATTGCTTGAATAAAATCACCAAATCGCAGTTTGAAACAATTGATCGGCTGTATCATTCTGAGGATCAATCTGAAGGTGCACGCGCCTTTGCTGAAAAACGTGATCCTATCTGGAAGGGACGATAAACTTAGGCCCGCAACGCATCGTAAGACTTCATAACATGCGTTTGATGTACGGCCATT
Source organism: uncultured Alphaproteobacteria bacterium (assembly GCA_913051655.1). Classification (GTDB taxonomy): domain Bacteria; phylum Pseudomonadota; class Alphaproteobacteria; order Rhodobacterales; family Rhodobacteraceae; genus LFER01. The sequence continues at coordinate 7,497 of CAJXHI010000023.1, forward strand.
GGGTGAGACGGCTGTAAAAGTTGCGCCGGTGGAGCATATCTGCGTTCTCAGTATCAAAACAACGGTATAAGATATGCACAAGGACAATGTTGGTGAGCTAAAAGTAATTTCCGGTCAGATAGCGATGCCGTGAAAGTTGTTGGTTGGCAATTTAAAGAAGATCTTCAAATTTGCAGATAGGCTATTTTTTTAAAATACTAATATTACGGCCTCAAGCTGGGGTACTCACAATTTCACAAACAATGGGATTGGAAAGCTTACGACAACACTTACCTTCGACTATTACACTCATGTGTCGATCTGTTCAAGATCTGATGGAAAAGAAGGCCAGAACAGGGCTTTTGCGTAGTGATTTGTCAGGTAGTTATGGGTTGAGAACCATTTTACCGTATACTGACCATCCACATGCCCAGCTTAAGCGGTATATTCCCCGATATAGGATTTTTTTCGCGCAGTTGAGGGCTGAATGCCAAATTTCTACCGATACCATTTGGTAAGGAGCGTTACATTCGAAAATCCACAGGCCATTGAAATTTCTGAAATGGATAGTTCAATTTGAATTAATAGTTTTTCAGCCTGTTCCAACCGCAAAGCGCGGTACACTTGCAAAGGCGATTTTTGCAGCTTTTCTCCGAATGAGCGCTCAAGCCGACGTGGCGAAACAGCCATGACGCTTGCGATTTGCCCGACAGTGAGCGTTTCTTCTAGATGGTCAAGCATGATATCCAAGGCTTCGCGGACCAGAGGGTTACCTTCAGCCATCCGTTTATAATACCAATGTTCACTAGATTGTGTTGAGGAATGGTCTGAGCTTAGTCCAAGTTGCGCGCGCAAAGCGCTTGCAATGAAGTTCCCTTCGAGAGCCCCGATAAGATCGATCATCATCTCAATTCCGGCAGCTGGGCTTACCGCGCTGCTAATTGAGGCTTGATGACAGATGTTCCCATCATGATAATCGCACAGATTTCCGCCTTCATTGATAGCGGCGCGAAATTCTAAGTGAACGGATGTTTTCTGCGTTTTCAAAATAGATGCGCTTAGCGGAACAAAAATGACAGATCCGATGATGCACACGCGCGCGGCACTGCGCAAAGTAGGGCAGAAATGCGGAAGCTCTTCCTCCGAAACGTGCCAAGGATCAAAGATTCCGCTGGCAAGGACAAGCGTCTGGTTTGATGTGCACGGTTTAGATGTTCTGATCAGGTCGCTCGCATTCACTTGCGCCCATGCAAACAAATCTTTTCCAATCAGTGTATTGGCTGCGCGCAGGGCATCAATGCAGCCATCCGCCGCAAATCGTGTAGTATCGCTTTGCGACACAAAGACAAAATCTCGAGTGAGACTTCGCAATGCTCAAAGTGCGTCTGCAGTCGGATGTGCCGAAGCGTTGGCTTTCTGAAGATACATTGTTGTTGCCTCCCATTTATTTTTCACACATGTAGCGCATTATTGCGCGTTATAAAACATTATCTATCGATGTTTTGATTGCGTGAAGAAATGAGCCAGCCGATGAACTAGCCGACATTAGCGTGTATTCTGCTACTGAGTTGCGGTGGATAATAGTACCCAGATGTTCCATAGCCGTTCTTGCGAGTGCGCCCACCCCAAATCTGTCAGGATGCAGATCAATTGGACAGACCCGCTCCAATGCGCGTAGGCTGTCGGGCCCACTAAGCGTTAAGCTAACCCAGACGTCGCTTTGGTCAGTGGTATATATATTATCCCCAAACTTATCCGCAAGTGCCTTATGGGCCGTATACCCGTCGTTTTCCCCGTTTTTTAGGCAGAAAAGTTGATCTTTTCCCAAACGCAGCAAAGCTGTTGTACCGTCCTTGGATTGCGTAGACATTCCCACCTCGGGCAGATTTAATTTCAAAACGGTTTTAATCGCTTTTTCGGCTTTTGCTTCAAAGCCAAGCGGCAGTGCAAGAGAAGTGATTGCACGATCCGTAATTTCTTTGATGATGACTGTGCCATAATCTTTCTGAAATCCGCCCAAGAAAGGCGTTGGCTGCAAAGAAAACTTAGCCACGTTGTAGTACTCCATCTGGGTCATAGAAATGGGGCGAAACGATTTCCACCTCTACCTCAATACCGTACGCAGGGTTCACCATCTGTACCATCTCCCCCAAACGCTCATGCCCGCGTTTTATAAAACCAAGCCCAATCGAATGGCCCAGTGTGGGCGAATATGCCACGGATGACATCCAACCCTGATCATTTTCCATTGTGGTTTGCTCGCCTTTGGTGATGAAATGCGATCCCGCCAACAACGCATCAGAGGGATTAACAGCTTTAAAACCTACAAGGCGAATAGCATCCGGCAAGTTTAACTCAGCCCGTTGAGACAGTGTTTTTCCGATAAAATCTTTTTTCGAACTGACAAAACCGCCCAATCCAAGGTTCAGCGCTGTGGTTTGTCCGTTTAACTCATTACCCGCAGCATGGCCTTTTTCAATCCGCATTACGCCAAGCGCTTCGGTGCCGTAGGGAACCGCATCAAATTCTGCGCCGGCCTTCATCAACACATCCATCATGGAATTACCGTATCTCGCAGGCACCGCAATTTCATACGCCAACTCACCTGAAAATGATATTCTAAACAAACGGGCAGGGGTGCCGCCACAGACGCTCAGCTCCGCGCAGGCCATGAACGGAAAGGATTCATTTGATAAATCCAAGGGCGCATCGACAACTTTGGAAAGAAGATTGCGCGCATTTGGGCCGGCAACCGCGAATTGCGCCCATCCATCTGTTGTTGAAATCAGGTGTACATCTAAGTTTGGCCAGAGGCATTGGCGTGCAAACTCAAGCTTACGGAACACAAGTACAGCGTTTGCTGTTGTGGTTGTCATCACAAAGTGATTTTCGCCGAGGCGCGCTGTTGTTCCATCGTCATACGCGATCCCGTCTTCGCGCAGCATCAAACCATAACGAACTTTGCCCACCGATAATTTCAAGAATGCATTTGTGTAAATGTAGTTAAGAAATTCTGCTGCGTCTTTCCCTTGGATGTCAATTTTGCCCAAGGTTGTCACATCACAAATTCCGACAGAGGCGCGGGTCATCGTCACTTCACGATCAACGCTGTCGCGCCATCCTTTTTCTTCAGCGCGGGCAAACCATTGCGCCCGCATCCAATTGCCGGTTTCGACAAATGTAGCACCGTTTGCCTCTGCCCAGAGATGGCTTGGGGTCAAGCGATAGGGTTTGAAATCTTTGCCGCGTGCACGACCTGCGAGCGCGCCAATTGGTACGGGCGTATAGGGCGGGCGAAAGATCGTTGTGCCCGTTTCGGGAATGGTCTTCGCTGAGCATTCGGCTAAGATCGCAAGACCAGCAATGTTAGATGTCTTGCCCTGATCTGTCGCCATGCCAAGCGTAGAATAACGCTTAAGATGTTCAACCGAGCGAAAGCCTTCTTGGTAAGACAATTTGATATCCTTGACTGTGACATCGTTTTGAAGATCGACCCACGCTCGTTTTTTGCTTTCTTTGACGTGCCAAAAGGCAGTGCAAGATTGCGCCTCATCTTCTGTAACAGGCAGTACGGCCGCTTTGCTTTTGAAACTTAGATCCTGTAAAATCTCAATTGTTGTTTCGGCTGTGCTTTTTATAATTGAGGAAAGTCCTAAAACCCCATTGGCGGCGCCAGCAACACGCATGCCCGCGGGCAACGTGCCACCGGGAACAAAGGCGAGAATGTCTTCATTCCATACTGGTTTGCCGCGTTGATGACAGGTCAGATGAACAGTTGGGTTCCAGCCGCCTGTAACGGCTAAACAATCAGTGCTGATCTTACGGCCATTTTTTAACGTTATAGAAGACAATGCCTTACGACCTGCCGTGTCAAGAATAAGTCCGCCAATGATCACCTCTACTCCAGTAAGATCAGGTGGGTTTACCCCTTCACGCACATCAATCAAAGCGCGTACATTTACACCTTGCGCGATCAAATCACTTGCCGTGCGCCAGCCATCATCATTATTAGTGAATACGGTAACATTTTTTCCCGGCACAACGCTAAAACGGTTCACATAACTGCGCACTGCCCCTGCAAGCATAATACCTGGACGGTCGTTATTAGAAAACGCGATTGGGCGCTCGGTCGCACCAGCGCAAAGAAGAGAGCGTTTGGAATAGATGCGCCAAAGGATTTGGCGGGGCTTTCCAGCAGAAGATTTGAGATGGTCTGTCATGCGCTCCAACGCGCCAAACACACCGTGATCGTAGGCACCATAAATAGTGGTTCTCGTCATCAGACGGACATTTGGCAGCGTCGTCAGTTCAGCTACCACCTGTGCGGCCCAATCACTTGATGCGGATCCATCTATTACAAAGCTTTCGCTGTTCAACCGGCCGCCAAAACGAAAATCTTCATCCGCTAGTATAACTTGAGCGCCACTGCGCGCAGATGTAAGCGCAGCAATTAAACCGGAAGGACCAGCTCCGATGATTAAAAAGTCGCAATGCAGAAACCCTTTGTCATAGGTGTCGGGATCTTCTTTCATCGATAAATTACCCAACCCCGCAGCGGCGCGGATCATAGGTTCATACAGCTTTTCCCAAAACGCTTTTGGCCACATGAAAGTTTTATAATAGAAGCCAGCGCCTAAGAAGGGAGCTGCCAGATCGGCAATAGACAGCAAGTCGAATTCAAGTGATCCGCGGTGATTTTGGCTTGTTGCAATCAGGCCATCAAAAAGCTCTGCAACTGTCGCGCGTGTGTTGGGTTCCTGTGCCGCTCCGGTGCGCAACTGGACAAGCGCATTCGGCTCTTCAGGCCCTGCGGAAAATATCCCGCGTGGGCGGTGATATTTAAAACTGCGCCCGACCAATTTTTGCCCATTCGCTAAAAGGGCAGAGGCCAGTGTATCCCCCGCGTAGCCTTCCATCCCTTTTCCGTTAAAGCTGAAATGCATCGGCTTAGTGCGATCAATTAAGCCGCCAGATATCCGATGGCTTTGGCTCATCTGTCGCGCCCCTTTGCTCGGGCAACGTCACGGGCCAATTGGACATATTTAACTTCATGGGTGATTGTATTTCGCGTCACTACAAGCCAAGAGCGATCTCCCTGTTCATGATACCATAGCTCTTTATGCTCACCAGCTGGATTATCGCGTAAATAGCCATATTCATAAAACTGCTCCTTCGCATCAGGTGCGTTTGGGTTAGGGCGATCAATCATGCTTGCATCACCAAGATAGACGAATTCAGCGGCATCACGCGGACCAAGTAAAGGATGCTTGATAATCATAAACCACCTCGTTGACGTTGCCTGCGCATGCAGTAATCTGGACAAGTTGATCTGAGGAATATTGTCATATTAATGCAAATTTGGCTGATTGCCCTGTCCCTTTTCATCGATCAAGTGACCACGTTCAAACCGGTTCAGCAGCATTTCTTTTGCGACCGGGTGTGGTTCGTCTGTGGCTAAAAGGTGGGCGTAGCAATACCCGCTGGCAGGGGTAGCTTTGAAGCCGCCATAGCACCAACCACCATTGAAATATAGTCCACCGATATGTGTTTTGTCGATAAAGGGCGACCCATCCATGGACATATCCATTATACCACCCCAACTTCGCAACAGGCGCGCACGTCCGATCATTGGCATGATGGCCATGCCGCTTTCAGCGACGTCTTCCACCACAGGAAGGTTTCCACGCTGGGCGTAGCTATTATAACCGTCAATGTCACCCCCAAAGACAAGCCCACCTTTATCAGACTGGCTTACATAAAAATGTCCCGCCCCAAAAGTGATAACGCCAGGAAGAACTGGCTTTAACCCCTCTGATACAAAAGCTTGGAGAACATGACTTTCGATGGGTAGGCGCATACCAGCCATCGCCATTACACGACTTGAAGATCCCGCAACGCAAACGGCGATTTTCTTTGCGTTCACGTCACCTCTCGTTGTGTGCACGCCTTTGCATGCCCCGTTTTCGATATGAAATCCGGTCACCTCGCAGTTTTGGATGATATCGACCCCATGAGAGTCGGCGCCACGAGCATATCCCCAGGCAACAGCGTCATGACGCACTGTGCCGCCACGCCGCTGATATAATCCACCTTTGATGGGAAAACGCGAATTGTCAAAGTCCAAAAATGGAAGCTCTCTTCGTAACTGCGCTTCATCCGCCAATTCGGCGTCTGCACCGGCGAGTATCATCGAGTTTGCACGTCTTACAAAAGCGTCCCTTTGTTGGTCGGAATGAAAGAGGTTCAATATAGATCTTTGGCTGATCATCGCGTTGTAATTAAAGTCCTGCTCGAGGCCTTCCCACAATTTGAGCGAAAACTCATAAAACGGTTCGTTCCCTGGAAGCATATAATTTGAGCGGATGATCGTCGTGTTGCGCCCTATGTTGCCCGACCCGAGCCAGGCTTTTTCAAGAACACCCACATTTCTGACGCCGTAGACCTTTGACAGATAATAGGCAGTTGACAATCCATGTCCCCCACCGCCGATGATGATGATGTCATAATCTGATCTGGGCTTTGGATCTCGCCAAGCAGTTTTCCACCCTCGATTGCCAGTCAGTCCTTCTAGGAATACTTTGAAACCGGAATACCGCATGCGAATCTGTACTCTTTCGATCTAACAATATAATTGCGGGATTCTCCGGTATGGGCTTTCTCAAAATAGACATATATTATTTCAAAATGGAAAAAACGGGTTCAGAATTGAAAACTTGGCGCATTGGTGTTTTACCGATAACGGGCTTTGCATTGATGGCCTATGCTTCAACCGTTGAACCCTTTCGTGCTGCAAATGTACTTAGCCGTCGTCCATTATACGATGTGGTCAATGTTGCGTCTACGCTTTCGCCAGTCCCAAGTTCGGGAGCGGCAAGTGTCACGCCGCAGGCAACGATCAAAGAACCGTTGGATTTAGATTATCTTTTTGTTGTAGCAGGCGGAAACCCCATGCTGTTCAAAGATCGCAATATTCTTGCATTTCTCGGACGGATGTCGCGTTTTGGGGCGCGGATGGGAGGGGTATCAGGGGGACCGGTGATTCTGGCTTTGGCAGGGTTGATGGAAGGGCGGCGGATGACAGTGCATTGGGAGCATGGTGAAGCGTTGAGCGAAAGCTTTCCCAATTTGATGATTGAACGCACTCTTTATGTGATCGACCGGGACCGTTTGACTTGTGCAGGGGGTACAGCGGCATTGGATCTTATGTTGGAATTGATTACCAATCAACATGGATCGCAGTTTGCAAGCCTCGTCAGCGACTGGTTTTTGCACACTGAAATTCGCCCCTCTATCGGACCGCAGCGCAGTGGCATGCCGGCGCGCGTTGGATCTTCCAATGTTGCAATATTGGATGCAGTAAAGGTCATGGAAAGCCATGTTACTGATCCGGTAAGTTTGCCTGACCTGGCTTTTGCTGCTGGAGTATCGGAGCGACAGCTAAACCGTCTCTTTCGGCAAAAACTTGGGCGGTCAACGATGGGATATTATCGGGATTTACGCCTTGATAAAGCGCGTAATCTATTGGCCAACTCGTCGCTTCCGCTTACCGAAATCGCCTACGTGACGGGTTTTGCAAATTCGTCACATTTTTCGCGTTTGTTTTCTGAGTATTTTGGTAAATCGCCGTCTTCGTTTAGGTAAGGGCTTGAAAAAGAGTCTCTGATTGACACGCTGGTTCATAATCAGGAGATGCTTTGGTCATGCATATTTTGATTTTTGCAGCACGCGCATGTGGTAAATCCCGAAACATTTTTCGATTTCTTAAAACGAGGATTGACATACTTTCGAGGCTGTTGAAACGAATGAAGGCGAAGCACTTTTAGGTAATTACTGATATGATGCACCATGGGTCATGTGTGAGCCAATGAATATCTGGCAAGAGGAAAAATATCTTTTGCTGAAAGTAGTAACGAGTACATCAAACAAGCTGTTAAGGTTAGAGGCAAACCTTACTTGGAACTTTCGCTTAGTCAGAAATTTTTGGCAGAAGCGCTAGGCGGTGAAGTGGGTCCTTCTAAGCGACCTGAAATAGGTGTCATGAATGTCATTCTGACAGACAGATGTACCAGTGGCGTATTGTTGGATGATTTTGGAGATCGGTTTTCTTATCTTCAAATTCACAGCGCCGAGGTTAAAAGTTTGCCTGAAGGAGCGGTAATACTGATAAGATCAAATTATTGTGCGGTTCTGGCTATTTCATGGGAGACGCGTGCTTTTTCAGTATAATTTCACGTCGAAATCGAACAAAATAACGTTGCTAAATGGGGTCAAATTCCAGCTTACGCCAACGCATTGGACAAAGCACTTGACGCAGGGGCGACTGGGCTGTTGCGAAAAACCTGTGATGAGCAAATTTTGAAGTTTAGTAAAAAGATAGAACTTTTATACATGAATCGGTTTCAAACTGCCGCGTACACGTGATTAGGTTTCAACAGCCCGCGTCAGCGATAATCGTGCAGTTTCCAAATGTTCCTTTATGAAGTTTGCTGAACGCTCTGGTTTGCGTGCGCGAAGAGCCTCTAATAGGGGGTTTGAACGTTATTCAATGCTTTAGAGGGTGGCGTCGGTGTCTAGCCTTTCTGTTACAAACCTATAAACATTCATCGTACGTGATTCCTAGAATGCGGTGAAAGTTTACATCGTCCGATAAGAAGCCGGGTAATTTTCTGGAAGCTTGATTTAAAAATGTAGGGTTTGCACTCCTTTAAAATAAAAATTTTACTTGCTCGCCTCTTGGCGAGATTTTCGCTTATCTTCGAGGATTTCTTTTTCTACAAAATCGCGAAATGCCTCTATGCGTTTTGAATGGCGCAGTTCTTCAGGGTAGGCAAGATAGACTGGCACTTCCATGCTTTCGATATCGGGCAGTACACGTACCATACTATCAAATGCGTTTGTAACGTAGTCGGGCAGCATGCCAATTCCTAGGTTATGAATAGCGGCCTGTAGTACGCCAAAGTAATTGTTGACTGTCAAAGTGGCACCGATTTCATAAGTCATCAACTCTTTGACCAGGTTTTGTCCAGCAAGTACTTGGGGTGATCTTTGATTTTGGAAAATAAGTCTGTGATATTTCATGTCATCGATTGTTTCGGGGGCGCCATGCTGTGCAATATAATCCCGCGTCGCATAAAGACCGATCCGCACAAACATCAGCCGTTTTCGGATCAAATCTGCCTGAGAGGGTTCTTTCATGCGGATCGCAACATCTGCTTCGCGCATTGGAAGGTCTAATACCCGTTCCTCCATCATGAGATCGATTTTCAATTCCGGATATGCTTCGTAAAGTTTATTAAGACGGGGGGCGAGCCAGATTGTTCCAATGCCTGTGGTGGTGGTGACACGCAATTCCCCAAATACTTCTTCTTCGCTATCCCTGATTCTTGCGGTAGCTGCGTCAATACGTTTGCTCATCGTTCTCGTAGCTTCGAAAAGTAATTCTCCCTGCTCGGTCAAGATCAACCCACGTGCATGACGGTGAAACAAAATGGTGTTCAAGCTTTCTTCAAGCGTGCGGATTTGGCGGCTGACGGCACTCTGTGACAGGTGCAGGGTGTCGCCTGCGTGGGTCAGACTGCCCGCATCGGCGACGGCATGAAAAATTCTAAGTTTATCCCAATCCATATGCTCACCCGCTCTTTAATCTCAAACTTTTTGGTTTATCAAGTATGACCATGATGCCAATATGTTAGCTCAGGAAAGGTGAAATTAACACTAGCCATCTGCAGAAATTGGAATATCATTTACATTGAGTTTAAGTCTTTGGATCATTCAGTTAAAAATCAGCTTTCTGGTAAAAGCTAACAGGGGTATGCCGTGGGAATTCAAAATATTTCGCTTGCCGATAAATTTGATATCACAAAGCACAATGTGCTGTTAAACGGCACTCAGGCTCTTGTGCGCCTGATGATCGCGCAAAAAGAACTCGATAGCGCGAAAGGCTGGAAGACAGCAGGCTATGTCACTGGCTATCGTGGTTCGCCGCTGGGTGCGGTGGATTTTCAAATGCGGCGCGCGAAAACATCGCTCGAAGCCGCGAATGTAACCTTCCAAGAAGGGCTGAACGAAGATCTTGCCGTTACTGCAATCTGGGGCGCGCAACAGGCAGAATTACGTGGAGAAGGGAAATATGAGGGCGTTTTCGCGCTTTGGTACGGTAAAGGTCCTGGAGTGGATCGCAGTGGTGATGCTATGCGCCATGCAAATATGGCCGGCAGTAGTGCTAGAGGCGGCGTCATCATGGCGATGGGTGATGACCACACCGGCGAAAGCTCTACCACATTGCATCAGTCGGATTTCGCAATGGTTGATGCGCATATTCCAATTGTAAGTCCGGCTGGCGTTCAGGAGATTCTTGACTATGGTCATTACGCCTTTGCACTATCGCGCTTTTCCGGCCTTTGGGTTGGTCTGAAAACGATGAAGGATACGATCGAAGTGACATCCGTTGTGGATGGTAATCCCCAGAGGATGCGTTTTCGAGCGCCAGAAATCGCGCTTCCTGAGGGAGGCTTGAACATCCGTTTGGTTGATACGCCGGCTGAAATGGAAACACGGCTGCTGGATCACAAAGTCGCAGCTGCCGAAGCCTTTGCGCGGGCAAATCGAATGGACAAACGCGGGATTGGTGAAAAAGGTGCAAAAATTGGGATCGTTGCGGCTGGCAAAAACTGGCTTGATCTGACCCATGCAATGTCCGCGTTGAACATTGATAACGATGAATCCAAAAAGCTTGGTATTACAACGTATAAAGTAGTTCAAACTTGGCCTTTGGACAAAATGAGTTTAATCGAGTGGGCCGAGGGGCTCGACCTAATTGTTGTCGTTGAAGAAAAGCGCAAGTTGATAGAAGGGCAGATCAAAGAGGCACTATTTAATGACCTGAAAGGGCGGCGTGTCTATGGCGCGACCAAAGGGGATGCCGCAAAGCTTTTGTTCCATTCCAAGGGTGCGTTGGACACCCATAATATTGCGGAAGCGTTAGGACAGATTTTCGTTGAAGAGGGCTGTAGCAACGACAAAATTGAAGGTGGTTTAGCAGAACTTGCTAAAGCGCGCCGTGCAGACAATGCTTCTGACATTGCAGCACGCATTCCTTATTTTTGCGCAGGCTGTCCGCACAACAGTTCGACCAAAGTGCCGGATGGCGCACGCGCCTACGCCGGGATTGGATGTCATTTCATGGCACAATGGATGGATAGGGACACGCTTGGTTACACGCACATGGGAGGCGAAGGCGCGAATTGGATTGGCGAAGCGCTTTTTTCGACTCGGGATCATGTTTTTCAGAACCTTGGGGATGGGACATATAATCACTCGGGTATCCAAGCAATTCGGGCGGCTGTAGCGGCAGGTACCAACATTACTTATAAAATTCTGTTCAACGATGCGGTGGCGATGACAGGCGGTCAGAGTAATGATGGAGGTCTCTCAGCACCTCGGATTGCGCGTGAACTTTCATCGATGGGTGTTCGCAAGCTTGCCCTTGTTTATGACGATAAAGAAGATCTTGATCTGACAGCCTTTCCGAAAGAGATGATACGACATCACCGCGATGACCTCATGAGCGTGCAACGTGAATTGTCTCAGACAGAAGGCGTTTCCGCACTTATCTATGTGCAAACCTGTGCCGCCGAAAAACGTCGGCGCCGCAAACGCGGAAAATTCCCCGATCCAGATCAGCGCATATTCATTAACACGGATGTTTGTGAGGGTTGTGGTGATTGCGGCATTCAATCAAACTGTGTCGCGCTTACACCGGTAGAAACGGCCTTTGGACGAAAGAGGGCAGTTGATCAGTCAGCTTGTAACAAAGATTTTAGCTGCGTCAAAGGGTTTTGCCCATCATTTGTTACCCTGCATGGAGCAACTCCAAAAAAACACGAGGCCAGAGACTTTGATCTGCCAGACATGCCCACGCCAAAGATACACCCTATTAATGGAACTCACAATGTGGTGATTACCGGTGTTGGTGGTACAGGAGTTGTCACGATAGGGGCAATCTTGGCCCAAGCCGCTCATATTGATGGAAAAGGTGCTGGTATGATGGAGATGGCCGGTCTTGCTCAAAAGGGAGGCGCTGTCCACATCCATTGCCGCCTTGCAGAAAAACCTGATGCGATCAGTGCCATTCGGGTGGGTATTGGAGAATGTGATGCTTTGATCGGTGGTGACCTTGTGGTGTCATCTGGCGCAAAAACGCTTGGCTTGACCAGTGAAGGCCGCACTGGCGCGGTGGTCAACAGTCATGAAATCGTCACAGGCGAATTTACCCGTAATACGGAATTTAGAATTCCGCAAGATCAACTGCTTATGAATATGAGTGCGCGTTTGAAAGAGGGATTGTCTCTTTTTGATGCCAGCGATTTGGCGCAAGAATTGATGGGAGACTCCATATTTTCCAACATGATGGTATTTGGCGCTTCGTGGCAGCAGGGATTTATCCCGATCAGCCATGAAGCCATTATCAAAGCTATTGCATTGAACGGTGCAGCGGTTGCGAAAAATCAGCGCGCATTTGAGCTGGGGCGATGGGCTGCATTTGCGCCCGAGGACGCTGCTGCGCTTCTTTCGCCCAAAACGATTACTTTGCCAATGCAGTTAAATGAGAAATTGAAAACCTTTGATGATCACCTGCGTCGGTATCAAAGCAAACGGCTTGTTAAAAAGTTTCACAGACTGATCGATGATATTTCCGACAGCCGCGTTAAAGAAGCCGTTGCCAAAGGGTATCACAAACTTCTGACCTATAAGGATGAATATGAGGTCGCACGTCTGCACCTTGAGACCCGTGAAAAAGCAAAACAGGACTTTGATGAGGTTGAAAAAATCTCGTATCATCTCGCACCACCGATCATTTCAAAGATTGGCGCTGATGGACGCCCGATCAAACGCATTTTCGGCCCAAGTATCGAACGGATTTTACCAGTGCTTGCGAGACTGAAATTCTTACGCGGGACCCCGCTGGATATCTTTGGGCTATCTTTGGAGCGCAAGATGGAACGCGATCTGATCCGCCAGTTTGAACGGGATATGTCTCAGGTTTTGCCACAACTGAGTGAAGAAACGCGCGATATTATCGTTGCTCTGGCGGAACTGCCTTTAACCATTCGTGGCTTTGGTCCTGTAAAGCTTGTTAATGAACAAAAGGCTGCGAAAAAACGCGAAGACCTGTTAAATGTGTTAAATTATCCGAACCAATACCTGAATCGCGCCGCCGAGTAGGGTTTGACTCTGTTTAAACCGTTGTCACCTTTAACATCAGAGAAGAGTATGATACACAAAATAGCGATTATTGGCGCTTCGGGTTATACCGGCGCAGAGCTTATCCGGATCATTGCTACCCATCCAAATTTTCAAATTGTTATGCTTGTTGCAAACAGTAAAGCAGGTAAGCCAATGGCTGAGGTGTTCCCGCACCTACGACATCTAAACCTACCGAACCTATCAAAACTGGAAGATGTTGATTTTTCAGGCATAGATCTGTGTTTTTGCGCGCTGCCGCATAAAACCTCACAGGAAGTGATTTCACAGTTGCCCAAGTACTTGAAAATCATAGATCTGAGCGCTGATTTCAGGATCCGTGACCCCAAGGCCTATGAAAAGTGGTATGGCAATCCGCACATCGCGCCAGAAACACAGAAAGAGGCGGTTTATGGCCTAACAGAATTTTTTCGCGACGAGATTGCAAAAGCGCGCCTTGTCGCTGGGACGGGATGTAATTCCGCTACCGGCCAATTCATGTTGCGCCCTTTGCTCAGCGCTGATGTGATTGATACCAATGACATCATTCTGGACATGAAATGTGCGGTCTCAGGTGCCGGTCGTGCTCTAAAAGAAAATCTTCTACACTCTGAGCTTTCTGAGGGTTACAATGCCTACGGTGTGGGCGGTACGCATCGTCATTTGGGCGAATTTGACCAGGAATTCAGTGCGATTGCGGGAAAGCCTGTGAAAATACAATTTACGCCCCATCTGATCCCTGCGAACCGCGGTATACTTGCAACAGGATATGTCCACGGAATTCCAAAAGACGTGCATGCCACACTTTATGAAGCTTATAAGGATGAGCCGTTTTTAACTGTCCTTCCCTTTGGTACGACGCCCAGCACTCATCACGTGCGAGGATCCAACTTTTGTCACATCGGGGTGACAGGTGATCGGATCGAAGGACGCTCTATTGTCATTGGCGTTATGGATAACTTAACCAAAGGTAGCAGTGGACAAGCTGTTCAAAATGCTAATCTCATGCTTGGTGAAGATGAAACATCAGGTCTTTTAATGGCGCCTATTTTCCCGTGATATCCGTGGTTTAAAATGAAAAGCTTACGTAAGAAACGACGCATACAGATCATTGTCATGAGCTTTTCTGCATTGGCTGTTTCTACTGCGCTAATTGGGTATGCCATGCGTGATGGGATTAATTATTTCCGCTCGCCCTCTCAAGTGGTTGACATGCCACCAAGCGAGAACGAAATTTTCCGCATCGGAGGTCTTGTGGAAGAAGGGTCCATTCGGCGCTCTGAAACCGGTGATATCCTATTCCGTGTCGGTGATGGCGGCGCGTCGGTTGAAATTGTATTCAAAGGTCTTTTGCCAGATTTATTTGCAGAAAACCAAGGGATGATCGGTATGGGTAAATTAAAGGACGGTGTTTTCATAGCCTCTGAAATTCTAGCAAAGCATGATGAAACCTATATGCCGAAAGAAGTGATCGACGCGCTTAAAGAACAGGGTATTTATCAAGACGGTTCTAACTAAGCGTGAGCCGCCTTGGGATAGTTTTTAAAACTTTGCAGCAGCTTTTTCGTCAATTAACTGGGGCCTGCTATGAGAAAAATTTAAAGAAATTACTAAAGCGATTGAGATTTATATTGAACATTATTTATATAGAATTGGCTTGCAGCAATTGTTAAGGAACCTGCAAGATCGTGTCCCTGTTTCACAAGTGAATGCCGAGAGACAAGCAGAGCGTTTTTTTACAGCAGTCCTTTTGTGATATCAGTTTAAAAAAATTCGATGGATGACTGATCAGGCTACAGACGCAACAGGTCGCGGCACTGGTGGCAGACGCAGCAACTGATCATTTGAACTACATTCTTGGGATTGCACGGCATAATGATGATCTGGTAGCAGATAAATGTAGACCGAAACTGCAAAAATTTTCAAGATACTATAGAACTTATTCGAGCGCTTAAAATTGATAATTTTGACCAATTTTTTGCAGAATAATGTCATGCTGCACGCGATCTCTTTGTCACTTTTAGCGATCGGTTAAAACGTTTGTGGCATTCAAGGCCTGTGTCGTCTTAGTTAAATTGCGCCTTACAATGGATGATTTCATTTCGTTCGCGATGGAATGCAGGGATTGGCCTTGATTCCAGAACACCCTTGGGCACTGTTGCGAGCGCTCATTTGAGTTTTTTTGAATGTCGTCATCAGGCAAAGGGCAGGCGTTTCAAAAACTCAACTGGACATTATGGCGCTTACACGGTCGGTCACAAAAAAATAGGGAGACTTGTACCGAAACATATTGCCGGTGGAAAACAATAGTGCTGGAGATGCTCGAGGTCAAACTCTTATGAGTGGTCCAAATGCTGCTAAAAAAGATTAAAAGTGTAAATAAAAGCGCGACAAATAGTCAAATTTTCGCTCTGGTCAGTGGCGAGTTTTTTCTTATATTAACAAAATGATCACAGAACTCGGGCACTTCGCTTTACTCCTTGCGTTTACGGTGGCCTTAATGCAGGCCACGATCCCACTAATTGGGACACGGCTTAACCATAATGGAATGATGAACTTTGGCCGCACTGCTGCAAGTGCCCAGTTTGTTTTGGTGGCTGCCTCTTTTCTTGCCTTGGTAAACGCTTTTGTAACATCTGACTTTTCCTTAAGGGTTGTGACATTGAATTCGCATTCTTTGAAACCACTAATTTACAAGGTCAGCGGTACATGGGGGAACCATGAAGGCTCTATGTTGCTTTGGGTTTTGATCCTTGCCCTCTTCGGGGCTTGTGCGGCCTGGTTTGGAAGCAACCTCACGCATCGTTTTCGCGCTACCGCTCTGGCGGTGCAGGGGGCTATCGGTGTGGCATTTCTCGGATTCATCATCTTTACGTCAAATCCGTTTTTACGGCTTGTTGTGCCTCCCTTTGATGGTCAAGATCTCAACCCGCTGTTACAGGATCCCGGGCTAGCATTTCATCCGCCATTTCTCTACCTTGGCTATGTCGGCTTGAGCATGGCTTTTTCTTTTGCTGTTGCGGCTTTGATCCAAGGACGTGTGGATGCAGCTTGGGCGCGTTGGGTGCGACCCTGGACTTTAGCAGCATGGACTTTTTTGACCATTGGAATAGCCCTTGGCAGTTGGTGGGCCTATTATGAGCTTGGTTGGGGCGGCTTCTGGTTTTGGGACCCAGTTGAAAACGCATCCTTTATGCCATGGCTTTTAGCGGCGGCGCTATTGCATTCGTCGGTCGTTGTGGAAAAACGTGAAAGTCTGAAGTCTTGGACAATTCTGTTGGCGATTATGGCGTTTGGTTTCTCTTTGTTGGGCACCTTCATCGTGCGCTCAGGTGTCTTAACTTCGGTCCATGCTTTTGCAAATGATCCAGAACGGGGCGTTGTGATCCTCGGCATTCTTTTCTTCTTCGTTGGGGGAGCGCTCACTTTATTTGCGGTACGCGCGCCGCATTTGCAAAGTCAGGGTGTCTTTAATGTGATTAGTAGGGAAACGGCATTGGTGCTGAATAATATATTGTTAGCCGTTTCTGCTTTCGTAGTTTTTGTAGGAACTATTTGGCCATTGATCGCTGAAATACTTTTTGACCGCACTTTGAGTGTTGGTCCACCCTTTTTCAACATTGCCTTCACACCCTTGATGATTTTGCTGGGTTTTGCCTTGCCACTGGGATCCGTGCTGCCGTGGAAACGCGGTCAACTTGGGAAAAGTATGCGCCAAATGAAACTGCCTCTAGTGTTCGCGCTTGCGCTTGCCGGGCTTGTTTGGGCGATGCAGACGGGGCGCAGTCTTCAGGCACCCATCGGTCTTTTCCTTGGGGCTTGGCTAGTCAGCGGTGCGGTGACGGACCTTGTCATGCGGTTGGGGCAGGAACGTGATATTACTCGCTTGTTGCGCCTGCCACGTGCGGATTGGGGAAAAGCCGTGGCTCACAGCGGGTTGGGTATCACGATGCTTGCTATTGCAGCACTTTTGGCCTGGGAAAAAGAAGACATTCGCGTGGTCAAGGTTGGCGAAACATGGACAGTTGGCAATTATCAACTCACCCTAAAGGATGTCCGTAGCGAAAGAGTAGCAAATTACCAAGCCACGGTTGCCGATGTCGCATTGATGCAAAATAAAAAATTAATTACAATTATGCAGCCCGAGAAACGGTTTTATCCGGTTGCAAAGATGCCAACGACGGAGGCTGGGATCGACTATAGGTTCCTTCGGGATGTCTACATCGTTTTGGGCGATGCACAGGAAAACGGCGGTTGGACCGTCCGAAGCTACATCAAACCCTTTGCGAATTGGATTTGGGCAGGCTCGATACTTATGGCATTTGGCGGATTTTTGAGCCTCTCTGATCGCAGGCTCAGAACAGCCCCGACAGGTCGCAAATCCGGACCAAGGCACGCGGTGCGAACGATAAGTGCGGAATGAAACATCTGATCGTCATTATTTTTGTGCTTTTCGCCACGGCGGTCATGGCTGTGGAGCCGCATGAAACGCTTAGTGATCGAAAGCTTGAAGAACGGGCGCGCGATATTTCTAAAGGTCTGCGTTGCCCTGTCTGCCAAAATGAATCCATAGATGAAAGCTCTGCCGAAATTGCTGCTGATCTACGCGTGTTGGTAAGGGAACGGTTGGTGGCAGGGGACAGCAACCAGGAGGTAGTTGACTTTATGGTGACCCGCTACGGTGAATTCGTTTTGCTAAAACCGAGCGCCTTTGGAGTAAACATTTTACTATGGGCGATAACGCCCCTAATGCTGCTTATTGCTCTCGTGATCGGCGCTCTATTTATCAGAGCGCACAGCGCTCTACCGGGCAAAATTCAAGATGAGGGTTTGAGCGATGCGGAAAAGGCCGAACTAGAAAAGCTGTTAAAATCCTGACAGAGGGCTTTTCATCATGTCTTTTCACACGCTAAAGTGTTAAAAATTTAAATCGTTTGAAGGATCGCGACTATGGAATACTCGACTTTGTCTGTTACGATGGAAAATGGAGTTGCCTGCATCAAGCTTGATAGGCCAGAAGTTATGAATGCACTGAATACACAGATGCGTGCCGAAATTACAGAGGCGGCCACCTCCATGGGCAAAGAGGCGCGGGTCGTTGTTCTGACAAGTACAGGGCGTGCCTTTTGTTCTGGACAGGATTTGGGTGACCGTACAAACGCGGCAAACGTCGATATGGAAAGGACGCTGCGCGACGAATATGAACCGATGCTCCGTGCGATTATGGATTGCCCAGTTCCAACCATCACAGCACTGAATGGTGCAGCCGCTGGCGCAGGTGCAAACCTTGCTTTGGCGGCAGATGTGGTGATTGGCGCACATTCTTCTTATCTTATGCAAGCTTTTACGCGCATAGGTCTTATTCCTGATGCTGGTGGCACCTACGTCATGCCACGCACAATGGGCTTCGCCAAAGCGATGGGTGCATCCCTTTTCGCTGAAAAAATCTCTGCAGTGGATGCTGCAAATACCGGTTTAATCTGGGAAGCGGTGCCGGATGAGAGTTTTGAAGAAACATGGAAAGCTCGCGCAGGACAGCTCGCCAATGGGCCGACAGTGGCCTACCGGAACGTGAAAAAAGCGCTGCGTTCCTCCCTCCGTAATACACTAGACGAACAACTTGCGCTGGAAGCACGACTGCAAAAAGAGTGCGGGCAAACACGCGATTTCGCTGAAGGCGTACTCGCATTCACTGAAAAACGCGCGGCAAGTTTCGAAGGACGCTGAGACAACTGGGCTATACATCGGCCTAGCATCCATTTTCGTAAGACGAGAAGGATAAAGCTTACGCTAGGTAACCCGCTGCACTTAGATGCGTTTTACCCCCAAGATAGGGGTGAAGCACTTCGGGTAAGATTACCGATCCGTCGCTCTGTTGCCCATTTTCCAAAACAGCAATAAGCGCCCGGCCGACGGCAAGGCCCGACCCATTGAGCGTATGGACAAATTCAGGTTTGCCTCCGCCTTCGGGTTTGAAACGTGCATTCATCCGCCGCGCCTGAAAATCGCCGCAGATAGAAACGGAACTGATTTCACGGTATTTATTTTGTCCGGGCAGCCAGACTTCAAGATCATGCGTCTTGCGCGCCCCGAATCCCATGTCCCCCATACATAAGACCACGATACGATAAGTAAGGCCGAGCTTTTCCAAAATCGCTTTGGCACACTCCGTCATGCGGTCATGTTCGCTGAGTGACGCCTCTGGAGTGGTTATCGACACCATTTCGACTTTTTCGAATTGGTGCTGGCGAAGCATGCCGGAGGTGTCTTTGCCGGCCGAGCCCGCCTCCGAGCGAAAGCAAAGCGTATGGGCCGTTAGTCGGATTGGCAAATTATTTTGTTCAAGCGTCTGGCCGGACACCGTATTTGTCAAAGTCACTTCTGAGGTGGGTATAAGCCACCAACCATTAGTGGTTCGATAGCTATCCTCCGAAAATTTTGGAAGCTGGTTGGTGCCATACATGGCCTCATCACGGACGAGTATGGGCGTGTTAGTTTCGCTTAGTCCATGTTCATCGACGTGCACATCAATCATGAATTGCGCTAGGGCGCGGTGGATGCGCGCCACAGCACCGCGCAATACGACGAAGCGTGACCCTGACAGCCGACCCGCCGTCTCAAAATCCATTCCAGCTTTGACGCCGACAATGTCAAAATGTTCTTTGGCATTTTCAATCTTTTGCGGGGTGCCCCAGCGATGAATTTCCACATTATCGTCTTCTGTTTCGCCGTCAGGAACACTATCATAGCCAAGGTTTGGAAGGCCCATCAAAAGATCTACGAGTGCCGCGTCGTGGACCTTGGCTTTCGCATTCATCTTGGCGACTTCGGCTTTTTTCTCAGCGACAAGCGCCCTCAAACGTTCAAATTCACTTTCATCCCCTTTGGCTTTGGTCGCTCCAACGGATTTTGAAGCTTTGTTTTGTTCCGCTTGTGCCGTTTCTGCAGCCAAAATAGCAGTACGTCTTGCGCTGTCGATTTCCAAAATACTTGAGGACATCGAGGACAATCCACGTCGCGCCAAGGCTGCGTCAAATGCTGCTGGGTTGTTTCGAATGACCCTTATATCGTGCATCGGAAATCTCCTCTTTTATGCGTCCGGTCAAGCATGACCACTTTATGCCCGACTTCTTTGGTCAAGGGTAGGGGGCACAGGTCGGTTTTTTAATCAAAGTGAGCATACTTTAATACTTTATATTTCTTCACTTGCAGATCGGACAAAGTCCCCTTGCAAAGAGACCCTGCAGCGCATAGGTTGCCGCGAGAAATTGACCAATATCAGGACAAACACATGGAAGCCTTTGGACAGTTCGGACAGCTCGTTCCCCTTATTCTGATCTTTGCGATCATGTATTTTCTCTTGATCAGACCACAACAGAAAAAAGCCAAGGAGCATCAGGCGATGGTCAAGGCGTTGCGTCGTGGTGATCAGGTGGTGACGCAGGGCGGAGTAATTGGGAAAGTTGTCAAAGTAAAAGATGAAAACGAGTTGGAAGTTGAAATTTCCGAGGGCGTGAAAGTTCGAGTGGTGCAATCGACGATTGTTCAGGTCCTGAATAAAACCGAACCCGCCAAAGATAGCTGAAACGGTGCGCAGGTTGCCTGCGTTATAAAAGGAACGCTCAGGGATGTTACAGATAGACCTCTGGAAGCGCGTATTGATCTGGGGCCTTTGCACTTTTGGTCTACTTTTTGCGCTGCCAAACGGATTTTATACTCGTGTTGAGGCATTTAATGATGCGCAAAAAGACATTGAATTGGGTAAACCTACCACTGAAGAGGCTGAAAACTGGATATCACTTTTACCTTCTAACCTTGTAAATTTAGGTTTGGATCTGCGCGGAGGAGCACATCTTTTAGCAGAAGTTCAGATGGAAGATGTTTATTCTGCGCGGATGAAAGCGCTTTGGCCTGAAGTCCGCGATGTCTTGCGTAAAGAACGTTCTAAAATTGGGACAATTCGTCTTCAGGACGGAGCTTCTGATATTCTTTCCATCAAGATTTCCAAGCCACTCGGAATGGGGCGAGCCGTTTCCCAAGTTGAAGAGCTTGCACAGCCCATAGCGTCTTTGAATGCCGTCGGAAGCAAAGATCTTGAGGTCAGCGCTGAAGGCGACATTTTAACGGTACGGCTGTCAGATGCTGAAAAAGTGGCCTCTGATGAACGCACCCTACGTCAAGCGCTTGAAATCATTCGCCGCCGTATAGACGAAGTTGGTACACGTGAGCCAACAATTCAACGCCAAGGCAGTAACCGAATTTTAATTCAAGTACCAGGCATCGGCTCTGCTGAAGAGCTAAAAGAGCTTATCGGTACAACGGCTCAGCTGACGTTTCAGCCTGTTCTGCAGGCGGTAAATGATCCGGAGGCACCGCCGGGTTTTGGTAACGAAGTATTGCCTTCATTGGACAAGCCAGACAGTTTTTATGTTCTCGAAGAGCGACCTGTCGTGACGGGCGAGGATCTTGTCGATGCGCAGCCAAGCTTTGATCAAAATGGACGGCCGTCCGTGACTTTCCGCTTTAATCCCTCAGGTGCACGTCGTTTCGGGGATTACACTGCAGAAAATATTGGAAGCCCCTTTGCGATTGTTCTGGATAATGAGGTCATTAGCGCCCCTGTTATCCAAAGTCATATCCCGGGTGGTTCCGGAATCATTACCGGTAATTTTACAATTGAAGAGAGTACGAATTTAGCTGTCTTGCTCCGCGCAGGTGCTTTGCCTGCTAAGCTTGCGTTTCTTGAAGAACGCACTATCGGCCCTGAACTGGGTGCTGACAGTATTGAGGCGGGAAAAATCGCGTGTATCGTTGCCTTTGTGGCTGTGCTTATTTTTATGGCGCTCAGCTACGGTTTGTTCGGTATCTTCGCCAATATCGCGCTCATCATCAACATTGGATTGATTTTTGGTCTGTTAAGCGCCATTGGTGCCACGCTGACATTACCTGGGGTCGCAGGCATTGTTTTGACCATCGGGATGGCAGTTGATGCAAATGTATTGATATTTGAAAGAATACGGGAAGAGCTAAAAACAGCTAAAGGGCCTGCGCGCGCCATTGAGTTGGGATATGAACGTGCGTTAAGTGCGATTTTGGATGCAAACATCACCACCTTTATCACGGCAACCATACTTTTTGCGATGGGGTCTGGGCCTGTCCGTGGATTTTCGATCACGCTCGGTATTGGAATTTTGACTTCTGTCTTTACTGCTATTTTTGTAACCCGTTTGTTGATCATTATGTGGTTTGAACGCCGTCGTCCCAAAAAGTTGGAGGTTTGAATATGCGGCTGAAACTCGTCACGCAAGAAACAAGTTTTGATTTCTTTTCGAAGATTAGGCTCTGGGTTGGTCTCTCGGTTATTCTTTTGGTTCTGTCGCTTGGTTCTGTTCTTACGCAGGGTTTAAACTTCGGTATTGATTTCCTTGGGGGCACTACCATCCGGACACAGAGTACCCAAGTCGTAGATGTAGGAGCATACCGCGATACGCTGTCGAGCTTGGATCTTGGAGATGTCAGCATTTCCGAGGTGTTCGATCCCAACTTTGACGAAGATCAAAATGTTGCAATGATCCGTATTCAACAACAGATCGGCGATGATATATCGATCAATGCCGTCACCAATGAAACACTTGCCGCTCTTCAAACATTTGACCCCGATCTGATTTTTGTTTCAGTGGAAAGCGTCGGCCCCAAAGTATCTGGTGAATTGGTGCAAACGGCAATCATTGCTATTGTCTTGGCCATAGCTGCTGTTCTTGTCTACATCTGGCTGCGATTTGAATGGCAGTTTGCCCAAGGCGCTGTAACTGCACTTATTCACGATGTTTTGCTGACCATTGGCATATTTTCGGTGGTTCAAATTAAATTTGACCTCGCAATCATCGCGGCTTTGTTGACGATTGTGGGGTACTCTTTAAACGATACAGTTGTTGTCTTTGATCGTGTGCGTGAAAATTTACGTAAATACAAAAAGCGTCCGTTGAAAGAAGTCCTTAATCTGTCTATTAACGAAACTCTCAGCAGAACTGTGGTGACATCTTTCACAACCTTGCTTGCCTTGATTTCGCTCTTTGTACTTGGCGGTGATGTGATACGGGGGTTTGTTTTTGCGATGATTTGGGGTGTTATTGTCGGTACCTTCAGTTCCATCTTTATCGCTGCGGCAACGCTTTTGCGTCTGGGTGTCAAACGTGACTGGTCAAAGCCAAACGCCGAGGCAGGAACACGAGTGCCCCAAGAATGATTGAAATGAGCTTTCATTACTATTTGCCAATGACGGCCTATATTGTATTTTAACGGCGATTTTTATCTCTGATTGCATCTCTTACGATCCTAAGAGTTACGGACCCCTTTTAGTTGTTGCAGGAGCACTTCAAGATGCATGAAGTCCCGATTTTCAGCTGGCTTATAGCCGTGATGTTTTTGCTGTTTGCGGTGGCATTCTGGGTGTTGACGCGCGAAGATCCGACGGTATTACACTACTTGATTTTAATCATGACGCTTTTTCAGCTTTTTAGTCTGCTTTTTGGATTATACAAAAAGGGACGTAAGTGAGCGCACGTTTTATCGGAATGCCGGGTCCGCCTGCTATTTTTTAATCTTTCCTGTCCATTTAGTGCAGCGGTGTTGCAGGTCATAATGCTGCTTTTGCTTTTGACTTAGTGTTTTTGTTCGCAATTAGCGCCGCTGAACAAATCATATCTGCTGCCGTCGCGCTTGGCCTTGTGGTGGCTGTGCCTTTTTCGGTTGGAAATATCTTGGGCGCGCGCGCGTTTAATCTAAATCGGGACGGCCTTAATTAAAAACTTGCCTTTTGCATTATTGCGATTTCAACGATAAAAGGTCTCCTGCTGTTTGATTAAGGAGCACGAGTTGAGGTTAAGAGAGATCGATTTTGGAGCAGCGGTTCCGATAGAAGGATATGGAGAAGGGTTTTTTCGCATAGCTGGGCAAGCCGTGCGCGCGCCATTGATGGTCAATAAGAAGGGCGCGAAACCATGGGGTGGCTACGAAGATTTTGCAAGCCTAAAGGCATTTTGTGAGGACGTTGATGTATTGTTGGTGGGTACCGGACAAGAAATATCGCATATTCCGCCGAGTTTTCGCAGCATACTTGAACAGGCAGGTGTGGGCATAGAAGTGATGAGCAGTCTGTCTGCGTGCCGCACCTACAACGTCCTACTGTCTGAAGAACGCCGCGTGGCGGCGGCCCTTTTCGCTGTGGAGTGTTAACAGCAGTGCTCTTTTCGCATAGGTTTGATTGGGTTATGGTCCTTTAATGTTGTTGAAAGTGAAAGATCTCTCTGTGTCCCGTGGGGGGCGGATGCTGCTGTCGGGTGTCAATTTTGGTCTTGCAGCCGGAGAGGTGCTTTTGCTTAAAGGCCCAAATGGACTTGGAAAAACATCACTGCTGCGCACTTTGGCGGGGTTGCAGCCATCAGCGGAGGGCGAGATCATCTTGCAAAACGACACGGCCATTTATGCAGGCCACGCAGATGGGCTGAAAGCTGGGTTAAGTGTTATCGAAAATCTGTCATTTTGGGCGGATATTTTTACGGAAAGCAAACGGCTGGACGAGGTGCTAACCAAATTCGATCTCATGGCGGTTCAGCATCGCCTTGCGGTTCGGCTGTCCGCTGGCCAGAAACGGCGTTTAGGACTGGCACGCCTTTTTCTGAGCAATAGACCACTTTGGTTGCTTGATGAGCCAACGGTGTCACTGGATGAAGTATCTCGTAATGCGTTCTATAAAGCGCTTGTATCGCACTGTGCGACGGGGGGCGGTGCGCTGATCGTGAGCCACACGCCGATAGATTTTGAAGGATCCTCAAAGTCAATTGATTTAAGCCACTACGTGGCTAAGGACTTTTTAACAATAGAAGCGGCAGCATTCTTATGATTGCTCTGCTATCACGTGATTTAAAACTGACCATTCGAGCGGGAGGGGGATTTGGGTTTGCAATCTTATTTTTCTTTATTGTAACGCTGCTTCTTGCCTTTGGGATCGGCCCTGACATCCAGCTATTGCGTAAAATCGCACCAGGTGCCTTATGGGTTTGTGCATTATTGGCCTGTCTCTTGTCAATGGATCGTCTCTTTGCATTGGATTTTGAAGATGGATCCCTTGATCTTTTGTTGGTTGCTCCGATCCCTCTTGAGGTTGTTGTTTTTGCAAAGAGCCTTGCCCATTGGATCACAACCGGATTGCCGCTCGCGCTGATTACCCCGTTGCTCGGTATTTTTTGGGATTTGCCTGAGAAAGGTTATTTCTGGGTTTGTTTTTCGCTTTTGGTGGGGACACCAGCGCTAAGTATGATTGGGGCATTTGGTGCGGCTCTAACACTTGGGTTGCGCCGCGGGGGTCTGTTGCTGTCTGTTCTCGTTTTGCCTCTTTATGTGCCGACTTTGATTTTTGGCGCCGAAGTGTCGCGCCTTGGTGCTGAAGGATTGGACCTTCAGACACCCTTTTTACTTTTAATAGCTCTCACTTTGGGAGCTCTTTCACTCTTGCCATTTGCAGCTGCGGCAGTTTTACGTATCAACCTGCGCTAAAGAAGCCTGTATGGAGCGCGGTAATGAAAAAAGGTTTGAACCAAGATGTCGCTCTGGGAATATGCAAATCCGGTAAAGTTCTTTGCTCTATCAGGACGCCTGTTGCCTTGGGCGGCGGGTTTGTCTGCTGCCTGTTTGCTTATCGGGCTTTATTGGGGTTTCTTTCATACACCTGACGATTATCGCATGGGTTCAACTGTAAAGATCATCTATATTCATGTGCCCTCTGCATTGATGGCAATCAACGCGTGGTTTATGATGTTGGTAGCATCACTCATATGGCTCATCAGACGTCACCATGTCAGCGCTCTTGCTGCCAAGGCAGCGGCACCTGTTGGGACAGTCATGACATTGATTGCATTGATCACAGGAGCGATTTGGGGGCAGCCGATGTGGGGCACTTGGTGGGCTTGGGATCCTCGGCTGACCTCGTTTTTAATCCTATTTCTGTTTTACATTGGGTATTTGATCATGTGGCAGTCTGTGGAAAATCCTGATAAGGCTGCAGACTTGACATCGGTATTATGCATCGTAGGATCCGTATTTGCCGTTCTCAGCCGGTATGCGGTGAATTTCTGGAACCAAGGTCTTCATCAAGGGGCATCTCTATCCCTGGACAAGGAGAAAAATGTGGCTGATGTTTTTTATCAGCCATTACTTTTCGCGATTGCTGGATTTGTTCTATTGTTTTTTGCATTAGTGCTGTTGGGTACACGATCGGAAATCAGGTTGCGCAGAGCGGCAGCCGTGCGCATGAGGAGGGGTATCTAATGAGCGTAGAGTTGGGGAAATATGCGGTTACCGTTTGGGCGGCCTATGCCGCAACAATCGTCTTTTTGATTCTACTTGTCGGGTTTTACCTATTACAAAATCGCCGGTCAAAAGCAGATTTGGAAGATGCTGAGAGCTCAGAGGATGCTTAAAATTTCCCCCTTATTGATTTTACCCCCTTTGGTTTTCTTTGCTATGGCCGTTTTGTTTTTGTTTAGCATCAACAAGGGCGGGCAAACAGAAAACAAGTCTGCGCTTATCGGGAAAGCCGCACCACAGTTCAAAGAAATCGCACTTGGAGGGTATCCATTATTGAAAAATGAAATGATCGGACAGGGTGAAATTATTTTAATTAATTTTTGGGCAAGCTGGTGTCCGCCGTGCCGCGCAGAGCACCCCACATTGAAACAGCTCTCTGATAGCGGTATTCGCCTTTATGGTGTGAATTTCAAGGATCGTCCCGAAAATGCCGCTCGCTTTCTACAGGAGGATGGCAATCCTTTCGCTGCCATAACCGTTGATCGTGAAGGACGCACAGGCATCGATTGGGGCGTCGCAGGCTTGCCGGAAACATTTATACTGAATCGTGAGGGCAAGATCCTTTTTCGATTTGCCGGTCCCCTTATAGAGGGTAACTATGATAAAGTATTTTTACCCGAATTGAAAAAAGCACAGGCAGCCGAATAAAAAGGTAACCGCCGACTTCATGTTCCGCAAAAACCGTATTATTCCCTAAGCCGTGGGCATTACCGTTTTAACTTAACATCTGAAAATCGACAGTGTCGCCACCGTTTAGCTTGCGGAAAACATTTGTTTTTTGCTGTATTTGCGTTCAGATTTTGGGTTTACGTGCTTGACGTCATCGCCGCCTATCAGCACGGTGTTTGGTAGAATTAACTGCCCCCCAACAGCTTGATAGTTCAAAATGCACGCTTTGACCGCCAAGTCTGTTCCAATGTGATAAATTTTGGAAGCAGGAGCTGTTAAACTGTTTATGGACGCTTCAAAAAGTTCGTGATCGCTGTAAGAAGTCATACTTAATCTTACATACCTTCAAGCGTCAGCTGGGATAAAATTGTCACAATTCTTTTTAGCGCGAAAGCGGGTTAGCCTCAGCTGATCAACAAGCGTTGTCGCATCACCTACTTTGAGGAAATCCCAGCAGTCAATGCCGTCATTGCTTTTTTTAAAACGAAATGTCTTGCCCCAAAACTTTTTGAGAAGCACTCGTGTTTGATAATCTGCGTTGAAACGCAAAATTCAAATCACGTTCGGCGCTTTATTTGGTCAGAGTATTAATTAAAGCAACAGTACTACCATCGTTATCATTAAGTGCGCCTCAGAATGCTGTATTTGTATCAAAAGTAAAGAGTTTTGACGTAAAATTATTGCTTGGACTTGACCTTTTTGTATTGCTACGCCTTAAGTGAACGCTGTGCCTTGCAGGAGGATTTATGTCAGATCGGGAGAGGTCGAAATTGCGGCCGAAGTCATCTGGTGCAAAGATCTCTAAGTTGCAGGATTTAATACCGTTTATGCGCCCTTATATGGGATTAGTCATTGCCGCAGCTGTCACTTTGGTCTTAACTTCTGGCTTGTCATTGACCCTGCCGGTTGCCGTACGTCAGGTTGTCGATAATTTTTCAAATTCGCAGACAAGGCTTTTGGATACTTATTTTGGAGCTGCTTTGGGTATCGCAGGGCTTTTGGCGGTTGGGACCGCATTCCGATATTTGCTGGTAACCAAGCTTGGAGAAAGGGTTGTTGCTGATATTCGAAAAGAGGTTTTTTCCCGGATTATTGTGATGAGCCCTATGTTTTATGAAAATCTGCGCACTGGAGAAGTGTTGAGCCGGATTACAACGGATACGACGCTTGTTTTGACAGTGATCGGGTCATCCGTTTCGATTGCGCTGCGCAACGCGCTAATCTTTGTTGGTGGCCTGATATTTATGCTGCTCACCTCGGCCAAACTCACCGGTTTGGTTTTGTTAGTCGTGCCGCTTGTGCTAGTTCCAATTCTTACACTTGGTCGAAAAGTGCGCCGCTTGAGTAAAGAAAATCAAGACTGGATTGCTGCTGGGTCGGCACAGGTGTCTGAAGCTCTCGGGGCGGTGCAAACTATTCAAGCTTTCACACATGAAATGGAAACCAAGGGCGATTTTTCAACCACTACTGAAGACAGCTATCTTTCTGCCCATGAGCGTATCAGCGCGCGTGCATTGATGACCTTTATTGTTATTTTTCTGGTTTTTTCTGGAATTATTGGGGTGCTTTGGGTAGGCGCACATGATGTGAGTGCAGGGAAACTGAGCGCAGGAATCCTTGTCCAATTTGTGATTTATTCTGTCATGGTTGGCGGATCCGTGGCGGCCCTTTCTGAAGTATGGGGCGAATTACAACGTGCTGCAGGCGCCACAGACCGTTTGGTGGAGCTTCTTCGATTAGAAGACAGTATTTCTGATCCCCATAACGCGATAGAATGTCCGAAACAGGCAAGTGGCCGCCTGTCGTTTGAAAACGTCTCGTTTCATTATCCTTCACGACCCAATTATAGCGCCCTTGATCGCATTTCTTTTGATGTAGAGCCGGGACAAACCGTGGCGGTTGTTGGACCTTCAGGGGCGGGGAAAACAACTATCATTCAATTGCTGTTACGCTTCTATGATCCTCAGAAAGGACGCATTCTATTCGACGAAGTCGATTTGCGTAAAATGCGGCGGGGCGATTTTCGACAGTCAATTTCCCTTGTGCCGCAGGACCCTGTAATTTTTGCAAATAATGTTTTGGAGAACATAAGATTTGGACGCCAGAACGCAAAAGACGCGGAAGTTAAGGAGGCGGCCAAGCTCGCCGCGGCGCATGATTTTATTTCTGGGCTCCCCGAAGGCTATTCATCTTACCTAGGAGAACGTGGTGTGATGTTGTCTGGTGGTCAAAAACAAAGAATTGCAATTGCCAGAGCAATTCTGCGCGACGCACCTGTTTTGCTTTTGGACGAGGCCACGAGCTCGCTTGACTCAGAAAGTGAACAGGCGGTTCAACGTGCAGTCGATACCCTGGCACAGGATCGCACAACTATCGTGATCGCTCATCGACTAGCAACGGTCAAAAAGGCAGATCGAATTCTGGTGATGGACCAAGGAAAAGTCGTTGCGCAAGGTACCCACCAAAGCCTCATGAAACAGGGTGGTCTTTACGCTCGTCTTGCGCGCCTGCAATTCGGAAGTAACGCTAAGTGAGCTTCTTAATAGCAACGTTGACCTCTCAAAAACCTTCGTGCATCTTGATATCTGTGGAAATTATTAACTTATAAACTGAATAGAGCC
This sequence comes from uncultured Alphaproteobacteria bacterium, assembly GCA_913051655.1. Classification (GTDB taxonomy): domain Bacteria; phylum Pseudomonadota; class Alphaproteobacteria; order Rhodobacterales; family Rhodobacteraceae; genus LFER01. The sequence continues at coordinate 37,373 of CAJXHI010000023.1, forward strand.
TAAGGGAGGGAATAAAGGTGACATTTGCGTCAATAAAAGATACGCGGTCCATCGAACGGACAATGAATTGGGCAGATCGGGATGTTCCAAAAACGATTTATGCCATGTTATCCGATACGGCAGGTAAATTCCCGAATAACAATGCGGTTTCTTTTCAGATTTTATCTGGGCCGACTGACAAGGCGGAGACTCTTAGCTGGCGGGTTCTGCATGAAAAAATCACCCAGACAGCAAATATGTTTCGCGGCCTTGGAATAGGTCGGGAAGATGTTGTTGCCTATATCCTTCCTAACAGTAACGAAACGGTTTTGACCCTATTGGGCGGTATGGTCGCTGGGGTTGTAAATCCGATCAACCCCTTGCTTGAACCCGAACAAATGGGTGCCATTTTACGCGAAACCAATGCGCGCGTTGTGGTTACGCTCAAAGGGTTTCCAAAAACTGAAGTCGGCCAGAACGCAAATGATGCTGTAGCTTTGGCGCCAAATGTGAAAACTGTGCTTGAAGTAGACCTTAACCGTTACCTTACGCCACCCAAAAGTTGGATCGTCCCGCTTATTCGTCCAAAATACGAAATCCGTCATACCGCAACGGTCATGAATTTCAACGATGTCTTGAAAACACAGAATAAGACGCTGGATTTTGAAGATGTTCAAGAAGATCGTGTTGCTGCATTATTTCACACGGGTGGGACAACGGGTATGCCCAAAGTTGCGCAACATAAATACTCAGGCATTATCTACAATGGCTGGCTGGGTGTTGAGCTTTTGATGAACTCAGACGAAAACGTCATCTGTCCACTACCGCTTTTTCATGTCTTGGCTGCTCATGTTGTTCTTATGGGCTGCGTTGCATCTGGCGCGCATCTTATCTTGCCAACTCCTGCTGGCTATCGTGGAGATGGTGTTTTTGACAATTTCTGGAAATTGGTAGAACGGTGGAAGGTCACGTTTATATTTACCGTTCCAACAGCCATTTCTGCACTAATGCAACGGCCGGTTGATGCCGATATAAGCACAGTAAAAACAGCCTTTTCTGGTTCCGCGCCTTTGCCTGTAGAGCTATTTAATCGTTTTGAAAAGGCCACGGGAGTCAATATAATCGAAGGATACGGCTTGACCGAGGCAACTGTTCTGGTGTCCGGAAATCCGGTGGATGGTGTTAAAAAAGTTGGCTCGATCGGGATCCGCTTTCCTTACACAGAGATTAAGATTGTTAAATCCGAAGGTGATAAGCTTGTAGAATGCTCCCCAAATGAAGTTGGCGAAATTTGTATTTCCAGCCCCGGTGTTTGGGCAGGTAATACTTACACCGAGGCCGATAAAAACAAAGATCTCTATTATGAGAAACGGTTTCTACGTACTGGGGATCTTGGGCGATTTGACGAGGACGAATATCTTTGGATTACCGGACGTGCGAAGGATTTGATCATTCGCAGTGGCCATAATATTGACCCCGCTTTGATCGAGGAAACTTTGCTGGGTAATGATGCGGTTGCCTTTGCCGGTGCGATTGGTCAACCCTGTCCTTCCGCAGGGGAACTTCCCTGCGTTTATGTCGAACTTGTGGCCGGTGCTACTGCGACGGCAGAAGATCTGATGACATATTGTGAAACCCATGTTCCTGAAAGGGCGGCGCATCCCAAACATGTTGAAATTCTTAAGGAACTTCCCAAAACAGCGGTGGGCAAAGTATTTAAGCCAGATTTGCGCAAGCGCGCTATCAAGCGCGTTTTTGACAATGCGTTGCAGGAGGCCGGATTATCGGTACGGGTTGTCAGCGTGATCGACGACAAGAAACGAGGGCTGGTTGCGCAAATCTCTGATGGGCATAGTGACGAAGCGATCAAAGAATTGCTGGGACAGTTCCCTGGTTCGTGGGAAAGAGCGTAAGGCGCGATTTTGTAGCTTTACTTTCAATCCCAACCAACTGAGCGTGATACGCGTCCCTTCTCTGGGGTGCATTTTCATTTGTGTTGAAAGCACGACAAGGCGTGGTGTAAGACTAAGTTACTTTGAAAAGCGACAGGTGTTTGGCGCGTGCGAGAATTATCCGTTCTTATACTTGGCTCTGGGCCGAATGTCATCGAGGCGCGCGCATGGTCGAGCCATCCTTTTGATAAAATTGTGGTAATCAACAACGCATGGGCAGTACGTGAGGATTGGGACGACCTGATTTACCCCTATGATTTCCCAGAAGAAAAGCGCCCAAACGCTGTTCAGCCTCATCAAAGTTTTGTAACGCAAAAAGAATTTGTTCCTATTCAAAACGACTATGGCGGGTTTTTATATGCCGGAGGCACTATGGCTTTTACAGCAGGTTATTGGGTGCTTGGTCATTATAAACCTGCACATATCGCCTTCTTGGGCTGTGACATGCATTATTCCAAAACAGCGCAAACACATTTTTATGGAAAAGGCGAAGCGGATCCGTTGCGCGAAGATATTTCCCTTCAGTCATTGGAAGCAAAAGCGAACCGCCTTTACATACATGCAGCAAAAGAGGGGTGTCAGCTGACAAACCTGTCAGCTGGACCTTCGCGTTTGACCTTTCCTCGTATGACTATAGGAATGTCTTTACCTGATCCGCTGACAGTGGATGATAAAACAGTATTACGCGCGCAAAAACGTGAAGCAGAACTACAGTATGTCACGCCATCAGGACGTTACTGGGAAGAAGAGGATAACTTTGATCCTGCAGAGATTGCCGCGCTGGATCAGCTTTGGATGCAAGCGGTTTTGGTCTGATCAATGTTTGGGTGGTGCGCCACCTACAAACTCGTTTGGCGCTTGATAATCACAAGGTGCATCCTGCATTTCAAGATGTAATCCATTTCCATCAAACGGATGCGCGAGGGCGAGAGCCTCATCTACTTCAATTCCAAGACCTGGTGCTTGAGGTGCTGGAATAAACCCATTGTCCACGCGAATACTTCCTTTGATCAATTGATCATGAAATGGTGTTTCAATAGTTTCAGCGATAAGAAAATTAGGGATGGAGGCGGCCACGTGAATATTTGCCGCCCATTCTACAGGTCCTGCATAAAGGTGGGGAGCTATTTGCGCGTTATAGACCTCTGCAATGGCAGATAATTTTTTCATTTCCCATATTCCGCCAGCCCGTCCCAAGGCGGGCTGCAAAATAGAAGCGCCACCCATTTTGAGAAGGCTTGCAAATTCAGCTTTTGTGCTAAGACGTTCCCCTGTTGCAACGGGAATGCGCACCGCGTTGGCGACTTTGACAAATTCATCTAGATTATCAGGAGGTATAGGTTCTTCAAACCAAAGCGGTTGGTAGGGTTCAATCGCCTGTCCAAGCCGTATTGCCCCTGCGGTGCTAAACTGCCCATGGGTGCCAAACAAAAGATCTGCATTAACTCCAACCGATTCCCGTATAGATTTGCAAAACGCAACGGACGTTTCTATGTCGCGCATAGAGGGCATATGGCCCCCGCGCATGGTGTAAGGACCGGCGGGATCAAATTTTACTGCTGTATACCCGCGCGCGAGCAAATCAAGCGCGCTTTCAGCGGCCATATCTGCAGAATACCAAAAACTGTCAATATCGTGTTTTGCCAGAGGATAAAGGTAGCTATACGCGCGAATTCGTTCATTCAGCAAGCCGCCCAAAAGTGCCCAAACCGGACGATCTCTATCCTTGCCCAGAATGTCCCAGCAGGCAATTTCAAGACCAGAAAAAGCTCCCATAATGGTTAGATCAGGACGCTGGGTAAAACCTGAAGAATATGTGCGGCGAAATAGTTTTTCGATATTCTCTGGATTCTCCTCGAAAAAATATCGCTCAAAGACATCTCTGATCACATATTTCATTGCTTCTGGCGCAACAGATGCGGCATAGCATTCACCCCAGCCGATAATTCCCGTATCGGTGGTGAGTTTTAGCAAAATCCAATAACGTCCACCCCAGCCTGGGGCAGGTGGGGCCGTGACGATGATATCGAGATCGTAAAGCTTCATGAGATCAGATGTCAAAAAGGATGACGTTACGCCGCGCAGCCCCAGATCTGGTGTCTGCAAAGGCTTTGTTGATATCTTCAAGCTTATATCGGCCGGAGATCAATTCATCGAGTTTCAGTCGGCCCTGTTGATATAAATCAACCATCCAAGGAATATCGCGTTTTATCACCACATCACCCATTTTTGTTCCTATTAAACCTTGACCGACCGCTGACATCATAACAGGTTCGTAGACAGCGCGATCGCCAGATTTTGGCATGCCAACTGCCACAATTTGCCCGCCGTAGGCCAAATAGCGGGGTGCTGTATCATAGGCAGAGATCGCACCCACGGTGACAAAGACTGAGTCGGCACCGCGACCAATCATTGTTTTTGCCGCTTTCCACGGTTTACCATCGGTTGCCAGTACTCCATCGGTTGCGCCGAATTCTTTTGCAGCGTCAAGTTTGTCTGCACTCATATCGACGGCCACGATCCGGCGCGCCCCTGCAATATGGGCGCCTTGGATCGTATTAAGTCCAACGCCACCGGCACCGATCACCACAACATCTTCGCCGGGTCGTACCTTAGCCGCATTGACCACTGCGCCAATGCCGGTCAACACGCCACAGGCCAAAAGGGAGGCTACATCATAAGCGATATCATTCGAAATTGTTACGACTTGGCTCTGGTCCACCACGACTTTTTCTGCAAATGCACCGCAGTTCATTCCATGTTCCAGCAAACTGCCGTCAGTCATGCGCAGAGGGCCAGTGGTACGATCAACCGCCAATTCACATATTGTTGGTTTGCCTGATCCGCAGTTTGTGCAATGTCCGCATGCACGGATCAAGGTTACAACCACCCGATCTCCCACACTAAGTCCATAAACAGACGGACCAATAGCCGTAATTTCGCCGGCAGCCTCATGCCCGTAGACGGCAGGCAACGTACCCCCCCAAGCACCATCCACATAGGATATGTCCGAATGGCAAACAGCGACAGCTCCCAGTTTTACTTCTATTTCACCCTCTTTTGGAGTGTCTAGATGAATAGTTTCAATTATCAGCGGTTCTCCGAACGTGTGACAAACGGCGGCTTTAATCTCTGGCATAGAACTGCCTCCTTGCTTCCTCATAGCTTTGTCCAGCTGTGCGCAGCTTTCAAGCCCAAAAAAAGATCCAGTCTTGCTTAACTCTGTTTTTGAGCTTTTTGACCCTTGTGGACAAATATATAAAGGCCGATCGCTAGCAGGCAGGCTGAAATCGCAAATGGTGCGCCTGGATAATATAAAAGGGCGCTATCCTCCGTAAAAACAGAAAACACCCATGTCATAGAGACTGGAGCGATAATCATGGAGATGGCCGAAAGGCCTGCCACAACGCCCTGTAAAATGCCCTGACTGTCATCAGAGGTACCCATGGACAAAATTGCCTGAAGTGCAGGTTGGCCTACTACCCCAAGAGCCGCAATGGGGATCAACCCCAAAAGAATAGTACCGTTTGTGATCACAGACATTAAGACAAGCCCAAACATTTCAAAGCTAAATCCGATGATCACTGTTTTATATTCTCCAAAACGTTTGATCGTAGGTTTAACCAAACCACCCTGCACAATCGCAAAACACAACCCGTAAATGGTCAACGACACTCCGATCATTGCAGGTGACCAGCCAAATCTCTCTGCGGTAAAAAAGGGCCAGACGGACGCGTAGACCGCTGTCGCAACTGCGTAGATCAAATAGACAACCAACATTGGGCCGAGACCTGGGAAATTGCTGATCGCGCGAATTGCGCCTAATGGGTTGGCTCGGTGCCACTCAAAGCGTCTGCGAATGTGATCCGTCACGGTTTCAGGTAAAACCAACCAGGCCATTAGGAAATTGAATGCTGCAAGCAATGCTGCTGCTAAAAAAGGCGCGCGTGGACCCCATTCTCCAAGCAGTCCACCCAGAACAGGACCAAGTACAAATCCCATCCCAAACCCTGCACCTAAAAGCCCAAATCGAGCTGCCTTTTCCTTTGGTGAAGAAATATCTGCAACAAGTGCCGTTGCAGTCGCATGTGTTGCTGCGGTGATCCCACCAATGAGCCGGCCAATTAGCAAAAGCCAGACAGTTTGCGCAAAACCCATGACCGCGTAAAAGCCCACCATCACAAACAGGGCGACCATCAGTACAGGCTTGCGTCCAATTTGGTCTGATAGTGTCCCCAAAAGTGGGCCGAAAAGAAACTGCATGACACTGTACAATGACGTAAGGATGCCTCCCCAAATGGCAGCTTCTGCCATTGTTGCATTGGGAAGGACATCCATCAAAAGAGCTGGCGTCACGGGAATTACAATCCCAATGCCCATGGAGTCGATCATGACCGTAATAATAACGACGGTCATTACCCATTTCGATGTTTTTGGCTCGGTGGCAGCCTGCATGTCCCTATCCTTGGTCATCGTGCTCCTCGTGACTCGCCACCTATGCGCTCCACCAAATCACGTAGAGGCAGGGTGACGTATCTTTGTATTGGCAACACATGTCAAGACGATGACGCTACGCTTTTAGCCTAGAAAAGGTGCTATGCAATATTATCAATGTCACACAAGAAATCTGTCAGTACTTGAGCGTATCTTTCGGTCTTTTAAAAAAGGGCAAATGGCCTGCACTCCACATTAGATAAAACTTTTTTCTGGAGCAAGATCAATGCTTTCGCATACTATAGAGGGCTTCTTGAACCATCTTTGGATACAGAAATCCTAAGTATGGGGAGATTTAGAACAAAGGTAGGCGTGAAAAAAATTGTGCCAGAAATTGCCGAAATACATCCCAAACTTTAATCATTGTTTCGCCCGGTCAACATGTTGCACCAGATATTAAGCTTCTTCGCTTGCTTGCCAAGCTTCGCACAATCATACTACCAATCAAGACGCCCACAAAAATACAGTCCTTGAACTCACGATGATTCGAAAACATTTTTTATCATTAGTCATAGCGCCAATGGAACAGAATGTGGCAAGGCTTTGACATAAACAATGCCTTAGCCAGTCATAACGGATAATCATCAACGCTTTGGACGAAAATGGAGGTTAGTATACCATAGCTGGAAGTCGGTTTCAAGAATTTGCAAAAAAATGGTGCGTCTTAAGATCTTACGTCTGAATAAAAAAGGCTAATTTGTCCAAGATCTGCATAATGCCTGAGAATGCTCTTTTCTTTGCTATGCGGCTTGCAACATATTAAGCGCGCGGGCAAAGATATTGTGATCTACATTTCCACCCGAGGCAACGACAATTACGGTATCGCCCGAAATCTCTTCGGAGCGAAAGAGTGCGGTGGCGAGGGCGACCGCGCCTCCTGGTTCTATAACCAGCTTGAGGCGTAAAAAGGCATGCGCCATGGCCTTTAAAACCTCTTTTTCAGTGACCGCAAAGCCTTTGGTGCAGTGGCCTTTAAGGATGGGAAATGTCAATTTTCCAGGCGTAGGAGTCACGATAGCGTCACAAATACTCCCGGAGGAGAGTTTGTTACTCACATGGTAACCGGCGGCGAGCGATCGGGCAACATCATCAAATCCATCTGGCTCAGCAGGAAATGCAGACATTTTTGGGGCATGTTCTGCCAGAGCGAGCGCGATGCCACTTGTCAAACCACCACCACCACAGCAAACAATCACATCGGCCTTCTCAATGCCAAGCTCTTTAGCTTGTTCTGCGATTTCAAGTCCCGCTGATCCTTGACCAGCGATGACTTCGGGTTCATCGTAGGGTTGGATCAAACACAGTCCGCGTTCTTGCGCAAGGCTTCTACCAATCTCATCACGGTCTTCGCGGTCCCTGTCGTATCCGATGACCTCTGCGCCAAGCGCTTTGGTGTTTTCAATTTTTATGTCTGGGGCATCATTGGGCATGATGACAGCAGCTGGAACGCCGTGTTGTCTTGCGGCCAATGCAATGCCTTGAGCATGATTACCTGATGAAAATGCCAGAACGCCCAATTTTCGCTTTTCTTCGGAAAGGGCGGAAATGGCAGAATACCCCCCGCGGTACTTGAAACTTCCGGTATGTTGCAGGCATTCGGCTTTAATCCAAACCTGTCGTCCCGCAATATCATCTAGAAAAGGCGAAGACAAAAGCGGTGTGCGTCGTACATGTCCCTTCAATCGCGCTGCTGCCGCATGTATCATATTTATATTCATGACTTAAGTCTCATTTTTGCAATAAATAATTATTTTAGAAAGGTAGGCATGACCTTTAAATCTTCTGCGATATACTGCGGCTTCCAAGGAAGCCTGTCTAAAGGATCCCCTGCACGGTTTACCCAAACTGTGCAGAAGCCATATCCGGATGCTGCTGCTGCGTCCCACCCATTAGAAGACACAAATAGCACTTCACCCTTTGCGCACGAAAACTCCTTGCCAACTAGATCGTAAACACTGGAGTCCGGTTTGAAAATGCCTGTGCTTTCCACAGAAAGAATCGCATCAAGATCCGCATCTAATTTTGCTGATTGAACTGCACCGTTTAGCATATTAGGACTGCCATTTGACAAAATTGCCGTGTTCATGCCAAGAGATTTGAGATCCTTCAACATTTGTGGAACCTCTGGATAAGCTTGAAGTTCCCAGTAAAGCTGCAACAATTTTTTTCTTAATGAATCATCTTGGTGAAGTTCCAAGCTTTCAAGCGCAAAGTCTAAGCCATCTTGAGTAACCTCCCAAAAATCGGTATGCGCTTTTGCAATGGCTCGCAGCCACGTGTATTGCAATTGTTTAGCTCGCCAGATTTCTGCCAGTTTTGGCCAATGCTTTGCAAATGCACTTTGAGGATCCTCCTCTGCTACTAATCGCGCCGCGGCTGTTACATCAAAAAGGGTGCCGTAAGCATCAAATACGCAAGTTGTTATCTGCACGATACCTCCTTAGTGATTTCTTTTAACATGAGTATAAGTTGAAAAAGAGATATGGGAAATTGTTTTTAGACACTATTTTCTTTGCGTGTCTTAAGTCAATAAATTAAATACGGGCACACTGCGGCGCCCGTTTGTAATTGCTTGGGAAGAGATTTGATTTAACAACTATAGTACAACGCAAACTCGACAGGGTGAGGTGTGTGCTCATAGCTCTCAATTTCTTCCATCTTCAATTCAATGTAACCATTGATTTGATCCAAGGTGAACACGTCGCCTGCCAATAGGTAATCGTTATCAGCCTGCAATTCTTCCATTGCTTCACGTAAGCTTCCGCAAACCGTTGGAATTCCTGCAAGCTCTTCAGCTGGAAGGTCATAGAGGTTTTTATCCATCGCTTCGCCGGGATCGAATTTATTTTTAATTCCGTCAAGACCGGCCATCAGCAAAGCTGAAAAACACAGGTATGGGTTTGCAGATGGATCTGGGAAACGTGCTTCAACCCGTTTTGCTTTGGGGCTTTCGGTCCATGGAATACGGACACAACCTGAACGGTTGCGGGCAGAATAGGCGCGCAGAACTGGGGCTTCAAACCCAGGTATCAACCGCTTATAGCTGTTCGTACTCGGGTTTGTGAACGCGTTCAGAGATTTTGCGTGTTTCAGAATTCCGCCAATAAACCATAGAGCTTCGTTGCTTAGATCCGCGTATTTGTCACCTGCAAAGAGCGGCTTGCCATCTTTCCAGATTGACATGTTACAGTGCATGCCTGTTCCGTTGTCCCCGGCAATCGGTTTTGGCATGAATGTCGCTGACTTGCCGTACGCTTGTGCAACATTATGAATAACATATTTGTACTTTTGCAGCTCGTCTGCCTGTTTTGTCAGGCTATCAAAAATCAAGCCCAATTCATGTTGGCAAGACGCCACTTCGTGATGGTGCTTATCTACTTTCATGCCCAAACGCTTCATAGTTGATAGCATCTCCGAACGGATGTCCTGACCGTCATCAATTGGGTTCACGGGGAAATAGCCGCCTTTTACACCCGGACGGTGTCCAGTGTTGCCTACTTCGTATTCCGTGTCGGTGTTCCAAGATGCGTCCAGCGCATCCACTTCGTAAGACACTTTGTTTATTGAGTTTGAAAAGCGCACATCGTCAAAGAGGAAAAATTCTGCCTCGGGCCCAAAAAAAGCAGTATCGCCAATACCGGACGATTTCAAATACGCTTCCGCTTTTTCGGCAGTCCCTCGCGGATCTCGCTCATAAGCTTCACCTGTGTCGGGCTCTACCACTGAACAATGTACACAGAGCGTCTTTTCCGCGTAGAAAGGGTCGATGTACGCGCTGTCGGTGTCCATCATCAATTTCATGTCGGATGCTTCGATTGATTTCCAACCGGCGATGGATGATCCGTCAAACATGAAACCTTCGTCAATAAAATCAGCATCAACATGGTTGGACATGACCGTCACGTGCTGCAGCTTGCCGCGTGGGTCGGTAAAACGGATATCAACGTATTCTACGTCTTCCTCCGCAATAAGTTTCAAAACGCTGTCAGTGCTCATTTAATATTCCTCTTGAGTTCGCGTGGTTGACTTAAAGCGCATCTGAACCGGTTTCGCCGGTGCGAATGCGAAAAGCTTGTTCAATCGGGCTGACAAAAATCTTCCCATCTCCGATCTTGTCTGTTTTGGCGGCATCTATAATGGCCTCAACGGCGGCCTCAACCTGATCATCGTCAAGAACGACTTCGATTTTGACCTTTGGCAAAAAATCTACGATGTATTCTGCACCCCTGTACAATTCAGTATGCCCTTTCTGACGGCCAAACCCTTTAACTTCTATAACGCTCAAACCCTGAACGCCAATGTCCTGTAACGCCTCTTTGACTTCATCAAGTTTAAAAGGTTTGATAATGGCTTCAATTTTTTTCATGAATGCTCTCCGCATTATTACTAAGTATTTCAAAACATAAGCATGAAATGACTACAAGCGTTTGACTGACTGTTTGCGCTCACATCGTCCTTTCTATTTATTGATCCCAAATTTTAATCATCAATGCATAAATTTTGTGCAATGTGAGAAACACAGAAATTTTGCTGGGTTTAATTCGGGCACCGCAGTTATTGCACATTTGAACCTATCAGCGAATTTGATTCAAATGTAACACTTGCATTGAAATATCTATCATTTTCCTCTCGCATCTCCTTTTTAATTTTGTTACTCACGAAGCATGAACAGAGCGGTCAGGTCCTTTTGTTCACTGCGCGGGTGTGGCGGAATTGGTAGACGCACCAGATTTAGGTTCTGGCGCCGCGAGGCGTGGGGGTTCAAGTCCCTCCACCCGCACCACTTACTAGCTCAAATAAGAGAGCTACAACCACCCAAGCATCTGACAACACTCAGTAAATCTAATTGCTATGCCTAATGACTTAGCTGGACTTGTGATAAAAACCTGGACCAAAAGAGTCCTTTATACTTTTAATCGTGATTGCTACCACAACGTCACACAAAGATTTCCAACTAACCTGCAAAAACATTACATATGTTTACGAATAATCTGGAATACTAAAAAAATGTTTGCCAGCACTTCAAGAACGAGCGTGTTAGTTGCCGCTGCCTAGTTTGGTGAATACTAGTGTCACAGCCAGACGACTAACCCCATAATAATTGATTGGCATAAGTTTTGCCAAACGTCTGAAATAAAGTCGGCATGAACAAGGTTGTTGTTCTAATCGGTAACTTTATCTGATAATTGATCAAAAGGAAAAGCGAAACGCACAGGTCTTATATTTTGATTATATTTCAAGCTATAATTTATTTTTTTTATCTTGTTTGCGTAGCATTGGGGATATTTTTAATCTCAACAATATTACGGCGGCTTTGGATCATGCGGATCAAACCGAAGGTGCGAAGAAGTTAACATGAAAAACTTTCCCCCAATCCATCAAGTCTGTGTCGA
>CAJXHI010000024.1 GCA_913051655.1 uncultured Alphaproteobacteria bacterium
CGATGTACCCAGATTATCTGATTAGAAATATCGAGAAAGTATACTTTCCTAAGCACCAAATGGGTGATCTAAATCTTAATAAATCTGACAAAAACAGCGTAAACTATGCACTGACAGGATTTGTAGGTTTGTTCGATGATGTCAGGATTCCTCCCACTGGTGCTGAGTCGCGCAACAATAAAAATCATTTTTTGAGCCAATCTATTAACGAGATGGGAAAGATTGATGGGATATGAATTTTATTCTGCAGGTAAAATCGGTAAGATGAAAGTGAATATTTGTGTTTCAGAAGTCAACCTTGATACTGTCCACATGATGCTCGAAAATAAACCTTCTATGCAAGTTTAAAACCGGCAGATCTCCGTGATCTTTACCTTCCTTAGAGCGGCGTGAGCAGGCGGTAATTTGACCTATGTCAGTGAACCGAAAGGCATATGTATTATATACTCAATGGCACTAAAAAAGTGAAGAGGGAGCCTAGAGTGGCTCTGAAGACTATTAGTCTGGCTGGGCTGATTACACCGCCGATGAATTAATCGAGTTCTATTTCCAGATATCCAGAGGCGGTTTCTACAACCTTCATACCTGACTGTGCAGACCCAGCGGCTCGAATTTTATCTAAAGCTGCTTCGCACTCTTCTTTGCTTTTCCATAATGTCATGCTGCGCAATGACTTTGGACCAGTCTTTGTGCCGCGAAAATCAGTGGCTCCAGCAGCTTTCATCTGGGGCCAAAAATCAGCCGCTAATTTTTTTGCGGTTTCTATGTTTCCGTCAAATTCCCAATCAGTAAAAGTAGCAAACATTTTTTCCTCCATTGTCGGCTCGTAGAGAAGAGCAAATAACCCCTATGCTAGTCAATAATTACGCAACGAAAGGTGACATCAATATGATATGCGACGAAAAAGTTTGTGTATTCGAGGCGCATTTTTACATAATTCGAGAAGACTCACTTTTTGAATAGCCGCTCCTGAATATTTACGCCAATGGAGTCATATTAAGATCTGACTTTGCTTGGAATAAAAAGCTCAACTAAGCAAAAAGTTATTTGAAAATAAGCCGCCTCATCGCTTTTTTTATGGCATTTGACTCAATGCCTGCCTATAAATTCTTTAGTGCACGCAGTCTATGTGATGATTTCGGATTTAAATTGGCAATATAGTGCCAATGGTTTTCTTCACTGGCCGAAACAAGGAGTATTGCGAAGTTGGTAAAAAGTAAGAAAGCTGATCAATTCAGTTTTGCTGGATAGTCTGTTAAAAGTGGCGCTCCACCACCCTTAATGAGCGTTACTACCTCACCTTCATGGTAAAAATCCTCACGTATTAAACTTTCTCGGTCTTCATGCCATTTCACTCTTTCATCTCTGTTTGCGTCGGCCAGTTCCTCAGTTGCGTACAACGTCAAAACCATGTATGAGGTATCACCCGTACGAACGGCGACGCTAAATTCGCAATCTTTCAAAAAACCATTTTCAACAGCTTCTCTATGCTCTTTGAGAAGTTGATCTCGTCCCGCCTTACTGTACTGCTCACACATAATGATCCTTGCGATTGGCATTTTTTACAACTCCTAAAAACGTAATTAAGGGCCCTCTACTATGGGCATTTTAGGGCGATTATTAAAGACTAAAGATCGTGCGCTGCAAATCGAGCGCACCTATGTCTGCCAATTACGTGCTCCATATAAGAGTTTTGGTCACTTTTCACTCCCTGCCAGTATTACACTCTACTTCGACAACTCGCTTAGCGTTTCCGCCGTCACTTACTACAGAGAACAAGAGCGAGAAAGCATTTGGTTTTATCCGTGGAATTGACGTCTGTAACCTAAACTCCAAGTTTTGGGCGATTTGAAACTTGTTGATACTAGTATTGTGTGTTGTGCTTAGTTTTCCATGCAATCCAATTCTTTACAAAACTTTTCAACTTGCTCAAGCCTAGCAATGCCTTAAAATCAGAAGATATGAAAAGTCCACACTGCATAAATTATTTATAAGGTAACAAGCTGAAAGTTTAACTTTCAGTTAGCATTGCTGATCTCGCTAATTCGCACAGTACAGGCGATTCGATCGACGTCGATGACGTCAGAGCAAAGCGGCTAATTTAATGCAAAATACTATGCAAATCGTCTCCTAATCAGCAAAAAAGTTTAGAAAAGCTCTAAGGATAATGCGGTATAATATCAGGAACGTCATCTGCTGGTTCTAGTTTCACAGTCATGTCCGATAGGTGCATTATACGTCTGCCAAGCTTAGCTTCAGCTTGCTGGATGCTAAAAGTTTCGGTCAGCTTGGGAATAAAATGACATAGTTAAGTAAATAGCTTAATCTGAATAACACTGCGTCGAGGCGCTGTGGAGGCGACCTGCCGCGGGGCAATTTGTTTCGAAATCTGAAAACCATAGAAGTTCACGGGTTAATAAATGATTACAGCTGGTATTTGTTAGATTTGCGTCTACTGTTGGAATTCTGAGCGCTAGGCTGGTTGTGCAGTTCCGTCCCGCAGTAACCCCGACAATCAGCCAGTTGATTAGTGCGGTTTTTCCGTTTTGACGTAGGAAACTGTAACATCTGCGGATATTTTCGTAAGGTTAAAAGTCAGTCTCGTAGGTATCTAAAAGTGCCCTAAAATTAAAATCGTCCAGCAACACTTTTAAAAGCCAAAAGATTGGCAAATCATTTAACATCTTGAAAAAAGGCTAAACGAGCAGCAACGCCCGCAGCGCTTGTTATTTATTTCGATGTAAACACCGTAAAGCTGATTACACCTCTTATGTTATCGAAATGTAATCATAGATCAGAAATTTCTCCTCTTAGGATACAATTATGTACGGATAGATAACAGCTCTGACACTTTAAAAAGAAGTTAGGCAAAATTACGCAAGCGGCTTTAGTGGGAAGAAACTCTTAATCTGTATTCCCCAGCGCAAGGATAAGAACTAGTAATTATGCCAGCTTTTATGCGGATTGAAAGACTGTGAGTTTTTATAAACGATACCAAAAAGCTTAGGATCATCAGTATAAGGTGTCTTAGCCTCTAAAACTATGCCATTACTTTATGATCACAGGAGGTTTTGCGAGTGGCGTGTAATTTGTATCTTTAAGAAGATGCGTTGAAGAATTTTTGCGAGATTAACGTATATTTTCATGAGGCAGTAAACAGCTGACTTCAGCGCTTATAATGATAAAAAGTACAATCAATGTAAGAGGAGGATCAATGAAAAAGCTATCGCGTCGCGCTGCCTTGCTCGGGGTAGGAGGAGCAGCAGGTTGGGGGCTATCAGGGTTCCTGCGCGCAGATCTTCCGACATATGCCGGCACCAACCGACTGGTTTCGCCTACGGGTGAAAAAATATTGAATGATGCAAGTGGTTTGTCTGCGACCCCAATCCAAAAACACCTGCACGTATCGGACAGTGATCAAGCATTGGTTGATCGAATTCGATCTGAAATCGCAGAAGCGCGTGCGGCGGGGCATTGTCTTAATGTGGGCGCAGCAAGACATTCTATGGGGGCGCAATCTATACCACGCGAGGGTACCGCGATCACATTTAGTAATGCGGGCATTGAAGTTGACAGTGCAAACCAAACCTTTCGCTCTCACGCCGGGGCTCGTTGGTTTGACGTGATTACAACTCTTGATCCGAAAGGATGGTCGCCGAAAGTTATGCAATCAAACCACGACTTTGGTTTGGCTGCCACCTATTCAGTGAACGCCCATGGCTGGCCAGTTCCCTTTGGGCCAATGGGATCGACTGTCCGTTCGCTTCGGATGTTATTGGCCTCTGGGGAATTGGTGACTTGTTCCCCGACACAGAATTCTGATCTTTTTAACCTTGGTATGGGGGGATATGGGCTGATTGGAGTTGTTGTCGATATTGAAGTTACAATGGTTAAAAACTCGCGGCTAATACCGAGTTTCGATTTAATGAATGCCAGCGACTTTACGGCGAAGTTCAAGAAGGCGATTGAAGATCCAGCTGTGAAAATGGCATATGGTCGCTTGAACGTTGAAAGAGAAAGCTTTTTCCAAAAGGCTCTTTTGATCACCTATCGCGAAACAGACGATCAAGAGAAACTGCCGGCGGCAGGGGGATCGGGTTGGATGGCTCATGCAGCCAGCCGTATTTATCGTGCTCAATTAGGAAATGAAACTTTTAAATCTTTTCGATGGTGGAATGAGACCCGCGTTGGTCCAAAATTGAGCGGTGGTGATGTGACCCGTAATTCGCTTATAAATGAACCTGTAGTCACGCTGGACGACCGTGATCCTAATCGTACGGATATTTTACATGAGTATTTTGTAGGTTTTGATGTTTTTGATAGTTTCCTTGACGCTTGTCGAGAGGTCATCCCTTCATCGTATCAAGAGTTTCTGAATGTTACTTTGCGCTATGTTGCACAGGATGGTCAATCAGTTCTCTCCTATGCGCAAGTTCCTCGGATTGGCGCCGTGATGTCTTTTAGTCAGGAACTCACGCATCGAGGGGAATCGGATCAGGTGCGAATGACGCGAGAGCTTATTGACCGAATTGTCGAAATTGGGGGTGCATATTATCTACCCTATCGTCCTCATGCGACGCTTGATCAACTGAAGAAGGCCTATCCTAGGGCTGAAGAGTTCGCACATGCAAAGCGGCAATTGGATCCTGAATTAATTCTTCGCAATAATTTTTGGGATCAATATTTGGGGCAGTTATGAACAATCTACAAAGCGTATGCTTGTACTACTTTTGTGCTCTTACGATTGCGGCGTCACTCAACTATATTCCCGGTTTGACGGACGAGAACGGTCTGGCGTTCGGCATCTTTTCCTTAGACTTCTATGATGACGCCTTGCATGTAGTATCGGCATTGTGGGCGTTAATGGCAGGCATAATATCACACCGTGCAGCTCGATCTTTTTTAATTTTGTTTGGTGTGGCCTATTTTGGTGACGGTACCGTAGGCGTATTTACTGGATACGGTTTCCTAGATCTTGGGATTTTCACGAACGCCTCACTTGGAAGTGATTTTTCGATCTCACGGCTTCTTGCAAATTTTCCACATCTGGCGTTGGGTGGAGTGGCTGTCTGGGCAGGGTTTCGTGGCAACGAGGAAATCGGATGAAACAGTTTTGTCGATATACAAAACGCTTGGTTTCGCTTGTTTTCTTACTCGTTTTTGGCATGCTTTTGCCAGTTTTATAAGTTGAAACAATGTGTAAAGGATCTGCCGACGCTCAGCCGTATGAGTTGTTAATCGCGCCCGAATTTCATCGTCCAGAACAGAGAACCTTGATGACCTATTCAGAATGGAACATCGTGCATGTATAGGAAGATTACATTGAGGTTTTTGCGTTTGGATATCCACATGAATTTAGCAATGTTCGTACAGTTTTAGGTTTTTGGTCATCATTATGTTCTTTGAGTAACGCGTCTCCTGCATATGGTAAATTCGATTGTTCCACTAAGCAAATGTTTTATGTAATTGGTGTTAGCTCCACTGCAGAAATTCTATCGAAGGTCGGTTATAAGGAAACAGTTGGTCGGCTCTCTACTGTTATAAAGGGCGATGAACGCGCCGTGCTAAACGAACTATCTGCAAGCCATGTTAAAAATTATGCTGAGTTTATGCAGCAAGTTCTTTGGAATAAATGGCGGTTTCGGGAAGATCGCGTCGAACTGAGAGAGAAGGCAACTAAAGGTTGGCGAGGCCGTGAAAGGCGTTTTGTTTTGGGCGGCGAATATGGCGTAAAGGCTGCTTATGCAAATATTATCTATAAAGCCGTATCGGAGGTAGGGCAAGATGACTTAACCTTGCGAATGATTATTCGAAATATGGATCCGATTGTTATGGAAGAATTTAACTAGTTCGCCATAATGTCGATACGGTCTAAAGGAATTAAGATTGAAACACCACGTTATCGCGCATTGACATATCTTTTGTAGAAGTGGGCGAAAGCAGGGGCAGATTTCGTTGAAATTGCTATTAATCACTATATCCTCATGAAAACTATTTTCCAAAAACCGTCGTTGGACGGTGTATATCATAGAAGTATGCGGCAAGTTTTTGATGACTATCGCCATCTGGCGGTTATAAAGGCGGCTGATTTAGCGAACACCCTACGCATATAGCAAGCAAGTGGGTAGAGACTGCAAAATGTATATGACTATCAAAACTATACTGATATCCGTCCCTTTTGTCCTAGCTGGATGGATCACAACCTTGGCCCTTGCTACCATTACAAGTGACGAAGCTCCAGCCTATATGGTTTTGTTGCCGTCTCAACATCTTCTTCTTAATTTACGAGACGACACTGAAATTTTTGCAACCTCGATGATATCTGTTACTTTAACTTCGGATGCAAATGGCTTTGTAAGTTATCTCTACAAGAATGGTGCTTGGCTTGTCCTTCCGGCAGGTTTGGCGGGTTGCTTGTCGCCTCCTTAAAGTCTTGTAAAGCAGTTGAGGTCGGATCCCCACAAGAAAAATATTGCGATATTTACACAAGCCAAAATTTACCTTCTTACCGCAAAGGCGCATTAGCTATGATCAATTTTTTGGAATTATATCCCAGAAACAAAGTACACTGGCAAAGCTTCGATACTCTGTTCAAACAGCATGGGTTAAACTGAAAGCTAGACCTTAAGCTTTGATTTTTTGCAATTCTGAAAGATCGTCAAATCTTATTTAAAACTTACTGCGCAAATAAAGTATTACATATTTACTTAAATTTTTACGTACACGCAAATAAGAGGTTTTAAAGATTGAGTTCCATATTAAGTTTTAATGTATCGATAATTTGAAAAATTAGATGCATTTCTCTCAATAAACTCTGTGAATCATCTACAAAGTCTTCTGGTTCTGTGATTGGACCCGGTTCAAAAATAGGCTTTCTTAATGGTATCACTATTAGGAGATTATTTTTTTCGAAGCACAGCTGAATTTCTGCATTGTCAAATATTTCACCCAACTCGAGTAACCGCTCCATAAAGCTTACTGTTAGTAGATAACGAGCCTCTATTTGATCACTGGAAAACACTTCAAAAGTTCTCTCAAAGCGTGGATCTTCCAACCTTACGTTTTCTAGTTTGGTGAACTTTTTTGAAAACCAATTCCCAACAGAACCCTTATCTTGTTTTACTAGAGTTTTGCCATTAAACTTTTTGTTCATACTTAAGTTGATTATTAAACCATTAAATACTGTAATCAGACGGCTATATTTCCCCCGCTTCTTCCATTTTTTTAGGTGCGTTTCGAAGAGTTCAATTTTAACGCCCTTGTATCCACCAATTATATTATCTTCGCTGGTTTCAGTGCTATAAGCTGGTAGCAAACCACTACTTTTGTATCGATACACTCTATCTGCCACCTCTGCTGAAAAAATAAAGTCACCTACAAAGCTGAGTATGCGAGGAAATATCTCATTTTTTATAGAATTTTGATAAGTAACGATCGATTTTTTGATGAACCAAAATAACGCTGTATATGAAAACGCTGTAAATAGAAGTCCCAGTCCGCCGAAATCTTCGGATTCATTGAATTCCCAAACAACTAATTGCCATCCGATTACGGGTATAATTATAAAAAGTGGTGTTAACCAAACTAATTTTTTTCGGGCTGACGCTGCAGCGGCAATTCTTTCTTTTTCAAATTCATCCACGAGAGCTTTAAGATGGGTCTGATAGTGGTCTGAAAAACCTCTGTCCCAATCACCTTGCTCGGGATAGCTTTCTAACAATTTGTCTGATTTTAGTATGTTTCCATTATAAAGCTTAAAGATCTGTCCAATGTTTTGCGACCCAGGCTTTTTACCAGAGGAAAACAGTCGCATGGGCATTAGCGTTTTACCTAATCAAGTATTGACGACGCATTGATAGGTGCTCTTGAGGCCTCATCAATTTCATAAAAAGGCATAATCGAAACATTTGCATATCTTGCTACGATGTTACCTGGGAATATTTCAATCGAGTTGTTTAACTGTCCAACAGCCGAATTATAAAACCGCCTGGCTGCGGCGATTTTGGTTTCTACTTCGTTATATGACAATTGCGCCTGCTGCATTGTTTGGTCTGATTTTAGTTCTGGGTATGCTTCAACAGAAATCATAAGCTTTCCCATTTCAGTGGTAAGGGCACTGGCCAATTTCACGTGTTCTTTTACTGCCTGAGAGTCGTCTCTATCATAGTCAGCGGCACTTCTAGTGCGTAATTCTGTAACTGATGAAATGAGTTCTCTTTCGTGTTCCATAAATCTCTTAGAAATGGTAAGTATGTTTGGTATTAAATTACTTCTATTTTTTAATTGGACATCAATACCGGCAAGCGCTTCATAAACTTGGTTCTTGTTTCGAATTATTCTGGAATACCAAATATAAAGTACAATAATTAGAGAAGCGCCAATAATAATAATTAACGTGAGTGCGTCCATCTTTTCTGCCTCGTTTTGTTTATTCAAATTTTGTAAAAATTCTGAATTCGATAATCGTTAAAGTGCCGAACTATTTTAAAAAATGCAAATTATACATGCATTTTAGAGTCAGTTAGTTCAACGCTGTCCCAGAATGCTGCGACCTTGATTATCAAAAATAGCAATAAAATTTTTAATTTTTACATTGTGCAATTGTATCTTTGATCAGGATGACGAAGAAACAAGTTGGTATGCCATTAAGAAAAGCAGTGGTGGTTTAAAAACGACTGGCATATTATATCTCTGTAACTGTTTATTTTTCGCAAAATAATTGCCATTCAATGGGACCAGTCGTGAAAAATTCACTTCCAAAATCCTTTAGCTGTCTTACCGACAGTTCAATTAAAACTGTGCTACCCGGTTGTCCTGCAAAGTTACAAGGGTAGGAAAATTTTGGATAACATTCTTCATGTAGAAACGCGCGACCATCTAAGTCGAAGGATGGCATCAAACCACTAGAATTAATATCGTGAATAGTGAAGCAAGATGTCGAATTAGGATCATCGCCTGGCCAGTTTTCATTGCAGACAGAACACCATTCACCAAAGCACTCCTCAATTGGTGACATCCCGTCCACACGGCCGTCAGCGTTTAGTTGTGTCAATTTAAAACTTTCTTCAAACCCCCTTAGGGAGAGACTGACAACTTCAGAATCACTTACTGCTACGTCAAGTGTCCCGGAATTGATTGACAACATTTTAGAAATCAAATCATTTTCAGTGGTCGACGTTGAATTTTCAACCAAAAGGGGAGAATTCATTATTCCATAACCTTTAGATTTTTGTATGCATACCTGTGCTTCAGCTGGTTCCTTCAAACGCTCATAAAGGCTGCCGTCCCATGTATTATCAATAATTGTCTCATCATCACATTTTAGAGTAGCCAAAACGTTACTTCCTTGTATTATAGAGAGACTAGCATTGAAACCACGACCCTTTGAATGCATCCATGTTTCGGTATCTAGGACATATAATTTTGATTTGTTTCTAAATGTAAATTTATTCGATATTTCAAGTTCAATGTTATTAGAAGTATTATTTTTATTTGGACTAAACACATTTTCGATTCGATCCAAAATGTACATATCAATATTTTTGTTAACCTTGCCAAAATTGTAAGATAACGAATTTCTGTCTTCCTCGCTAAGTGCATCCTCATCCAATTCATCGCAGATTGAAAGTTCATTCTTTCCCTCACCAAAAGTACAATAAAAGAGAGGTTTAGTAGGATCTCCTTCTGCAAAGCACTGCCCGGGATACGGCTTTTCAATTGAAAGATTAGTCGCTTCAAGAACTATTTCTCTGAAATAATCACAAGCCGTAAATGTTTCAGACTGGACGAAGTTTTTGTGATCGTCGAAGTAGACCCTAGGACGAATAGTAGAAGTCTCATAATAATGTTTTAAGAAAAACGTTTGTTCGATTTCTGTAAATTTGCCGTATGTATCACCGGCGGGAAACACTGTTGCTGAAGGATCCACAAGTTCCCAGCATTTCTGAAGCTCTTTTATTGCAGACCTTGTTTTCTCATCAGAAACTCCATCAGGAATTCCGGCATCATAACCGAACCAATTTAAGCCCTCTTGTATCTGTTTGAAGCTTTCACTCGCAGAAAGGAATTTTATCGGGTAAAAAATAATTAAGGCAAGAAAAAATATTTTCATTTGAAATTTTACAATATGATACAGATACATCTACGAACTCCACCCAATATAATTATTCTTAACACACATCTTTATCGTTCGCTTAAATCAGTTGCGTGTACGTAATTGCGGGAAATCCCAGAGTTCCAAAAATAGGCCAGTTAAGTTAAAAGACCCAAACAAACAATTTTGGATCAAGATGTAATCTATTTTGAAATTACAGAGAAGATCAGCACAAAAAAGTGGAGTATAAACAATTGTTTCTAAGACATCGGGGATCCCTAGAGCAATAGCTGGGTTTTTAAAAACCGGCTATCTACCTTATTTCCGCCGAATTTTAACGAGATAAGTATTCGTATCTGTCGAATCAGTGAACACGATGGTTGTGGTAAATCATCCAATAGTGATCGCCAATATCGGTATTGTCTTGTCTGACTAAACGTTAGGGTAAATAACTTCTTTAGCAAATCCTAAAATCACGAATATGATCGTATCACGAGTTGCCGCTACATCAATAACGCCGTCCAAATGAAAGCAAAGAGTTTTTTTACGACATGAGTCCGAAATAATTTTTGGCAAGAAAAATTTTCTATAATTTAAATTAATTCTTTGAAAAGACCTGCCTATCCAAAGAAATTTAATGGCTTATTTTGTAAGTAATTTTGAAATTGACAGGTACCGTTACCATGAAACCGTCTTCAAAAATTTCAGGTGTCTTTATTACTCAATCTAGTAAGTAAGTATATTTATTTCACGGATAAAAGAGCTGTCAGGGAACGTTTTTGCAAGTCTGACAGACCCGTTAACTGCTTATTTCTCTGATTTCAATGTCATCTTTAAGAAACTAGTTCTTATACTGACAATAATCGATCACAACATCGCGTTTGCCCGCTTCTATAAATTAGAAATAACAGGTGTTGAGACTGGCGCGTTATCAATTTTGAACAAAGAACTCGAGATTAGCTTCTATGCCTGAACCTGAAAGACTGCATTATACCCGTTGTTTGAAAAAGTAGAGCGAAATTTTGGTGTTCAATCTCGAAGATTAGCAGACATTTCGGACATTCATAATCACAGGATATTTTCTACCGATCAAAATGTTAAAAGTAATAAAATGGCAAATTTAAATACCAATAGGAGAATCGACTTGGCCGCTTAAGCTAGAAGTAAATTCTAGCCACTACCCGCCGACTCAAGATCGTCAAATTTGTAATTCCTCTGCAATCTAACTTGCTTAGAATGGGATTAAGCTATTAAGGTTATACGAAGCATTGAGAGCTGGACATCATTTATCATGGCGAAATATCTAGACGAAGATGGCGTTTGGCTAAAAATATCCCGCACTGCCGAATTGGAAGGTCCACGGCCGTTGCTTCCATTAGAATTAGGTAACAAGCGGTATGTGCTTTTTCGGGACGATGAGGGGTACTTGGGACTTATCGGACGGAACTGCCCCCATCGCGGGGCGGATCTTTGCTACGGGCGTCTCGAAAATAATGGGCTGCGTTGCCCGTTTCACGGATGGCATTTCGACCGTACAGGCCAGTGCGTTGAGCAGCCGGCGGAACCTGAAGGGTCAAAAATGTACACTCAGATCAAAGTACCTATGATACCCGTTACTGAAAGAGATGGTATTATTTATGCATTACTGTCCGAAAAGTGAGTGAAAATAATGATTAGTCAACAATTAAACGATCAAATCACGCGTATTGGCGCTGATGACGATGCTGGTATGCTTCTAAGACAGTATTGGCAACCAGCAGCGCTTTGCGATGATATTTCGTTTGGTTTGCCGCTCGCAGTTAACTTATTGGGAGAACACTTAGCTCTTGTTGAGTCTCTCAAGGGGTATAAACTTGTGAAAAGGATTGTGACTGGCAATCCTAATGCCGCCCATATGCCAGCTGCAGAAGAAATTACGTTAGATGAAGACGGACGGAGTTATCCAGCAGTAATTATGAAGGGAATTGTCTTCGCATATCTTGGACAGGGCGAACCACCTAAATTTCCTAATTTTGATTGTTTTAGGGCGCCAGATACGCATGTTTTTGCCTTTAAAGGCTTGTGGCGCTGTAACTGGCTTCAAGCCCTCGAAGTTGGGATCGATCCAGCTCATGCGTCATTTCTCCATCGTTTCTTGGAGGATGAAGATCCCAGTAAGGGCTATGGTAAACAATTTCGCGATACTGCGGATGATACCGATATTCCAATGACAAAAATATTGCGGGACTATCCTCGTCCAGAAATATTGGTTGATGAGACAAATTATGGATTAAAGATCACCGCACTGCGCCACATGGAAAACGAACTCACACATGTTCGTGTTACAAACCAGATTTTCCCGCAGGCAATCTGCATTCCGATGTCTCGTGAAATGACAATCACTCAGTGGCATGTCCCGATCGATAACAATAATTGCTACTGGTACTCTATCTTCACCAGTTTTGATCAACCTGTTGATAAAAAATTGATGCGGGAGCAACGGTTGAAAGAACATATGTTGCCAGATTACGCACCGATCAAAAATGCTGGAAATAATTATCATTATGATCCAGATGAACAGGCTCATAAAACATATACTGGTATGGGCTTAGATATTAATGTGCATGATCAGTGGGCAGTGGAGGGCATGGGGCCTATTCAAGATCGAACTCAGGAGCATCTTGGACGCTCTGATGTTGCGATTATTCGCTATCGGCGTATTCTCCGCAAAGCGATTGCAGACCTTCAGGATCGTAGAACAGATTCACTTTTAATGAAGGATCTGGCGGCTGCGCTCATCAAAGGTCCACTATCGAATGATGCCATTACGAAAACTTCGGAATGGCAACAAGCAAGCCATGCTGCTGATCTTGTAAGACGCAAGTTATGTCCATGGGATGCTTCAATATGAACATTTGTGCGCGACAGGTAATAGAAAAAGTTGAAGCGGAAGGGATCGAAACAGTACGAGCTGTATTTGTTGATCAACATGGAATTTTAAGAGGGAAAACAATTGTTTCTTCAGCTTTGCGGACAGCTTTTGATGACGGTATAAAGGTGCCGTCAACACTACTATTAAAAGATACGTCACACCGCACGGTATTTCCGATTTGGACCCAAAATGCGAACCCTGAAGAAGTTCCGCTCCATGGTGCAAGCGATGTAGTTCTTCGCCCAAACCCAGAAAGGTTTCATCCTATTCCTTGGTCTCCCCATTCAGCTTTTCTTCTATGTTCAGTTGAAGATCAAAATGGCCATCCAATCTCTTTTTCATCCGATGAAGTTTTATCTGTTGCTGTGAATGCACTTAAAAAAGCAGGCTACACTGCTGTTTTTGGCTTAGAGGTAGAGTTTCAAATTTTTCGTGTCCTAGATCAACGGCTCAGTCATGCAGAAGCGACGATGCCACCGGCGCCGGTCAAAACTGAGAACCTAACACAAGGACACCAATACCTGGCAGAAATGCGATATGCCGAGGTTGAAGAAACCCTTGATGAATTGCGTCGCATGTCTCAGATGCTTGGCCTTGAACCACGCTCAATGGAAATTGAAATGGGACCAAGCCAATTCGAATTTACTTTCAATCCAGCTGACCCGCAAACTCAAGCGGATCGATTTGTTCTTTTTAGAACTTTGGTCAAAGAGGTCTGTCATCGGCGCGGTTTACATGGGAGTTTTATGCCTAAACCAGCTTTGCAACATGCTGCGGCTAATGGCTGGCATCTTCATCAATCACTTTTTAAAATTGATGGCACCCCCGTTTTCATCCCCGAGAATGAACAAACACTGACGGATGAGCTAAGAGGGTGGATAGCGGGGCTTCTTGAACATGCTAAGCCCTGCTGTCTATTAACCAATCCTACCGTAAATAGTTACAAAAGGTTTACGCCTTATCAACTTGCGCCCAACAGAATCCAATGGGGAATGGACAATAGAGGAGCAATGTTGAGGGCTCTATTAAAATCATCAGATCATGCCTCAAGACTTGAAAATCGAGTGGCAGACAGTTCAGCTAATCCGTTTTATGCTATAGCTTCGCAAATAATTTCCGGTCTAGACGGTTTGCATCGTGGAAGTCCACCACCCGAAGCGACAGAGACACCTTATGAAGGCGCTTCGAGCCTTCCCAGAAACCTGTTCGAAGCGATTGAAGCATTCGAAGGAAGTAAGTTGGTGGCATCTTACTACGGAACTGGATTTCAAAAATACCTAGGCACATTGAAACGTGCAGAGTGGGACCGCTATTTAATGTCGGTTTCTGAATGGGAACAACAAGAATATTTTGGATTGTTCTAATTAATGCCTTCCCAGCAAGAAAACGCAGAAAGTTTGCATTCATTTGATGATATAATTGATGGTTACTTTCCACTGAAGTTGTCACTTTTACAGATGTTGGATCGGCTGAATACGTCTATAGCCTATGTCGAAATCTCGCATGCTCCAATTATGGAAATTTCTGGGTTAGCGCCACAGGATCCTGTACCTTTGACAATAAATACGGGGCGCGTGGGGATTATTGATAAGTTACATGTACGGATAACGCGAGATAGCGATTTTTCATCTAATGGTACATGGCGTTGGTTGGATTCGTTAGCACCTGAGAAAATTTTTGATAGTATGATACGGTTGGCGGAACCTGCCTATGTGCAAGGTTTTTTCGCACGTAATGGACATAGGAGCCATTCGGGCAAGATAGCGAAAACAGTATTTCGCAACAAGGTGCCAGAAAACAGTGCAATTTGGGGGCCCTTTATGCGCAACCCTTCTCAAATCACTTACCCGAAAACTGTTGAGTACGACCATAGATATAGAGTTGAAGAATTTCTTGCGATTTTCGAAATATAAAGAAATTAAATGTATATTGAAAAAAAATTCTACTTGGCACAAAGTTTACAATGTTGGCAAAATTTTAAGCAGTATGCCGACAAAACACTGATCGGGTAAGTCTAAAACCGCGGGAAAAGGTATTTGATCATGGTAAGCAAAATAACTTTTGAAGCTGATCAAATAATTTATGAAATTGGTGATGAAGCGACGGGAGCATTCATCATTGTGAGTGGAAATGTTGATCTACTTTCAAAAACGGGTGTGAGGTTAACTACCTTAGGAAAAGATGAGATTTTTGGCGAAATTGGCCAAATCATAGGTAAAAATCGTAGCGTCACTGCGCGAGCTCGGACAAAAGGTGAAGGAATTTTTATTCCTAAAAAGCAGATTGCTGAAAAATTTCAAAATGCTGATCCTGTCATTCAAAGTGTTTTTAGAGCGGTAGCTTTTCGGTTGCAGCATGCAAGCCAAGACATAGAACTACTCAATGAGAAATACGAAAATCTTAGAAAAGACTATGTGCGAGTGAATTCAGATTTGGAGCGATACAAACGGGCGCGTTAGATACATTTTTTTCCAGCAGAGGTCCATTCGCAAATTACTCTGACGTAAGACAAATCTCTTAAGTATTTAAGCTATCCTTCACAATCATTTGGTCAGATAGCTTGCTTGTATAGTCTTTATTAAAAACCACTTACTTTTGATAGAGATTTAAGGACTGTGAACATTTGATTTGAAATTTTAAAGCCATACTGTGTGCGAGCATGAATCATATAATTGGAATATCTTTTAGTTTGACACTGGTTTCTTTCGAATGCCTAGCAAAATCAAATAATCCAAGTACAGGGGACCATTAATTGTTTAATCTGCAGATTGTATCTAGTCCAAGGTTTTTCTTTTTTATGCAGTTGTAAAACCTGCAGGATCAAAATTCTTCGGACGCCCAGCTAAGGACAAATTGGTCGAAATGGCTGGATTAGATGCGATGATCCGACCCTTTCTGATTATATTAATCCGATGCGCTCTCAGACGAATAGCTTCGATGCTATTTTGTGCTTGTAAGATATTGAAATTTGCATTGCAGCCCACGCTAATGCCATACCCTTCAAGTCCCATAATTTTTGCAGAACTCTCGGTCACAGCTTGGAAACACCAAGCCATATCGTCTTGGCTCGATAGTTGACCGGCATGAAGTCCCATAAAAGCAACGTCCAGCATGTCTGCACGCCCTAACGAATACCATGGGTCCATGACACAATCTGAACCAAAACCAACCGTAACCCCCGCATCGCGCAATTCCCTTACACGTGTCTGACCACGGCGTTTGGGATAATTATCATGGCGCCCTTGCAACATTATATTGATCAATGGGTTCGGGATAGCATGAACTTCTGATTCCACGATCAAAGGGATGAGCTTTGAAACATAATAATTATCCATTGAATGCATAGAGGTCAGATGTGATCCAACGACACGGCCTTGTAAGCCAAGACGCTGTGTTTCATATGATAGCGTTTCAATATGTCGGCTCAGGGGATCGTCGCTTTCATCACAATGCATATCCACCATCAAACCGCGTTCTGCGGCAAGTTCACAAAGCAATTTAACCGACTCTGCTCCCTGCTGCATGGTACGTTCAAAATGCGGAATGCCCCCAACAATATCCATGCCCATGTCCAAAGCACGTATTGTATTTTCAAACGCAGTTTGATCGCGCAGCACACCGTCTTGTGGAAATGCGACGAGCTGTAAATCAATATAGTCTTTGACCTGTTCGCGCACGTCCAACAATGCTTGCACGCCCTTAAGTTCATTGTCGCATATATCGACGTGAGATCGGATGGCACCAATGCCCATGGAGGTGGCAAGGTCGCAATAGCTCATGGCACGTTCTACAATATCTTCGATGCTTTGAAGTTTTTTTAATTCTCCCCAAAGCGCAATCCCTTCCAGCAATGTTCCGGATACATTCATCCTAGGATTTCCAATAGAAAGCGTAGCATCCATATGAAAATGCGGGTCTACAAAGGGTGGCGCAGCTAGCCAGCTTGTGGCATCAATAGTCTCCTTGGCCACTGCCGTAATGCCAACCTCTACGGCAGTTATTTTCCCCTTCTCACACCCAATATCAATGCCAGTTCTACCGTCAGGCAAATTTGCGTTCTTGACCAATAAATCAAACATACACACCGCTCCTATCGTTGTCCTTTAAACCAAGGCGTTAACAATGCCCGCGGATATTCAGCGCGTCGTGCTGCAATCACAAGTGCAAAAATCGATAATAAGTAGGGAGCCGCCAAAAAAACCTGACTTGGAACAAAAGCGCCCACTTCAGTTTGCAGGCGGACCTGTAAAGCATCAAAGGCACCGAATAAAATAGCCCCCAAAAGCGCCTTTCCTGGCCGCCAACTGGCAAAAATGACTAAGGCAATGCAAATCCATCCTCGTCCGTTTACCATGCCGAAAAAGAACGCGTCAAATGCGGACATGGTAAGAAATGCACCACCAAGAGCCATCAAAGCTGAGCCTGCCATTACTGCGCTAATACGTAGGCCGTAAACACTTAAACCCTGGGCATCTACAGAGTTTGGATTATCCCCAACTGCCTTTATTGCCACACCCAAAGCTGTTTTGTTCAGGACGTACCACACTAATAATACGCAAAAGAGCGACAGAAAGGTGAGCGCTGTTTGTTGGAACAATACCGGTCCAAGGAATGGTAGATTTGTAAGTATGGGAATGTCCAGCGGTTGAAATGGGTCAATACGCGGCGGTGATGAGACCGTTGGTAAGGCGGTACGGTAGGAAAAGTAACTAAGAGAGCTTGCAAACAAAGTAATGGCAAGGCCTGACACATGCTGAGACAGGCCCAAAGGGACTGTTAATATCCCGTGTAATAAGCCAAAGAGGGCTCCTGCCAGTGCTGCGGCTAAAACGCCACCCCACAGTCCGGCGCCTAACCAGACCGCCATCCAACCAACCATCGCACCCACCACGAAAATACCCTCAATACCGAGGTTCAGGACCCCTGATTTTTCGCATAGAAGCGCGCCTAAAACACCAAAAATTAAAGGGGTTGCGATCCTCAAAGAAGCCGACCAAAAACTTTCACTTAACAGGATTTGCAAAATCTCGATCATCTACTGCTACCGCTTTGGCTGGCAACTGAGATGATTTTGTATTTTGTCAGAAATCCACCAAGTAAAACACAAAGCAGCGCTGCGGAGACAACTAAATCTGCCAAATACGAAGAAACACCCATGGCGCGGCTCATGCTATCAGCGCCGACAAAGACAGAAGCAATAAAGAGCGCAGCAATCACAACACCTGCAGGGGAAAGCCCGGCAAGCATCGCAACCACGATTCCAGTATACCCAAAGCCTGGAGATAGATCTGCCGTAAGATAGCCTTTCAGCCCCGCCACTTCGCTCACTCCTGCAAGCCCTGCCAATGCACCAGATATCGCTGCAACGGTCAACAAACTGCTATTTATGGGAAGCCCAGCGTGACGCGCCGCATGCATATTTTCGCCCACAGCTCGTAGTTTAAATCCCCAGACTGAGCGAATTAACATAAATTGTGCCACAGCGGCACATAAAAGTGCGATAAAAATTCCATAATGAATGCGCATGCGTTCCATCACTTTCGGAAGCATGCCTTGATCCATAATAGGCGAGCTTTGCGGCCAACCAAGTCCCATTGGATCCTTTAATGGGCCTTCTAACATATATTGAAGGAAAATAACGATGATGAAGTTCAACAGCAAAGTTGTGACAACTTCGTCCGCATCAAAGCGAATTTTTAATGCAGCGGGTACAATCATGCCAATTGCTCCTGCAGCGCAGCCAAAAACAATGATCGTGGGGATCAAAATTATTCCCGAAACGTCAAAAACGCCTGTTCCTATAGCAGCTGCTGCCATTGCGCCTAAGTAAAGCTGGCCTTCAGCACCGATATTCCAAAGTTTTGCTCTAAACGCCAAAGCAGCTGCAAGCCCTGTAAAAATTAAAGGCGTCGCGCGCGTGAGCATTTCGGAGAATGCAAATTTCGATCCAAAGACGCCCATGAACATATAGAAATAAGACTCTCCAATCGGTGCTCCAGCCAATGTTAGAGGAATGGCGGCCAATAGGAGAGCCAAAGTCGCCGATATCACTGGCAATCCCAGATTCCATGCTAGCGATTGTGTATCTCGTGCTTCAATACGGATCATGCAGCTTGCCCTGCCATTAACAAACCAAGTTCGGCACGATCACGTGTCTCTGTTTCTACAAAAGCGCCATCGTGCATGACCAGAATACGATCCGCCAGCCGTAAAATTTCATCAAGGTCTTCAGAAATTAAAATAATGCCTGCGCCACGATCGCGCGCTTCAATTAGCCTATGTGCAACATCCGCCGCCGCGCCCATGTCGAGCCCGCGAGTCGGCTGATTTGCCAAGATCAGTAGTGGTTTTTCGTGAAAAACCCGTGCGAGGATGAGTTTCTGAATATTCCCACCAGACAAGAGTTGCGCCGGCGCAGCGCTGCCGGGGCCACGAACATCGTAGTCCGTTAACAAAGCTTCGGCATGTTTGGAAATATTTTCGCGTTTTAACATACCGTAATTTTGAAATTTTTTTTCATTTAGGCCTTCAATAATCAAGTTTTCTGCAACACTCATTGATCCGACAATTCCGTCACGGTGTCGGTCCTCTGGTATACGCCCAACCCGTTTTGCGATCATTTCGGCCGGATTGATTTGCTTTACCTCTTGGTTATCCAATATGATCTGCCCCGCTTCGGGTCGTAACATACCTGATATTAAGCCTGCTAGAGGGGCCTGACCATTACCGGAAACGCCCGCGACTCCAAGTATTTCGCCGCTAAAGACAGTTAAGTTAATGTTCTTAAGACTGTCCCTACGGCCGCGCCCCGCAATCGAGAGATTTTCCAAGCGTAAAACGGGCGAACCGACTGATGTCACCATTCTCTCGGGATGGGAGGTTTTGGTACCCACCATCAGGCTAGCAATCTTTTGTTCGTCCGCCTCTGACGTGTCAATTTCGCCTACGTTTTTGCCCAACCTGAGAACAGAAATTCTGTGAGAAAAGGCCAGCACTTCGCGCAGTTTGTGTGAAATGAAAATAACGGAAAGACTGTCAGCGGCCATTGCCGCTATATTTTCGAAAAGCGTATCAGCCTCTTGAGGGGTTAATACCGCTGTAGGTTCATCAAGTACTAGAATTCGGACATTTCGATAGAGAGCTTTCAAAATTTCTACTCGCTGACGTTCGCCAACCGTAAGACGACCCACAGGAATATTAAGAGGCGCCGATAAACCGCTGTTATCAATGAGATATTGAATTTTTTTCTCAGCTTTAGAACGGTTTCGCCGTAGGCTCCTTAGTGGTTCTGCACCCAACGTTATATTGTCAACAGCATCCAAATTTTCTGCCAATGTAAAATGTTGATGAACCATCCCAATGCCTGCTGCAATCGCTCCCTGGGGATTCCCGAGTGTTAGCTCAGAGAAATGCCCAGTTTCATCGGCGACCTCTATATGTCCGGAGTCTGGTATGTAATGACCAAACAGCATATTCATTAATGTTGTTTTACCAGCACCATTTTCACCTAAAAGCGCTAAAATCTCACCCTGATACAGGTCAAGGCTAACGTCTTGGTTTGCCACGATGCGTCCAAAACTCTTGGAGAGATTCTTTAGGGATAGAACTTTTTTATAATTCATAAGTAAAAAAACCGGCACAATTTTGCGCCGGCTTACTCATTTTTTAGTCTGAAACTGGTCGTGCGTCGTTTACATTGACGCGAAACAGACCATCAAGAATTTCTTGTTCTTTGGCTTTAACTGCTGATGCGACATCGCTCGGAACAAGGCTCTCGTCAAGTACGAGGGAGCCGCCGCCAAAGGCCATAAAGCTGTATTGGCCATAGTCTGCAGCTTCAAAAGTGCCTCCGGCAGCATTTGCAATTGCTTTGTCGATTGTGGATTCCATGTGCCAGATTGCAGAAGCCAGAATGGTGCCGGGATAATCGCCTGAGGTGTCGATTACGTTTCCAATGGCTTTTATTCCGCGCTCAACGGCCGCGTCAGATACGCCAAAGCGTTCAGCGTACATAATGTCTGCGCCAGCGTCCATCATAGCAAATGCACTTTCTTTGGCTTTAGGTGGATCATACCAACTGTCTATAAAATTTACGAGAAACTTAACATCGGGGTTGACTTCACGCGCACCATCCATGAAGGCGTGCATTAAGCGGTTCACCTCTGGGATAGCATAGCCCCCGACCATACCAATTACATTTGATTTTGTCATAGAACCAGCAACCATGCCAGTCAGGAAGGAAGGTTCATGAATCCAGTTGTCAAATACTGAAAAGTTGGGCGCAACAGGACCAAAAGATGATCCCATTAAAAACGCAGTGTCATTGTAATCTTTTGCGACTTTACGCGCTGCGCGCTCTAATCCGAAAACTTCACCAACGATCAAATGTTGACCTTGTTCAGCATATTCTCGCATTACGCGTTCGTAATCGGTATTGGCGACATTTTCAGAGTAGGTGTACTCAATCGCACCGTTTTCGGCTGCGGTGTTGAGCGCCTTGTGAATGCGACTGATCCACTGCTGTTCAACGGGTAAAGTATAAATTGCTGCGACTTTAAATTTTTCTGCCGTGGCGATACCCACACTTGCAAAAAGTCCGATAGCGATCGTCGCAGAGGTAAACAATCGGCGACTAATTTTGTTTAAGAATTTCATGAAGGCCTCCTGTTAGGAA
This sequence comes from uncultured Alphaproteobacteria bacterium, assembly GCA_913051655.1. Taxonomy (GTDB): domain Bacteria; phylum Pseudomonadota; class Alphaproteobacteria; order Rhodobacterales; family Rhodobacteraceae; genus LFER01. Next base: position 21,679 of record CAJXHI010000024.1, read on the forward strand.
CGTAGCATACCTTCACTTTTTCTTATCATTCGGTCAAGAAATAGATTCGAAACGTATGCGCTTTTGCATCAGACAATCGTGTTTACATTCGCTTTATTGTCATAAATTAGGTTCGCATCCATGGTCCCAAATTGCTTTTACAACTTGATTTTTGTCGTTGAGATCGAATGCTTTCGTCACCCATTATTTTAAAAATCTAGTAATGTGACAACTCCTAAAACATCTCTTTTGTAACGGTCCGTATACGGTCCACGTGCTATGATTTTACCATCGTATTTTTGATAAGCGGCAATGCTGTTTCCGGTAAAATTTCAAATTCGATGAAGAGCCGCTATTAAGCAAGCATTTGGTACAAACAATTTTGGAATTTAACAAATATTAAAGGCAAAGAGCTACAAGCCAAGTAATGTCTGTATCAGTGGTTTTAATTGCAACGGCTGCACCGCGTGTGTCTTTTGTGTGTTGCGTAGCAGAGCAGAATTCTTTTACGCTATTATCAACTATCCATTCTATTGACGTATCAACAAATGCAACAGCAAGGATGAGAGTGTTTTCTTCTAATAATATTGCCTAATCGGTGTGGGAAATGGGGTAACGAAAGTAAAATATCCAGAGATTCAATGAGCAAAGGCGCATGCGTGCCTCTGTCTCGTAGAAGTTATTGAATTCGGCGGACCAACATACACATTTTTTAAATTTGCAATTTGTTGTGTGATTAACTGCATTTATTTTCTTAATTTCGGTAATGGTGCCCATCGCGTATCGTAACTGATTTTGGCAAATAACTCACTTCTTTTATTGATTTTTTTAACTCATCTTCAAAGGGACCGCTGCCGCTATTAAAGCCTCGGTAACATTTTCAGCTATTGCAAGGTCATGGGTCACCACCGATCGGAATCCGACCCACTTTTACCTGTAACGTTTTTGCTAGTGAGTGGTGTGGCAAACGAATAAATATCAGAAAAAACGTCTGGGTATTTTTTTACAGCCAAAGTGCTAAATAAATTTTTTATTGATTTGCTGTATTTTTTCTTGGATTGCTTTCGTGTCCGTTGGCCATTCGCCTTTTGCGATTAAAGAACGAATTTCATCAGCTACCTGAACATTTATGTCCGCCGGCAATTCGTTCATCATTGTAATGGTGTCTCTGCGAATACCGCTAAGCTCAAGAGAAACGGAAGCCGGACCCGACTTTGGACCAGAGTTCACATTAAGTAGCCCAACTTCTGGTATATTTTCATAGCGATCCGAAACGCGCGAAAGAGCTGCGCCACGGATACTGCCCTGTGACATCGCCTCAGTGACTTTTGCGTAGTTTTTTGCGATAAGTTCTTGTGATAACATCACATCCTTTGGATTCAAAGGTTCGTTACTGGATCTGCTTTCCATTTTTTGGGGGGCAGAGGCTGTACTTTTACTGTCCTGCAATGCAAGCTGCGCTGCTATGTTTGCACCAATTTTCAAATTCGCTCCATCGTAATAGGAAAGCTAAGCATTATTGTTGAATCAAAAAATGATAATTTCAATAAAAAGTTGCGCATTTTTAGAAGTAAGTGGCACAATGTTTTTAGTCGGTGGTAATATTCTTGCCTCAGGTTTTCGGTAGTTTGATTTTTTTAACCATCGGTTCTGCTTTGCCATTTTGTGAAAGGCCTTGAGTTGCTTGCGCATATGTTTTTAAAAACTAGTACCAGTGCTGCTAACCGTCTTGTTGGGGATATCTGCCGCGTCTGGCGTGCCAAAAAGCCAAAGTATCTTAGCTGAAACCATTTAGGAGACCGGAGGCAATATCCGCTTTGTGTGCTATGCATTAATGCTCGGTGTAAATGACTTTGGCTAAATACAGAACTCAGCGTAATCTGTATTAATAGGTAAAGCGTTAGGCGAAAAGGATCGTGCAGGTTATTTTGACCTTCCGTGGAAAGTTTCGTAAAATTTTGTACTGCCGGTGGTGTCGTTGCAAATTAATGAGAATTTCTTCACTCAAACCCATGGACTACATTTTCGTGTTTAAACTTTTTTGGGTGATTATGCGGATCACCATGAAAATTCAGCAAGATTTCATTAAGCAATTTCTGATCTAGACGATGGTGATACCTTGATAAACACGTGTTAAATTGTCATTCACGGTATTACTGTGCTATTCTTCGGTAATTGGGAAGTGATTACGTTTAACTGTCAGAGCAACGAAACAAAAGCAACAAGCTTTGAATAGCTCTTTCCCTTCCGAGACTTCCGATAAAATTTTCCCGTTAATAGCTTTTTTCCAGGGTTATTCATAATTTTTCAATTCATAGCTCCTTCAAGCTAAACATGAACGGTAAAATCCCTTGGGGCAATGATCTTTCTAATTGCAATATTTTTAGCAATTCAACTATTTGCATTTTTTGGCGTAGGCAGATGCGCCTTGGTAAACCGATGGCGGTGGCAGCAGAAAATGACGATCTACTTTGTGCAATCGAGGCAGTCTACGATGTTGATTATTTGAAATCTTAAGATTGAATGGGCCGCAGGGTACCTCGCTCTACAATGTGACATGGAAAGAGGCGTGCCTCTGGATGGCGATCCGGCTCGATCAGCATTTCTTCAATTAAGTCGACCGAAGCAGAGATGATCTGTGCGATAGGCTGGCGGATTGTGGTAAGGTCAAAACCTTGCCAGCTGGCCATATGCATATCATTCAACCCGATGATCCCAATATCCTTTATTGGGTGCATACCATGTTCCCGCATCGCAGATAATGCGCCGATAGATAAAACATCATCCCCACAAAAATAAGCATCAGCTGGTTTCGCGTTCAACTCCTCAATCATAATGCTACGTCCTGCGGAAAAAGAGTATCCACTGGAAAAACGTGCCCTTGCAATTATTTTCGAATTATGTGTCGCTTCTTCCATAAAGCCGCGATATCGGTCTTGTGCTGTCGTCGCAGATTCTGGCCCCCCCAAATAGCCAATATTGCGATATCCGCGCGCAATTAGTGTCCGTGCCGCCATGCGCCCGCATTCTACGTTGTCAATTCCCACAACATGCACATCCGGAGAGGTCGCAAAGCGGCCGAATGTGTGAACGACTGGAATACCGGCTGTGTTAAAAGCTCGGGCAAAATTTGTGGGTAGGGTAGACGAAGCTACGACGACACCATCCACAGAATATTGTTTGAGCATGTTGAGCGATTGTACCGGCTCTGTTTCATCAGAAAGATTGACAATCAATGGACGCAGATCTCTTTCCTGTAGCGTCTTTGTGAAAAGATCAAAGACTTCAAGGAAAATTGGGTTTGCAAAATTATTGGCAACAAGGCCGATTAACTTCGTACGTCCTGTAGTCAGGGAGGAGGCCAAAGCATTTGGTGAATATCCTAATTCGCGCGCAGCATTTTCTACTTTACGCCTCATCTTTGTAGATACCGAAGCCCCTTTTGTAAACGTTCGCGATACCGCAGATCGAGAGACACCAGCGAGCTCAGCGACTTCTTTTAGGGTTGGTGTCATGTAATCGAGTTCCGAAACTAATATTATACTTGTCTATCGTATCGGATGTTTGCCGTCAGGCAAGCTTGTATTTATGGACAAGTTCCACCCAAATTCTTTTTCAAACCTTAGCTGGGCGTGAACGGGTATTCTCTTTATCCCCGGTCTTACTATCGACGTAAATTGATCTGGTGGGTTATGGGGTTCACCAATTGCGTTTATCGACCGAACGCAAGATAGCTGCTCTGAGTTTAAGCTATAGCAAGTATCAGAATTGAAAACCACGCGAATGAGACAGTTTCGCAAGCGATAGATATTGTGCTGATATTTATTATGCAAACCTTCAAACAATTTCTTATGGTATTTATTTTAACAAACATCGTTCAATATTTTTTGTACGGAAATAATGCGTTAAAAAGTGCGCCCAAAGCACATGCCTCAGTATTACTTATGCTGAGACTGGCTTAAAAAGGGTTCTTATAATCTGTTGAGCAGCAAGTTTCACGGGTAAATGTGTCTCTTTTAAAATTTCCACGCGATCAAATCGTGTCGGATTTTGGGTAACAGTGTTTCTGAGGGCTGATCCAAAGATCATGCGTAGTTCTGTTCCAATATTAAATTTGCAGACGGAGCTGTGGAAGGCAAGGCGTTGACGCTGTACAATCGGCACACCAGAGCCACCATGTATAACTAAGGGAACGGACGTACGCATGCCTATCTCTGAAATCAGGGCTTCATTCAAGCCACCTTCTTTATTTCGTAAGAGGTGTACATTTCCAACCGAAATTGCCATGGCGTCGACGCTGGTGTCATGAGAGAATTTTGCAGCCTCCTCAGGGTCGGTTCCGGTCGAATGATCTCCATCGGCATATCCCACAAAGCCTATCTCTCCCTCACAAGAGATCCCTGCCACATGCGCCATTTCTGCAATTTCTGCGGTTTCATCAATATTTTGATTGAGTGGTTTGCGTGACCCGTCAAACATTAGAGAGGTAAACCCGCTATCCAATGCGATTTCACATTCTTCCTTTGTATACCCATGATCCAGATGCGCCACCACTGGGACATTTACCGTTTCTGCCAAATGCCTGAACATCTTGCCCAAAACAGGTAAGGGTGTGTGCGCACGGCAACTAGGGCCTGCTTGTAAAATGACAGGAGCGTTTTCTTCTTCTGCAGCTTCGACAAAGGCACGCATATCTTCCCAGCCAAGTGTCACCATTCCCGCAACGGCATAGCCACCTAAAAGAGCAGGTTCTAATACCTCTTTTAGTGTGACAAGTGTCATTTGAATTTTGCGATCATGTCTTTGATGCCAGGTATAGTTTCCACCTGATAGGCATGTGTTGGTTGGAAATATTGTACCAAAGAGCGTTGAGTGAGGCCGCCCAGTATTGTGAAATAATACATTTCATACCCCGGCAAGACTGCGCAGGGATGAAATCCGCTATCGATACAGATCGTAGAGCCGTTCACTATATGATATGCATCGCCTGGTTTATTATCCTCTCTTTGCAACATCTGAACGCCAGAGCCCCAATTCGGTTTAAAGCGAAAATTATAGGTTTCATCATGTCGCGTTTCATCTGGCAAACGGTTGGTATCATGCTTGTGCGATGGAAATCCCGACCAACCGCCTTTACCGACAGTAAATAGCTCACTCACCAATAAACGTCCGACCTGTTCATGTTGTTTTTGTCCTAAAATATGTTTGATCTTTCGGTGCGTTTTGGTGTCGTCAGATCCATATTGCACAAGATCATGTTGCCGAACTTCGAAAGGTGTTAGAACCTTGTCATATTTTGCACCTGCTATAAAGGTTTCTGTAGCTTCTGAGACACAGACGATGCAAACTTTCGCACCCGAGGGAACGTAAGCGCCCTCAGGCTCTCCATCCCAAACATCGTCACCACGGTTGCCAAGGGCTGAAAAACGCATGCCTTCGACTTCAATATCTACGCTCCCAGTGGCGGGAACGATACAGGTCTCATATCCTGGCACTTGATACTCAAACGCTTCGCCCTTTTTCAACTTTAAGATGTTGAAATAATTCAGGGGAACCGTTTCGTTGTCCACGTCAACAATTGGTGCATTATTATTATTAAATGGCGTTATATGCATGCCTATTCTCCTGCTCAAGTGGCGGCGGTCGGGCCAGGATGTGATTTCAAAAATGCGTTAAGGGTCGCAGTATCGGGCATAGCAGGTGCACAGCCAGGATTAGACACAACTATAGACGCGCAAGCAGAGCCCTTAAGAATTGCTTGTTTTAAATTAGATCCATGAGCTATGGCTGCCAGCATTCCGGCTAAAAAACTATCTCCAGCGCCGTTTGGTTTGATCGCAGTCACCGGATAAATGCCAGTGCGGATCTCTTCGCCCTCGACGAAGGTGATCGCGCCCTCATTGCCTTTTTTATAAATAACAAATTTACCTTGTTTGGCCAGCGCGCGCGCCTGATCAAGCCCCTGGTCATAATTGCCTGCCATAAACCCAAATTCTTCGTCATTTCCCACGATAAGATCGCTCGCCATACCAGCGCGGCTCAGCACATCTGAGGCGACTTTGGCAGAGGGCCAAGAATAGGGGCGGTAATCAATGTCAAAAATGACGGGAAGGCCAGCATTTTTAGCGTGCTCAAAGGCGCGAAAGGTCGATCCGCACGAGGGTTCACCAGCAAAGACGGTACCGGCTGTTATCAAAGCACCATAAGATGAGTAATTGATTTCATCGACGTCTTGATTATCAACTTGGAAATCAACGGCGTTGTTTCGATATAGGCAGAGCTGAAAATCGTCAAGCCTGCTTTCATACACTGCTAAAGATGTGCGGTGCTCTCCGCCCTTAATTTTGATAAATTGCGTACCTACACCATAGTGTGACAATCGGTTCAGACAAAATCTTCCAACTACATCGTCTGAAACAGAAGTTACTAAGGTGGATTGGCATCCCAATTTTGAAAGGCCGGCGCAAATATTGGCAGACGATCCACCAAGATCTGCCCGAAACATTTCTGTATTCTCTGCTGATGTACCAGCAGGGTCAGCATAAAGGTCAATCCCCGCCCGCCCAAATACGACAAATGACTTTTCCTTGATTTTATCCAGTAAATGCATCATACACCTCGGCGCTGTTTAATGCGTTCTGCTTCAAAGTCTTGATGTGCGCTTGAAACGGTCTCTCTGTCACTGATCTCTGGCGTACCGACTTCCCACCAAGTATGGCCCTCATCTGTCCACCCGTCATAAGCATCTACGTCCATTACGATGACATAGGATTTTGGGCTGGCTTTTGCGCGCTGAAACGCCTCTGTAAACGCCGCGGGGTCAGCCACCTTTTCGGCATAAGCGCCCATAGAACGCGCATGGGCTGCAAAATCGACAGCGAAAGGGGCAGGAATTGTTGGACAATCTACAAACAGATTGTTGAAACTTTGATTACCGGTATTGTTTTGCAATTTGTTTATAACTGCGAAACCGCCATTATCGAGGACAAGTACAATAATCTTTTTTTCGCTCAGAACAGAAGAATATATATCTGAATTCAGCATCAAATAAGACCCGTCGCCACAGAAGGAGATAGTGTCCTTGTCTGGCTCGCGTTCACTTTGCGCGATGCGTGCGCCCCAGGCGCCGGCTATTTCATATCCCATGCAGGAAAATCCAAATTCGACATCGACGGTTCCTTGCTCAAGCGTGCGCCAATTTGCCGTGACTTCTGCAGGAAGCCCGCCAGCAGCTGCAAGAATACGATCTCTTCTGTCGCAATGGGCATTCACCACACCGATCGCTTGAGCGTATGAATTCGGTTTGTTATGTCCGTGCGAGGTGTTGTCTGTCACATAAGCGTCCCATTTGGCACGTTCATCTTGCGCAAATTGGATCCAGCTCTGCTTGGCCTGAAAAAAGAGCGCATCATTCAGTGCATTTAACGAAAATTTTGCATCTCCTACGACTGGTAATGATCGGTGTTTTGCAGCATCAAAACGTCCCGCATTGACGGATATGAATTTTGCGTCATGTGAAAATGCGGTCCATGATCCGGTGGTGAAATCTTGCAGTCGCGTTCCAAGAGCGAGAATAACATCGGCCTTTTCTGCCAGAGCATTGCCAGAATTCGAACCGGTTACGCCGATTGGGCCGCAGTTTAACGGATGATCATGACGCATATTTGCGCGTCCGGCGATGGTTTCTACTGCAGGAATTTGGTATTTTTCTATAAACGTGTTTAATTCCGCTGTAGCGCGGGAATATTGTATACCACCACCCGCGATTATCAGTGGCCGTTTTGCACCCTCGAGCAAAGAAATGGCGTCTTTAATTTCTTCCGGGTCAGGGATTTGTCGGCGGATGCGGTGGGTTTTCTTCTCGAAAAATGTCTCAGGATAATCATAGGCCCATCCCTGAACATCCTGAGGCAAACCAAGAAATGCAGGTCCACAATCTGCTGGATCAAGTAAAGTTGCTAAGGCATTTGGAAGCGATTGTATGATTTGTGCCGGGTGCGTGATTCTGTCCCAATAGCGGCTCACAGGTTTAAAAGCATCGTTTGCCCCAAAAGTTGGATCACCAAAGTTTTCCATTTGCTGTAAGACAGGATCGGGCAGTCGGGTAAGAAACGTATCTCCGCACAAGAGAAGAACGGGCAAACGGTTAGCATGCGCCAGAGCTGCGGCTGTAACAAGGTTAAGCGTTCCAGGACCGGCAGAGGCCGTGCAAAACATAAATCTTTGACGCAGCCATTGCTTTGCGTAACCTGCAGCTGCGAACCCCATGCTTTGCTCATTTTGTCCACGATAAAGGGGCAGGGCTTCACGTTTGTTGTTCAAAGCTTCACCAAGACAGGTCACATTTCCGTGACCAAAAATGCCAAAGCCCCCGCCACAAACAGTATACTCTATACCGTCGATCTCAATATATTGGTTGGACAACCATTTAATTAAAGCTTGCGCGGTTGTTAAGCTAATATATGGAGTGTTCAAATCGCGTCTCCCTAATTTCTGTTGCTGGTCGTCTGCGACTCGATACAATGTCGCTTGCAATGCATTTCGTTACAGTCTACAGATTTTGCAACCGGTTGCAACGTTATTTGAGCTTGGGAATGAATGGATATGACCGACCTAGGTATTGGCATCGTTGGCGGTGGTTATATGGGCAAAGCACATGCTGTTGCGATGTCCGCCGTTGGGGCTGTTTTCGACACAAAATTACGACCAAAGCTTCGCGCAGTTGCAGCAAATTCTATCGAAACTGCAACTCGGTATCAATTGGCTTACGGATTTGAAAAAGCGTGCGAAAACTGGGAGGATCTCGTTACCGATCAGAATGTAGAAGCTGTAATTATTGCTACGCCACAGAGCACGCATCGCCGAATTGCTGAAGCTGCATTCGCGCTTGGAAAACCGGTTTTTTGCGAGAAACCTCTTGCGACAAATCTCGAAGATGCACGCGCCATGGTTGCAGCTGCCGATAAGGCCGGTGTGGTTAATATGATCGGATTCAATTATATTCGAACGCCGGCGAGCCAGTTTGCCCGCCGCCTCATCCAAGAGGGCTCCATCGGTGACGTCACATGGTTTCGCGGGATGCATGAAGAAGATTTTCTTGCACGTCCAGATGATCCTTTTTCGTGGCGTTGTGAGGGTATGGCCAATGGCAATCTTGGGGATCTTTCCGGTCATCCGATTAATGCCGCCTTGGCTCTGATGGGGCCCATTGAAAAGGTCTCAGCCGATCTTGAAACTGTTCACAAACAACGCCCCGGTGGAGAAGTGAGTAATGATGACCATGCTTCCGTTATGTGCCGCTTTTCCAATGGTGTGATGGGACATCTATATTCCAGCCGCATCGCAATGGGTCGTAAAATGGGTTATGCTTATGATATATATGGAACCAAAGGTGCCATTCGGTTTGATCAGGAGGATCAAAATGCCCTGTGGCTTTATGAAGATAAAGGCTCCCGTGCAACGCAGGGTTTTTGTAAAATCTTAACGGGACCTGAACATCCGGATTACCAACCCTTTTGCCTTGGGCGGGGACACGGGACGGGATATCAAGACACAATCATCATTGAAGCAAAAGATTTTCTCCGCGCGATAGAGACCGGGAAAAATGTCTGGCCTTCGTTTCGAGACGGGCTTGCCGTAGCCGAAGTGGTTGACGCCATTCAGAAGTCTGCACAAAGCGGAGCTTGGGCATTAGTGCAGCAGGTTTAAGGAGATAGAAATATGTCGATCCGGATTGGAAATGCGCCTTGTTCTTGGGGTGTGGAATTTGCAGAAGATCCGCGCAATCCCTCATGGCAAAGCGTGCTGAGCGATTGTGCAGAAGCAGGGTATAGGGGTATCGAACTCGGCCCTGTGGGCTTTATGCCTGAGGATCCTCTGGAACTTTCGGAAGCTCTGGATAAATATGGATTAGAACTGATCGGTGGTGTTGTGTTTCGCGCGTTTCACGATGCCGATCAGTGGAAAGATGTTCTGGATGGGGCAAAAAGAACTTGTGCAGCGCTCAAAGCGCACGGCGCGAAACATTTTGTTTTAATTGATTCAATTTCTCCACGCCGCGCGTCAACGGCTGGTCGGGTAAGCGAAGCAGAACAAATGGATACAGCGGAATGGATGGCTTATTGCGACCGCCTCGTTCACGTGGCTAAAATGGGGTCGGAGGAGTATGGTTTGATTCCAGAACTTCACCCGCATGCGGGCGGTTTTATGGATTTTGAACCAGAGGTCGAACGGTTTCTGAGCGAAGTAGACAGTGATGTCATCAAACTTTGTCTGGATACAGGGCACTGCACTTATGCGGGCTTTGACCCTGTTGCTTTTATGAAACGCCACATTGATCGTATCACTTACGTGCATTTCAAATCAACGGACCCAAAGGTTAAGGCGCAGGTCATTGAGAACCGAACCGGATTTTACGATGCCTGTGGCCAGGGTATTTTTTGCACGCTTGAAGACGGCGAAGTCGATCTTACAGCCGTACGCGATCTTTTGGTCAAATCGGGTTTTGAGGGTTGGTGTACGATTGAACAGGATTGCGATCCTGAACTCAATCCCGACAGCCTCGGCGATGCGCGCAAAAATCGTGAATATCTGAAAAGCATCGGATTTGTTTGAGGAATTTAAGATATGGCAAAATTGAATTGGGGAATGATTGGTGGAGGCGAAGGCAGTCAAATTGGACCTGCCCATCGGTTAGGCGCACAGGCAGACGGGTTGTTCCAATTTGTGGCAGCAGCACTTGATCATCGTCCCGAAGAGGGGCGAGACTATGCGATGCATCTTGGTATTGACGCTTCTCGTGCTTATCGCGATTGGAAAGAAATGCTGTTGAAGGAAAAAAAGCGAGAGGACAGGATTGACCTTGTGACAATTGCGACGCCGAATGCGACACATTTTGAAATCACGAAAAATTTTCTAGAAGCGGGATTTAACGTGCTTTGTGAAAAGCCGATGACAATGACCGTTGAAGAAGGTGAAGAGATTGTGCGTGTCGCGGGGAAATCTGGTAAAATTTTTGCGGTGAATTATTGCTATTCAGCCTATCCGATGGTGCGACAAGCACGTGCAATGATCCGCGCGGGTGAGCTCGGAAAAATCCGCCTTGTGGTTGTAAACTTTAGCCATGGTCATCATGCGGACGCGGGAGATGCGGATAACCCACGTGTGCGCTGGCGGTATGATCCAGCAATGGCGGGTGTTTCAGGGCAGTTTGCCGATTGCGGTATTCATGCGCTCCATATGGCGAGCTTTCTTTGTGATGATGAGGTCGAAACTCTCTCTGCTGATTTTACCTCAACCATTTCCAGTCGTGAGTTGGAAGATGACGCAATGGTAAATTTTCGCATGTCCGGTGGGACCGTTGGGCGTCTTTGGACTTCGTCTGTGGCGATTGGCCGTCAACACGGATTTGAAATCCAAGTGTTTGGAGAAACGGGTGGTTTGAAATGGTTTGCCGAGCAACCAAACCAATTGATTTACACCCCACTTCGAGGACGCACGCAGATCATAGAAAAAGGAGAGAGTGGTCTTTATGAAGAAGCATGTCGCCTTAGCCGCGTTGCGATAGCGCACCCTGAAGGTTTCCCTTTGGCAGTGGCAAATATGTATTGTGATCTCGCAGATGTACTGAGTGGGGAAGACCGTGATGGTTTACCCTCTGCTGAGGATGGTTTACGCTCAATGGCTGCTGTTTATGCTGCTGTCGCCTCAGCCCATAGAGATGGAGCGTGGACAGATGCGAGACCAATGATGTATCGTTGAATGAAGGTCAAACGGCAGAGGGTAGAAGGCGCTCTACCTCCGGCCCGTAATCTGTTGCTCCTGTCGGCAAGGTGGGAATGATCACCGCATTTTCATACCTTAATTGTTTTATCAAAACCGGCACTAAGCGTTTGAAAGCCGCAAGTATGGATGGTTCCGCTGGGGGAACATCGTCTTTTATCAACGCATGTAATTTGGGAAGATGGTAATAAGGCACCATTGTGAAAAGATGGTGTTCCAAATGATAATTCATATTCAGGTAAATAAATCTGCTGACTGGGTTCATTAATACGGTACGCGTGTTTAATCGATGGTCAGTCACATTTTCTGCCAGGCCAAGATGTTGCAACAATCCCGTCATCACATGATGCCAAGCCCCGTATAGACGCGGCAAGCCAATCAGCATAAAGGGGAGGAAATTTTGGAACCAATACGCCGTAAAACCCGTCGCCAGATAAATTGCGAGCCAGATCCGCGCGACTCGAAAGCAACGCGGATAATCTTTAGTCCTTAAAAATGTTTCCTCATCTGGGTGGATACGTCCTGTGACATGCAGAGCCATACGTTTTAGCAATGTCAGCGTATCGATAAGACCAAAAAGGTTCAGGACAATGCGCAGAAGGTCAGGGGGCCGCATTGCCACAATTTCTGGATCACGCCCGACTATAATCGTGTCTGTGTGATGGCGTACGTGGCTCGCTTTCCACACCACAGGGTTTCTTATAAGCATGAAGCTTGCAATGTGATAAACGACATTGTTCATCCATTCGGTTTTAAAAGCGGTGCGGTGACCGCATTCATGCCAGCGTGAATCGGAGCCCGATCCGTAGAGTACTCCGTAGATAAACCAGAAAGGAATGGACCAAACATTGGGCCAAAGCAGTACCGCCAAATATCCGCTGACCCCCAATCCCAAAAACCAAATGCTAGTATCTCTGAGCGCGATACTATCTGATTTCTGCATCAGGGCACGGATGGCTTGTGGATCTACCTTGGGCTTGTACCACCGGAGAGACCCCACGGCAGAGACATCGTTTTGCATCCGGTGCGCTGCAGAAAGTGAATAATATTTTGCCATCATACTACGCTTCCTTTTAAACCTTTGTGAGTAACTTCCAACACATGGTTATAGCTATCGGCGCCTGAAATTTTCGTGGAGAGCCCTCTCAAATTCTCCAATGCTTAGATCTTCGGCCAAGCCGCGCGCTAGAAGCTCTGCCTGAGTTTCGGACGCCAAACCACCAATTGGGGGATCCGTATCAAGATTAGTTGGGAACGGATATCCTTCGGCAGCAGCTGAAATCACAGAAGTAAGATGTTCTTGCGGCAAATTTAACTTTTTCAACGCGGGAAACAAAGCACTGACCATAGCGCGCCGGTCAATCCGTTCTAAAGAGCGTCCCATCGCAGAGGAAACTTGAAGCAGGTTTACCATACGGTCTATATCGGTTGATCGGTTTTCACCTGCGGCATGAAATAGGGCAGGGCTGAAAAACAGCGCATCACCTTTTTCAAGCGTCGTTTGCACAAAATTTTCCTCGAATATCTTGCGAAAATCGGGCATTTGCGCTGCAATATAACCAGGTGCAAAGCGTTGGGAATTGGGCAAAAGCTTTGTCGGTCCGCTTTCGATAGGCATGTTGCAATGCGCGATCGCTCCCTGTAACGTGAGAGCACCGGAATACAAATGTGCCTTTGAAGGAAAGCGTTTTACTTGTTCGGGGGGCATAAATCCGAGATGATAATCGCGGTGACAGGTCTGAGGTTTGCCGCCTGGACGCACCAGATTGACTTGCGCCGTCATCTGCGACCAAGGACCCAGCCAAGCTTCGCTGATGGCTGCGATAGAAGGACTTGAAAAATAACGTGCAAACAAAGAGGGATTGCGTAGGCATAATTTTTGCAACGAGTTCCAGATCCTGTCATTGGCGCCCCGTTCACCGAAATGATCGCCGCCAGAGGTGGTTGATTGTTCTTCTTTGATAATGTTGTTGAAAACGGCCGTGGCCTCATCTACAGCGTCTAAATCAATCATTGCTTGTTTCAGCACTACAATGCCAGAGCGTTCGCTAAGGACATGAGCCCATTCAGCCAGAAGGTCCTGCCGAGATGATGAGCCCAAGACGCTTTTAACATCCTGAGCATCATAAATTGGAATATTAAACTCTATCTTGGCCGCAAATCGTAAATCCGAAATCAATGTCGGCTCTGTAATTAACGACAGGAAGGCAGCGACCGAACAATCTTGTTCTGAAAAGTAACCCTTATAGGTTATGGGGCTTTCTAAGGCCATTGTCCATTATCCTCGCAATTTCCAAGGTGATAGTTTTCAGTGTATCATAAAGCGGTGGCTTCATACTCCTTACCGGTCTTTGCTCCTGTGATATATGCCACCACATCCTGTGGGTTTGTCTCTTCCCGGCGAAGGTTGCCACAGATACGTCCTCGGCGAAAGACAACGATACGGTCAACAAGGTCAAAGACCTGCCGCATATTGTGGCTTATAAGAATTAACGGTTCGCCATTTTGTTTTAGTGCTTTGATAATAGCTTCCACTTGTGTCGTCTCCTGCACGCCTAGCGCAGCTGTTGGTTCATCCATGATGGTCAATTTGGAATGGAAAGACGCAGTTCTTGCAATGGAAACGCACTGTCTTTGTCCGCCTGACATATACCGGATTGTATTGCGTATATTAGGGATTTTTACAGCGGTTCTGTTTAACCCATCGATCGTGGCTTGACGCATGCCTTTGTAGTCCAAGATCCTAAAAGGTCCCAGCCAGTCAAATTTCGTCATTTCACGGCCAAGAAAAATATTGTCTGGGACGTCGAGATCATCGGCCAAGGCAAGCGTCTGAAACACGGTTTCTATTCCTGCCTCCCGAGCTTCCAGTGGTCCGGTAAAATTAACACTCTGTCCATCAAATATGATGTCTCCACGTGTACGCTGTTCAACACCAGTAATCTGACGGACAAAGGTCGATTTTCCTGCCCCGTTATCGCCTACAATGGCCACATGTTCGCCTTTTCGTAATTTGAAGTTAGCACTTTCAAGCGCGTGGACACCGCCGTAGTGTTTTGTTAGACCTTGGGTTTCGAGAATGACATCGCTTTGGCCGCTTGTTGTTACATTGTCCATAAGAAATCCCTTCTCACCTACCGCGAAGCTGTATTTTTTTGCCGCCATTGATCTAGCACCACCGCAGCAATAATAATCGCACCCATGGCAATCAACTGATAGGATCCATCGAGTTTGATATAGGTAAATCCCGATCGGATTACACCAATAACCATAGCTCCAAGCACTGTGCCAATGATGGAGCCGCGGCCTCCTGCTAGGCTGATCCCACCTATAACTGCCATTGCGATGGCGAAAAGTTCATAAAATTCGCCCATGCCGGCCTGTGCAGTCACAGCTTTTGAACTTAGTACAACTCCTGCAAAAGCAGCGAGCGTGGATGCGATAGTATAAACAAGGATCTTGTGACGTTTAACATTGATACCTGACATACGTGCCGCTTCTTCATTTGAACCGATAGCATATGTATGTTTGCCGTAAACAGTGAAACTCATAATAAACTGGAAAATAATCGCCAGAAGCACGAACCACACAACGGGCATCATTCCTGAACCGATAAAGGCATATGAGGCTGTTGGGAAAGAGATTGGATTTCCGCCGGACCACCAAAGCGCAATGCCGCGACAGATCAAAAACATTCCTAGGGTGGCAATAAAAGGAGGTATGCGGAATAAGGCAATAAACATACCATTAATCGCACCAATTATGGCTCCGAAAAGCAATCCTGCAGCTACCGGAATAACCAAGGGAAGGTCCATTGCCCAAGTTCCAAAAACGGCTTTTGGGTTGGGAAAACCGTTGACCAGTTCTGTTTGCGCCAAACTCATTGCAATCATTGCAGTAGCGGCCACCAATGGACCCGATGACAGGTCAATACCTGCAGTGATAATAACTTGCGTCACACCTAATGCGATAATGCCGATAATGGCTACCTGAAGGATGATGATTTTCAACCGAGCCTCATTGAAAATACTATCAAAACGATCTTTCGTATCAAACAGAAAGCTCTGTCCGCGCATATAGGGGGCAACTTGGCCAATAATCTCGAATAATACGATAATGATCACTAGAGCCAATAGAATATTCAGCTCGCTTGGCCATGTTTTCTTCGATTTATCAAAGCTTAACCCACCGGTGCCGTGACTCGTGTCTGCCAATGCCTTGCCTCCATTTATCAATGCTTTGTTTTAGAAAAGGCGGCGCCTAAGACGCCGCCAATCCTAGCTTTGTATCAAAGTATGGCTTTAATTCTTATCCATAAAGCCTGCCATGTTTCCTGGTGTCACCAGTACAAATGGGATATAAACTTTTTTGTTAACTTTCTCACCTGCAGCCAGTTTAATCGCTGCGTCAATGGAACCGGTGCCCTGACCAACGGAGTCTTGGAACACTGTCACGTCATAATCGCCACCTGCCATTGAAAGCAAAGCGTCCTGAGAGGCGTCAACACCACCAACCTGAACGTCAGCCATATCCATGCCTGCAGCTTTCATTGCTTGGATCGCGCCGATTGCCATTTCGTCGTTGTTGGCGAGAACAAAATCAAATGGATCACCAGAAGACATCCAGTTTGTCATGAGGTCTTGGGCTTCATCACGGGACCAGTTTGCAGGCGCTTCTGCAATAATTTCCATGAAATTACACATATCCATGCCGATTACATCATAGACGTCTTTAGAGCGCTGCACCGCCGCTTGGTTTGTGAGCTGACCGTTCATCAGATAACCGCGTGCCTTGTTTCCTTTGCCTTCAGCGCGCAAATTTTTGCAAACTTCAAATGCTGAGAGAGTTCCAGATTCAATTTCATTGGAAGCAACAAATGCTTGCGTTGCCGGTAAGTCATTGACGTTGTCGGGTTCACGATTGACATAAACCAGCGGTACGTTGCCGGCAGCGGCTGAAACGGCAGCGCCAGCAGAGGTATCCACAATGTTAACAATAATGGCGTCAACACCTGAGGCTACAAAGTTTTTCACTTGGTCAATCTGTTTTGCAATATCATCGGTTGCGTCGACTTGCTGATAGGACAACCCATCAATTGTTCCCGCGTATTCAACCATTCCGTTGCGCAGTACGGTCAACCAGTTGTCATCAAACTTTGAGAATGTCGCACCGATTTCTTGTGCGGCGACACTTGTTCCCACTAGTGCTACAAGGCTTGCTGTCAGTAACTGTTTCTTCATTTAATCCTCCCAAGATTGGTGCCGGCTCACCGATGAATTCTTACCGGGGCCACGTATGGCCATCTTCTGTTTCAGTAGAGTGGGCAATTTAAATTCGCGATCGCTTTACGCGGTCACCGATGAATAACCTATCCACTGGGTTCCCGCGCTAAGAATTGCGCAGGTGCCTTCAGAGAGTCAATACCTTTTTGCAACCGGTTGCAGAATTTTATTTAATAGACTAACGGCTGTGTTTTATGCAAGTATTAGTAATATGCTTGGCTACAAATTCAGTATATTTCTGGTTCATAAACGGGCGAACCAAAGTCAGTGCGTAAAAAATCAAAGTCACACCCCTTATCAGCTTGTTCAATATGTTGAAGATACATATACCCGTATCCTCTTTCGAATCTTGGTTTCGGAGGAATCCAAGCCTTCCGCCGTACTTGCATTTCCACTTCATCCAGATCGACATTAAGATGGCGGTTGGGAATATCCAACTCAATAATATCTCCGGTTTTGATAAGAGCCAGTGGACCTCCCACAAAAGACTCAGGGGCAACATGTAAAATACAGGCTCCATAAGAAGTCCCCGACATACGTGCGTCACTCAAGCGTAGCATGTCCCGATATCCCTGTTTTAAAAGTGACTTGGGCAGGGGAATCATCCCCCATTCTGGCATCCCTGGCCCGCCTTTTGGTCCAGCGTTACGCAGCACCAAAATGTGATCTGGGCTCATAGGATAATCTTCGTCATCTATGATTTTTTTCAATTCTTGATAATTGTCAGCAACAATCGCAGGCCCACTGTGTTTTTGGAATCTTTGATCCATTGCGACCGGTTTGATAACTGCCCCGGCTGGGGCCAGATTGCCTTTAAGAACGGCAAGTGATCCTTCATGATACACGGGATTACTGAGGGGGCGTATGACATCGGTGTTATAATTAATTGCGCCCTCAAGGTTCTCTTTTAGTGAAGTCCCGCTTACCGTTAAAACGTTCAGATCAAGCTTATCACCGAGCTCCAGCATAAGCGCGCGTAATCCGCCCGCATAAAAAAAGTCTTCCATCAAATACTCTGTTCCTGACGGACGAATATTTGCAATTACAGGTGTGTTACGTCCAATTTTGTCAAGGTCATCCAAAGTCAAATTGACGCCGGCACGTCTTGCCATCGCAATTAGATGAATGATCGCATTTGTTGAACATCCGGTGGCCATTGCTACCGTGACAGCATTACGCGTGCTGGCTTCTGTCATAATTTTGTCCGGTGTCAGATCCTCCCAAACCATCTCTACCACGCGTCGCCCACAGGCAGCAGCCATTCGTTTGTGGCTTGCATCTGCGGCTGGGATTGAAGAAGCCCCGCTCAGTGTCAAGCCCCAACCATCAGCAATACTCATCATGGTAGATGCCGTTCCCATTGTCATACAAGTACCGTAACTGCGCGCAATACCGCCCTGTACGCCATCCCATTGTTCTTTACTGATATTTTCCGCTCGCCGTTCGTCCCAATATTTCCAGACATCAGTTCCAGAGCCTAGTTTCTCGCCTGCATAATTGCCCGCCAACATCGCTCCGGCTGGTAGGTAAATAAAAGGAAGACCCATGCTAAGCGCGCCCATTACAAGCGCCGGTGTTGATTTATCACATCCACCCATTAATACGGCCCCGTCAATGGGATGCGAACGAAGAGTCTCCTCAACCTCTATCGCGCCCATATTGCGATAGAGCATAGAGGTGGGTTTTAAAAATTGTTCTGCAAAGGAATGCACGGGCATTTCAACAGGCATGCCGCCACTTTGATAAACCCCTTTTTTCACGAATTCAGCTCGATCTCGCAAATGATGATGACAGGGGGAAAGATCTGACCAGGTGTTGATGATGGCTATGATGGGTTTGCCGTCCCAATCGGCGCCGTCTAACCCCATCTGCATCGCGCGGGATCGGTGCCCCATAGAACGTAGGTCATCCGGCGCAAACCAACGTGCAGAGCGCAGTTCTTTTGGTGTCTTGGCCATGGAACAGGCCCTTTCAACTTGGCGAACGTTCACAAACAGTAACGCTGTGTAATGCTACGGTGTCTAGACCTTGTTGCAAGCGGAAAAAGTCACAGTGAATATAGGACTTAATAACTATGTTCGTAAGACGCATACTTGACCTGACATATTAGATCTTTAAATCATATAATTATGAGTTGTCAAACGCACCGTGAACGTCAAAAAGTGATTTGGAATAAACGCTTAGATCTGAATTATATAGTACTTTTCGCAGCTTTGCGTGCTACAGACGGCATCGGAGGAAGAGTAATCTAAGATTTGATTTCAAAAAATTAATGGGAACAGAAAATGGTATGCAATCACACGATTCACAGACACAACCATCATTTTGGCTGGGATAACTCCATCGAACCCACCTTATTCGTTTCGCCCGGCCAAAGCGTAGAAATAGAAACCATTGATAGCTCAGGTGGACAGTTAAACGCCGGTTCAACGCTAAGCGATCTGTCTGCGTTATCTTTCGACAAAGTGAACCCTGTCACCGGCCCAATATATATCGAAGGCGCAAAATCAGGCGATGCGGTGGCCGTTACGTTTTTGAATTTTCAATCTTCTGGTTGGGGATGGACAGCAAATATCCCTGGTTTTGGCTTATTAGCTGATCAATTCACAGATCCCGCCCTTCATGTCTGGAAATATGACAGTGTTTCCATGAAACCCACTTTGTATGGACCTGGGGGCAAAGTGCCCTTGAAACCCTTTGTAGGAACCATCGGGCTCGCATTACAAGAAAAGGGGCTGCATTCAGTGGTGCCACCACGTCGAGTTGGCGGCAACCTTGATATAAGGGACAATTCGGTTGGAACAACCCTCTATCTTCCTGTGGAGGTGGCCGGTGGTTTCCTTTCCTTAGGCGACACGCATGCGGCGCAAGGCGATGGGGAAATCTGTGGTACAGCTATCGAGAGCCCGATGACAGTCGCAGTTAAAATTGATCTTATTAAACACGCTAACTTTGACTTTCCGCGATTTGAAACCGACGGTCCTGTAACCCGACATCTCGATGAAAAAGGCTATAAAGCGACGACTGGCATTGGTGAGGATTTGATGCAGGCTGCCAAAGACGCGGTATCTGGAATGATTGACTGGGTATCTGTCACAACGGGTATGAGCGCACTTGAAGCCTACATGTTATGTTCGGTTTGTGGCGATTTGAGAATCAGTGAAATCGTCGATATGCCCAATTGGACTGTGTCCTTTTATTTCCCTAAATCGGTTCTAGCGTAAACGAATATGTCTCAGATTAAGATATGAGTATTACGCGCTACTGCCTGGTAAAAAAATGGCCGAGACAAGCTCGGCCACAGTCCAACAGGGAGGTTACTCGGTTGAGTAATAGGATTTAAAATAGGTAGTCATTCTGCTAAGGCAAGCCACTGACGAACATAGCTGTTATGCCCTTCGTGCATAGCTGAAAAATTTGTCCCAAATAAAAAAATATGGCAAAATTTTAAAAATACTTTGGACTGGCCAAAACTAAATTTGGCAATTTTCTTGAAAGAGCCGATGTGCAAAAGGTGGCCATAAAACATCTGTAGAAGCGTTATTAATCATTTCAAATAATACGAAATTTTAAGTAGAAAAACGGAGAGTCATCGAAGTCGTTAGCCCTCTATTTTTCCCTCGCTGCCGGATGTAAGCGAGCTTATTGTTTTCAGCTTACTAGGGATGGTATGTTGTTGCCGAATTGCTTAGGATGCTGTTTACCTAAGCTAAAAGCCGTGATTTTTGCACAGTATGAGGAATTGGCTTTTGAAAACTTCAGTTTTATCACAATCAATTTCGTCTTCGTCATGGCATGAGATCCGGTCCATAGAATGTGGCTTAGAAATGAAGCTATTCGTCAGCTTCAGTTTTTTTCAGCCAGTTTGGCTCCGACAGGGCAATTTCGTAGCTTGAATTGGGACGGGTCAGAGATTGTAGGCGCACCGCAAGAGCTGCACGCCACAACTCGATTGATTCATTCTTATGCACTTGGAAAGCAGATTGGTTTTGATGAGGGTGACGCGATCGTATTGGCGGGCCTTGAGAACCTTGAAAAAGGGCACAGGGATCCGAAGAACGGGGGCTACATATGGTCTTTTGATGAAAGCGGACCCTGTAATACTTTGAAGCTTGCGTATGGGTATGTTTTCATTTTGCTCGCAGCTGCGAGTGCATTGCAAGCCGGTTTTGAGGAGGCAGACAATCTTATAAAAGAAATCTCTCAGATACTTGATGAGCATTTCTGGGATGATACCATTGGGCGTTTCAAAGAAGAATATAAAAGAGATTGGACGTCTTTTTCTTCTTATCGTGGCATGAATGCAAATATGCATGGCAGCGAAGCTTTACTTGCTGCTTATGAAGTGACGCAGGATCGCGTGTTTCTGGATCGAGCCGGTAGCATAATTAATTTTTTCGTTGGTACAGTTGCACCGCAATACAATTGGCGTATCCCAGAACACTATCATTTGGATTGGACAATTGATCAGGAATATCAGGGGGATCCTATGTTTCGACCTGCTGGGACGACGCCAGGTCACTCTTTTGAATTTGCACGCCTTAGACTGCAATATTGGGATTTGTTGGGACGTCCGGATGACTCTGCCGTTGTTGAGGCACGCCACTTGATTGAAACGGCACTTAATGACGCTTGGCTACCAGAGGGCGGTTTTTGTTATACAATGGGAAATCGAGGAAAAATCAAAAACCGAGACCGTTTCTGGTGGCCAGTGACTGAGGCGATTGGAGCCGTTTCCGTGTTGACGCGGGTTGATCCGAGACCCGAAAATGAAGCGTGGTATCGAAAACTATGGGAGTTTGCGAACCGATATTTTATCGACCATACTTACGGTGGCTGGTTTTGTGTTATTGACGCGAAAAATCGTCCGACTGAGAAGCAATTTAAAGGAAAACCTGATATATATCACTCTCTTCAGGCTAGCCTTATTCCTTTGGTGTCAGAGATATCTAATCTGCATAAAGGTTTGCGTGAAGTTTCATAAATGTTTGAAAACTTAGATTTACCTATTTTCCTCCTGATGAGCTATTTCAAAGCGAAGAGTAAAAATCGCCGTTGCTAAAAATGCTTTTCTTAAGAATTTTCAATTCGTAACTCGAATATCTGTTTTAACATCGGGAGATTTGTAGTTGAAATTACATCAATCGAAACCTCAAAAATTTTTCTTTTTGTAAAGCTTGAAAAGGGACTTATCTGTTGTGTTTATTGAAAATAAATAATCAACTTTTAACATACGTTATACATTGGATAGAATTTTAAGGAGTGTTTTCTCTCTGTGTCATCGTGCGTAGAACTTTATTGAAACCGTGTTTGAATACGTAAATCCGCGACAGAAAACAGGCGTCGGTATTTGTTTAAGGTACTCAATCTTGGGTGCAGTCCGCAGCTTATTTCTGTCGCTTTAAGAGATAGGTATCCATGATCCAACCGTGTTGTTTTCGTGCCTTTTGACGAGTATTTTTAATAACATCTGCGCATTCGTGAAGTTGACCAGAAATTACAATTTCATTTGGCATCCCTAAAAAAGCACCCCACCAAATGTGATAATTTTCGCCGTCCAATTGGTTAAACGAACAATCTCCATCTAGCATCACGACCAATGTATCACAACCCTCTGGCCATCCCTGTTCTCTAAGCTGACGACCGGTACTAATCATGAAAGGTGCGCCTATATCGTTAAGTGGGATACTGTGAGCGGCGGTGAGTAATTGAATAGCCGTCAACCCCGGCGTAACCTTGACTTTTAAACCGTCGACCAAAGGTTTTAACCGCTCTGCGATGCGTAGGCTGCTATCATAGAGAGATGGATCACCCCAAATCATGAATGCTGCTGTGCCACCCCCTGGAAGTTTCTTGTTCAGGGTTTCAAACCATAGGTTTGCAATTTCATCGTGCCATATATCGACCCGCTTTAAATAATCAGGCTGACAGGGATCACGCCTTGGAAGATCAAAAGTCGCAAACCGTGGCTGTCTTTCCAGCACCCTTTCGCAAATATATCTTCGCGACGCAACGAGATCAGACTTTTCAGACCCTTTCTGCGGTATGAAAATAACATCTGAAGTTTGTAAAGCTTGTTTCGCTGACCCTGTTAAATGATCGGGGTTTCCCATGCCGATACCAACTAGACGAAGTTCAAACATAATTTTTTCTCCGATACGACGTTTAAAAGATGTGTTGTGAAGTTTATAAATGGATTGCCGTGCTGGATATACCCATTGCTCGCATCATGTCCTATTGTTCCGCAGGGCCAATGGGCCAAATAGAATCAGGCCAGGAGCAGAACCGGCGTTTTTTTTCAGTTGAACTGCCAATTCAATAATTGTTGAGGAGGTGAGGTTTTCCTCTGATTGGGAAACGCTTTCAGCCAAAAGGGCAGGAGTGTCCTGCGCCAGACCATGATCCATTAAACGTTGTGCAAGTATTGGAAAAGTACGCTTTGGCATGTATATGGCTGTCGTACATTCTGGATCTGCCAGTGCAGCCATATTGAGGTTTTCTGGCAGCACGCCGGTAACATCATGACCTGTTACAAATTGCAGCCGCCTTGCGCTTAATCGCCGTGTCAGTGGTATGGAGGCCGCCGCTGCGGCAGCGCTTGCCGATGTAACCCCTGGAACAATTTCAAATGGAATATGTGCTTTGTCTAATGCTTGGATTTCCTCTTCTAGACGTCCGAAAATTCCAGGGTCTCCAGACTTTAGTCGGATGATCTGCCCACCCTGTTGTGCGTAATCCACCAAAAGCCGGCTTACATGATGCTGTTTGGGTGAATGACGCCCTGCACGTTTACCAACTCCGACGAGCGTCGCATTAATGTTTGCCTCATCAAGTATACTTCCGGCAGATAAATCATCATATAGAACCACATCAGCCTGTTTTAGCCGTTTGAGAGCTCTTAGCGTCAAAAGCTCTGGATCACCTGGACCCGATCCAACAAAGCTTACAAAACCACTCATTATTTGGCCTCAGCGATCATATGAAAAAACGTACCACTAACATGGCCTCGTAATGAGCCTGTCTCGCTCACCGGATTACCATCTGCGTCTGTAACTTGGGCAAGCGGTGTGTCAGGTTCTTCTAAGATGGTGGAATAATGAAATTCATGTCCACGCAAATGCGTCCCTTGTGAATATCCAAGTGCAGGTTTTTGTAAGGTCGCTTGTCGGTATCCGAGGTGGAATTTTCGTTTCTCATAGCTTGTTATCAAGCCTAAAAGCCCCGCCATTTTATGGGCGACGCCTTCTTTGTCGATGATTGTGTTGCCAAGCGCCATATATCCCCCGCATTCCCCGTGTACCGGTCTGGTTTCCGCATGTTTACGCAGCGAGGTGTGGAACCGTTTTGCACCTGCCAAGGTTCCCGCATGTAATTCAGGATATCCGCCTGGCAACCATACTAAATCTGCATTGGGCACCTGATCATCATTCAGTGGGGAAAAAGGCAGGATTTCTGCTCCAGCCGACCGCCAACCCTTTAACAAATGCGGATATGCAAAGGAAAAAGCGGCATCACGTGCAAGAGCAATACGTTGAGCAGGTGGGCGAGGCAGGTGAGTATTTTGCGGTATCGTACCTCCCCGCGCTGCAGAGCGGATAGCCATCAGATCTACATGATCTGTCAAGAAATTCGCATAATTGGATATGGCTTCTTCCAGGTCTGGATGTTCTATCGCTTGGATAAGTCCAAGATGGCGCTCAGGAAGCGTCAGATCGCCCCGTCTTGGCAACGCCCCAAAAACGTTCACGCCGGCTTCTGTCATTCCCAAACGGGCCAATCTTTCATGGCGTGCACTTGCCACGCGGTTCAGTATCACCCCACCAAAAGGCAGATCAGGCATGTATTTCATGAAACCAAGTGCTGTGGCGGCCGCAGACTGTGCCTGACCGCTCACATCTAAGACCAAAATCACAGGCCAACCAAAACGCCGCGCTGTTTCGGCGCTTGATCCAAATCCACTGGCGCCCCTAGTTGCCACACCATCGTAAAGCCCCATGGAGCCCTCTGCGATCGCTATATCCGCCCCGTCACCCTCGGCGGCGATGGTCTGCATGAGCGCATCATCCATTCCCCAACTGTCTAGGTTGAAAGAAGCTTTGCGTGCTGCTGCTTGATGAAAGGCCGGATCAATGTAATCCGGACCACTTTTAAAGGGTTGTACGCTCAATCCCATATTTGCAAATACTCGCAGCAAGCCCAGCATTACTGTGGTTTTGCCAGTGCCCGAACTCGGTGCAGAGATCAAAAGACCATTGGGAACCATCAGCGTTCTCCACCGCTGGCAAAGGGCGATTCTGCCGATTGTGGGCGAAAGCGGCGATCATAATCGCTTTTGTAGAGACAGCTTTCTTCAAACCCTTCCGCGCGAAGCGCAGGACCCAAAAGGATAAGCGCGGTTCGCTCTATTCCCTGAGGCATATCGCGTTCTATGCTTGCAAGGTCTGAGCGTATGATTTTCTGATCTGGCCAGCTCGCCCGAAAGACGACCGCTACCGGACAATCTGCCCCATAAAAAGGGATGAGCTTTACAACAGTGTTTGAAAGGTTATGGATCGAAAGGTGAATAGCCAACGTTGCGCAGGTTTTTGCAAAGTTTTCTAGCGTTTCTCCATCTGGCATTGATGAAGCACGGCCAGGGGTACGGGTCAACACAACCGATTGCGCAAGACCGGGTAATGTAAGCTCATGTCCTAAGGCTGCGGCAGCTGCCGCAAAAGAGGGT
>CAJXHI010000025.1 GCA_913051655.1 uncultured Alphaproteobacteria bacterium
AACCTACGACCAATTGATTAACAGTCAACTGCTCTACCGCTGAGCTACGCCGGAATTGCAGTGGGATATAGCAACGTCTTTCTTTGAGGTCTAGAGGGATTTTGAGGAAAGTTTCAATTGGGCCCGTCGTCTGACGAAAGGGTATAAGTTTTTTCAAAGCGAGGAGCGTCATCCGTTTGCACTATGGCTCTATTGCAAAGGTCAATAAGATGCGCAAATACATTTCGTGCCGCAGCCCCTAGGAGGGACGGGTCGGTATCGATGTAGATCGCTTTCGCTAATTCTTTGGGGGACATAGGAGCTTTGTGCAATTGGTCTATAATTTGTGCTTCGCGTTGCAGACGGTGTGTCAACAGCCAACTCAATCTCCCGCGAGGATCTTGAACGATGGCACCATGGCCCGGATAAAAAAACCGCCAGTCACGCGTTTGTAATTTCCGGCAAGAAGCCATGAAATCGGCTAAGTCCCCATCTGGAGGGGAAACCATAGATGTCGCCCAATCCATAACATGATCCCCACTAAATAGATTACTATTCCAGGCAAAACTAATGTGATTGCCAAAATGACCGGGGGTATAGATTACCTCAAGCTGCTCACTTGCAACATTGATTATTTCCCCTTCGTTCAGGCAAACATCCGGTGTAAAGTACTCGTCTCTGCCTTCGCCGCCTCCTGTATATCCTGACGCCAAAAGATCAAGCATTGCAGTGCTTTGACCAACGCCTGTAGGACCGCGAGCATATGTCTTGGCACCTGTCACTTCGGAGAGTTTTTTTGCCAAGGGAGAATGGTCGATATGGGAATGTGTTAGAAAAATATGCGTGATTTGTTGTCCCGTTTCTAATGAATCTATGATATTGGTCAAATGTTTCTGATTGTCAGGGCCGGGGTCTATCACTGCGATGTTAGAGATCCCTAAAAGGTATGTGTTCGTACCGCGGAAAGTCATAGGAGATGGATTGGGGGCCAGAAGCCGCCGTAGTCCCGGTTCTAGTTCTATTGACACTCCGATAGGGGGATTGAAGTTCAGCCCGCTCTCATCCATGCTGTCCTCACTTTCTTAAGTGTGAAGGTTGTTTTAATTCCTATGTTTCAACTGTTCAAACGCTATTTGCCAAAAGGGCTTTACGGGCGGGCGGCACTGATCCTTCTTTTGCCCATTATTTTACTTCAATTGACGGTGTCTGTGGTATTTGTCCAACGTCATTTTGAAGGCGTGACAGAGCAATTGGCGCGTGGGATTACAAATGAAATCGGACTTATTAGCGATATGTTATTTTCAAAAAAAGGTACTTTTCAGGATGTCGAGACGTTAAGCAAAGCGCTTGAAATTTCGGTTGAAACCTATCCGGAGTCTTTGAATGCCTTTGAGCAGACACGCCGCTTTTTTGATCTTACCGGATTTATCGTGGAGCGTGAATTATTCTTGCAAAAAGGTGTGGTCGGCGTGGATTTGCCAGATGATTACCGCGTTCGGATTTTAATCGCTCGCGGCGACGAGGCGTTTGTTTTAGGCTTTTCACGAGAGCGGGTATCGGCGTCAAACCCGCATCAGCTCATCGTTAACATGTTGATATTTGGTGCACTTTTCACTTTGATCGCTTTTGTCTATTTGCGTAATCAATTACGACCGATCAGGCGTCTAGCGAACGCGGCCGAGTCTTTTGGTTTGGGGCGTTCTGTTGAATATAAACCCTCTGGCGCTGTCGAGGTGCGCGCAGCTGGCCGCGCTTTTTTGGATATGCGTGGGCGCATTGAACGTCACATCGAACAAAGGACATTGTTACTATCGGGCATAAGTCATGATCTTCGCACACCTTTAACACGACTGCGTCTTGGATTGGCTATGTTGGAGCATGAAGACAAAGACGCCTTGGAACACGATGTGACAGAAATGCAGGCTCTTATTGATGAATTTCTTTCGTTTACCCGTGGTCAGGCAGAGGTCCAAGCCCATCGGGAGCGACTAGATATATGGCAGGTGGTAGAAGATGTGGTGCGACAAGCAAATTTTGAACCTGATCGATTGACATTTGTATCACCTGACGCCCCTCTAATCATGGATATCAGACTTTTATCAATCCGTAGAGCGATAGATAATCTCGTTTCAAATGGATTGCGCTACGCAAATCATGTTCGAATTTCAGGAAATATCAAACAGAGTACTGTGCAAATTCACGTTGACGACGACGGCCCGGGCATACCGGAAGATAAGATCGCAGAGGCTCTCAAACCTTTTGCGCGTCTGGATGCTTCGCGCAATCAGAACTTCGGTACTGGGGCAGGTCTTGGATTGCCTATTGTTGCAGACATCGCTCATGCGCATGGCGGGCAACTCGCACTGTCGAGAAGCGAAACATTGGGTGGATTAAGGGCCACCTTCAGTCTAGGGCTCAAAAAATAGAAAGGCTCCGTTTAGTAAGTTTAAAAGTATCTAAAATCGTTTCGCCCAAACTGTGATTAACGTGGCATGAACCTGACGATTCTGATGTTCCAGCGCCTGCAAGCCTTCAGCATACTCTTGGGGAGTAATTGCGCCTTCGTTAAATTTTTGGTCAAGTTTTTCGTATCTGCGCTGCATCACTGTCTCTTCGACCTCTTCTAGGCGGTTGAGACGTGCATTGTTGTGCTCTTTCAACACCCGTGATCGCTCAATCCAGGAATGATTGCAATGTTCACATACCATATTTTCTCGGAGTAAAGACAAGCTACGCTTAACCGCAGTGCGTTCAAAACATTTCGGGCAAAGGACCCACATGCGTAACCTTTCTGTAGGACGTTTCAAACAATTCAGCAAATTCAATGCCAGATTTTGTATTTTAAGATTGGCTTTGTACCGGTTTACGAAGAAACAAGATCTTTAATTGACATGCGTATGTACAAAATGTTCAACATAATAGAACGCGTATTGGAGATCATCTATGGCCATTACTTCTCTTGCCTATCTAGGAGTGAGATCAGACTTGCTCGGCGATTGGGACGGCTTCGCAACTGAGCTTTTGGGGATGCAGCCATTTGATCAAGGTGGCAAAACTATGGCCTTTCGCATGGATGATCGGATGCAGCGTCTGGTGGTTTCTGATGAAGCAGGTGAAACCTTAGCCTTTATCGGCTGGGAAGTGTCGCGCAGGTCGGATCTTGACGCATTTGGTGCGCGACTTGAGAGCGCTGGAGTCGAGGTAAAAGCAGGGGATAGGGCTCTTTGTCACCGCCGCTTTGTAGAGGATCTGATATATTTTCAAGATCCCGCCGGAAATCGCATTGAACTGGTTTTTGGGCCCTACGTCTGTGAAGACCCTTTCGTAGCTGGCCGTGCAATTGAAGGGTTTAAAACGGGTCCTTATGGAATGGGACACGCAGTGTTACATGTGGCTAACCCGACTCCACTTGTTAAATTTTATACGGATATATTGGGATTTGCGATCAGCGACTATGGATTAAAACCCGTACCTCTTTATTTCTTTCACGTCAACGGACGCCATCACAGCTTTGCTATAATAGGATCCGGCAAGAGGGGATTTCATCATTTTATGGTGGAATATCACAATCTTGACGACGTAGGTCAAGGATACGATATTGCAGCGCAGATGTGTGATGCCATTGCATACACTTTAGGCCGTCATACCAACGATTATATGACAAGTTTTTATGCAAAATCCCCATCGGGTTTTTTTGTGGAGAATGGTTGGGGCGGACGAATTATCGATCCAAAGACTTGGGAACCCCATGAAACAAATGTTGGACCAAGCTTTTGGGGGCACGAACGTCTCTATTTGGCGGAGGATGAACGCGATGCATTTCGCCAAATGCGGATGCGTTCCGCACAAGAGGGCAAAAGGGCGCCTCCAGTAGTAGATTGCCCGTGGTTGTACAATGATTTTCTGAACAAGGCTCATGAGTAGTGGTCGCAAGAGAGATTTTGGATGACCGATGAGCATAGACAATATGACGTTGTTATTGTGGGCTGTGGACCAACGGGGGCAACGCTTGGGTTGCTTCTGGCACGCAGTGGAGTAAAAGTCTGCATTCTGGATAAAGCCCGCGATATTTATCCACTCCCGCGTGCTGTTCATTTCGACGACGAAATTATGCGTATTTTTCAAAATGCTGGCATCGCTGAAAAACTTGCTCCTTGTTTGCATGTGAATGCAGGAATGCGATTTTTAGATCAAGAGGGTGCGTTATTACTTGATTGGCCGCGACCTCGAAAAATAACCGAGCAAGGTTGGCATGCTAGCTATCGGTTTCATCAACCTGATCTAGAAAATATCTTAAGAGAAGAATTGCAAAAAACTGAATGTGTAGACGTCCGCACAGAGACAGAGGCGGTCGAGATTAAAGACGAGGGGAAAAAGGTGCGCCTTCGTGCACGTGATCTGGACACAGGACGAAAACAAGAAATGACATCAAAATATGTTGTTGGTTGCGATGGCGCCAATTCTTTTGTGCGTCAATCGCTTCCGCAAGGAACAGAGGATTTAGGGTTCCAACAAAAATGGCTTGTGATTGACGTTATTCTGAAGTCGGACATGCCCCAACTTGGAGAATACACTCTACAATATTGCAACCCAAATTTTCCAATGACCTATTGTCGAAATCCAGGTTTGCGTAGGCGATGGGAAATGGCAATTGACGAAACTTCAGATGATATGGCTGTACAGGACCAAAATCGGATATGGCAAATGCTCGCAAAGTGGGTGACGCCAGAATGTGCAGAAATTGAACGGACCGCTGTTTACCAGTTTCGCTCTCTTGTGGCAAAACATTGGAGGGACGGGCGCGTAATGATTGCGGGGGACGCGGCGCATTTGACGCCACCCTTCATGGGGCAAGGGATGTGCGCGGGTATCAGGGATGCATCGAACCTCGCATGGAAGCTCAGTTCCTGCCTGAGAAATGGACATAATGATATCTTGCTATCAAGCTATAACGAAGAGCGTAAACCTCACGTCCGAAAGTTTATAGAGACGGCCGTTCAGTTAGGAGAATTAATCTGTTCAAAAACTCCAGAGCATGCCCTTAGAACTTTTGCCTCAGATGCGGTGGAAAAGAATTCGATGAAGTCTCTCAAACTACCTTTAGGGCAGAGTAAACTGAGCGAGTTGGTAGGTGCCAAAATGCCGCTGGTTGGCACACTCTTTGGCCAACCTGGATTGTTAAGCGGTAAGAAGATGGATGAAATTTATCCATATCGACCAATTTTAGTTACTTTCAAACCCTTAAAGGAAAGTTTATACCCCGTTGCTTCATCTGAGGAATTTCCAAAACTTGAAGAAGTACTTACAGAGTCGAATTTAGACGGAGTGTTAATTCGCCCTGATCGATATCTTTTAACGTACACGGAAAACCGCGCTGAGACTGTCAGCCTTGCAACGGATCAAAATATCAGAAATTGGTTCGCATAAACATCTGATATTATATAAAAATAATTTTTTGCGCGGTTTTTTAAAGAGGAATCCCTTTTGGCTGTATTGTTCAAATAAATTCAGAGAGTATAATTTTTTATTTCATTGCTAAGAATTCGCTGATCTTGCTTGGTCCGGGAGACAGTGATGCGAATTGATGAATATTTGCAAAAGCGACTCAGTTTAGCGAGGAATTTTTACTCGCTTGGTAGCAACGAACTTCAGTTGTCTTGCAGACCGGATCAGACGGTTAAAGATATTCCTTTTCTTACCCAACCTAAGCAATCAAGTCTCAATTTGTTTAAGAATGAGGCGAACCTTGTCAGGAGTATCACTGAACGGGATATTCTCCGGTGTATCGCAGATGAAAGTGTTTGAGGGACATGTCTCGGTAGATTCGTTGACGACGTAAAACTCTGTAACGATATTTATTAATGGCAATTGTTTTGCCGGACTTAAGAAAATGCTCTGACGGAATTTTTTAAAACCTTTTGGTCGTCACAAACGGAAAATCCATGGTGATTCTGTCTATATTTCAGGTCAGAGAGGGTAGCCGTGCATCGATCACAGCAAAAAGCGAAGGTTCAATTTTAGCTCTTCAATCGATGGCAAACGAATTATTCATCTCAGACAGAGAGATTGCTTCACAGGTTACTTTTGAAGACGTTGTGAACAAAGGAAAATAAATTATACTTGGCAACTAAGATAAAGAGCTTCTGGATTACTTGACAGCAACTGAAATCAAGCAGTTAAAATTGAAAAAAATAAACTTAGGTTTCTTGGTGAGATTTTGCACGCCTAAGGCGCCCATTTAAACATAAATGACGCGCCACATGGAAACAGCATTGTTAATAACCCAAAAGTCCCATCGTTCTTGTTAAAACTTATCGGAAAAGTGAACTAGGTAGAATTTTGTGGTCTCGCTATTGACCGGTTTTGGGGCAACTAGCCACGCCACGATCGGACTGGCCCACAATCTAGGTGAACGAAGCCTGATCTGACATAACGACCTACGCCACCCGCTCTGCAAGAAATAGCCGCACGCGCAATCTGTCGCGTTGAGCGGTTTGACATCCTTAGATCAGCCGCTTGACCCGTCATGTGTAACGAATTTTTTGCAACGCGCCTCGACTTGCGTCTCAGCATCGCATTAGTCTGTGGACTCCGGTAGCCTGAAAGCAATTGAAACGGCTGTGAAGAGTCCATCATAGTTTGGCAAGCTGACATAACGTTCAACGTGCGGCGATCAATAATCTTAATCTCATTGCGACGCCAGTCACGCATCAACCTACTGATCTCAAGCACAGCTTCATCGATATATTCACCGTCGACCCAGTATACCGTTTCAACCTCTTCACCTGACCGTCGAGAGTATAGCCATAGTTTACGCGCATCACCGGCGCCCTTGAGAAATCCGGCCGCACCAGCATAGACTGGCGCTGCTGCAATGCTACAGGCTGCAAAAGCACGAATTATACTTCGTCTGGATACTCCGATTGGCGTATCTTCTGCCATTTCTCAGCTTTCTCCTTAGTACCTGCGTCCGTAGTTTAGAATGCTCATCTCGACAGACGTTGTAGTGTATGACACAAAACGAATCGTCAACCAAGCCCAAACTTTTGTTCTCTTAAGCAGGTCACGGTTTTTCGGCGAAATTTTGCCTCATTGATGGCACTGATATGATGTATCAAGCGCAAAAAAACTGTGGATATCCCTTGTTGGAGTTACTTTGGTCAGTATATATCTCTTAACAGTTAAGAGCTTAATTATCATAATTATGGTGCAATTGAGTAGTCATCATACTAGAGGTTGATGTATGCAGTGTAAAGAGTTAGTGACTCGTAGAAGTAAATTATGGAACATCGCGTGCACGCCGGTTTTGGTCGCCGGCCTTTGGTCGGTTTTTGTCTTTCAATCGGTTGCCGATGAATCACTCACATTTAAGCTTGGCTTATTGGCAGAAATTTCGAGGAACAAACCAGTTTCTGACTACTACGAAGCGCGGGATTTTCTGCCAATCTGGATTGATTCGGACCCTGAAAGCGCTGCACGCCGTGCCTCACTTTTAAAGGCCCTGAGTATTGTCAGTTTGCACGCTTTACCTTCGAAAAAATACAATAGGGATGCTTTGGTAGAAGGGCTAAGGTCTGCTCGAACCGAGAGCGATCTGGGTGCCTTAGAGGCGAAATTCACACTGACATATTTAGCATATGCAAATGACGTTCACAGTGGTTTGCTTAAACCTTCTAAGGTGGAGGAACTGATATCGAGAAAAACCATATATCGCTCAGTTGAAGATTATCTGTACGGAGCAGCTTCAGATGACGCTGTTGGCTATATTGAGACACTTCCACCCCAAACAACTGAGTACAATAACCTACTCAGCGCACGTCAAAAACTTTTGCAGGTGGCGGAGAGGGGTGGTTGGGGAAAACCAGTTCCCGAGGGAAAGTATAGTTTGGGGGATAGTGGTGTAAATATTGTCGCGTTACGCAATCGTTTGATTTCAATGAATTACATGACCCGCTCCGTATCTCGCATGTTTGGCGAAGAGATGCTTCATGCGGTGAAATCGTTCCAAATGGACCACGGTCTTTTATCAGATGGTGTTGCAGGTGCCGGCACGATAGAAGAACTGAACAAGAGTGTCGTTGATCGGTTGAAGTCCGTAACTGTCGCACTTGAGCGGGAACGCTGGATGACGCGACGGGATGCCACAGAAGATTTTCAAGCATCACGTACCGTTCTTGTGAATCTGACTGATTTCACAGCAAAGATTTTGGACGAAGGAATCGTCACCTTTGAAACACGCTCGGTTATTGGTGCAGACGAAGACAATCAACGCAGCCCAGAATTTTCGGATGTAATGGAGCATATGGTTATAAATCCGAGTTGGTATGTCCCGAGATCTATTACAGTAGATGAATATCTGCCAAATTTGCAGGAGGATCCAACGTCGCATGATTACCTGACAGTGTTTACACCGGATACAGGAGATGTTGTCCCGCGTGAAGCCGTTGATTTTACTCTATTTGATAAGGATACATTTCCTTTCGAGTTGAAACAATTGCCATCACCGTCGAATGCTTTGGGGCGGGTAAAATTCATGTTCCCGAACAGCCATAACATTTACCTTCATGACACTCCGCATAAAACACTGTTTTTGAAAGAAAAGCGGGCATTTTCTCATGGCTGTATAAGGTTGCAAAAACCGTTTGAGTTTGCGTATGCACTGTTGGAAAAACAATCCGAAAACCCGGTTTCAGATTTTCAAGATATTCTGGAAACTGGACTAGAGACGACCGTGCCACTTGCCGAACCTATCCCAGTGCATATCGTCTACAGGACAGCAGTGACGTCTGCCGACGGTAGCATCGGGTTTCGGCGTGATGTTTACGGACGCGATGCGATAATTTTTTCCGCGTTGGAAGAAGCTGGGGTGGTCATCATGCAAAATCGCGGCTAAATCGTAGGCTTAGGTATGGGAACTTCCATGGCATATACGGTTCGAGAGATCTCGCAAGCTTTGTCCGCCTCGTTTGAAGGTGATGCGGAGATTGTCGTCACAGGTGTTTCAGAGCCAGCCATGTCTGATGTGGGTGATATCGCATTGGCCATGAAGCCCGACTACGCGGAAAGCCTCAACGAGGGGCGCGCCAGGGTCGCAATTCTTTGGGAGGGAGCGGATTGGCAAAGTTATGGACTAGATGCTGCAATATTTGCACCACGGCCCAGATTTGCCTTGGCCGGACTGTCAAAGGTCATGGATGATGGACAGTCTTATGAAAAAGGCATTCATCCAAATGCATTTGTCCATCCTACCGCAAAACTGGGTTCTAACTTAACGATAGGTGCTTTCAGTTATATTTCTGCTTATGCCGAGATCGCAGATGACAGCGTTATTGCGCCACAGGTTTATATTGGGGTGAATGCGTATATTGGTCCCAATGCGCTTGTGAGAGAGGGCGTAAAAATCGGTGCCAATGTGCAAATTGGGGCACGTTTTATAGCGCAGCCTGGCGTCGTAGTTGGAAGTGACGGATTTTCGTTTGTTACTGAAGAGGTCTCTGCCGTAGAAAACGCGCGCAAAACCTTAGGCGATCAACTGGATGCACACGGTGATCAAACATGGACACGTATTCATTCTTTGGGGAGTGTTCTCATCGGGGATGATGTTGAAATTGGGGCTAATAGTTGCATTGATTCTGGTACGGTTCGGGCGACACAAATTGGCAATGGCGTCAAAATGGATAATTTGGTGCACATCGGCCACAACGTGGTAGTCGGGGATCATTGTCTTTTTTGCGGTCAAGTTGGGATCGCTGGTTCTTCGAAACTTGGAAAAAATGTTGTGCTGGCAGGTCAGACCGGAGTAAATGATAATATCTTCATCGGCGATAATGTGATAGCGGGTGGGGCGAGTAAGATTTTTACGAATGTACCGGCAGGACGTGTTATCCTGGGTTATCCGGCAGTTAAAATGCAGAATCATGTCGACAGCTACAAAGCGTTGCGACGCCTACCAAAGATGTTCAAAGAGGTCGCAGAGCTGAAGAAAATAGTTTTCAAGACTGAAGGAAGAAAGTAATCCGTCACTAGAGCGGTTTGAAGGGACGTAGAAATGAACGTCAAAACCAAGGTGATCGAAATACTTGCTGAACAAGCAGTGTTGGCTGTGTCTGACGTAACACAAGAAAGCACACTTGAGAGCCTTGGTATTGATAGCCTTGGCCTCGTTGAGAGTATATTTGCGATTGAAGAGGCCTTTGACATTAACATCCCTTTCAATGCAAATGATCCAAACGAAAGTGATTTTGACATTTCTAATGTTGCCGCCATTGTGCGGGGCATTGAAAAACTTCTGTCGGAGAATGCGTGAAACGGGTCGTCATAACCGGTGCCGGAACGATCAATCCACTTGGACAGTCCGTGCATACTACAATGCAGGGAATGCGTGAAGGGCGTTGCGGCATCGGAGATTTGGATTTTAGAGACGTGGATCGGTTAGCAATTAAAATTGGTGGTCAGATTCATGATTTTGAACCAGAGACAGTTTTTAATCGGCAACAATTATCTCTTTACGATCGTTTCACGCAATTTACGCTTATCTCTGCGAAAGAGGCATTAACTCAAGCGGGCCTAATCTTTGCCGGAGAATTATCTGCCAAAGCAGGTGTCGTTCTTGGTACTGCCGGTGGTGGGGTCAGTACATGGGACGATAATTATCGAGCGGTATACGAAGACGGAAAGAATAGGGTGCACCCTTTTGTGGTGCCAAAACTGATGAACAACGCGGCCGCGAGCCACATTTCGATGGAGTATAACCTCAAGGGGCCAAGCTTTACCGTATCCACCGCTTGCGCGAGCTCAAACCATGCGATGGCACAGGCTTTTGAAATTGTGCGATCGGGCATGTCACCAGCTATGGTGACGGGCGGATCTGAGTCCATGCTCTGTTTCGGTGGGGTTAAAGCTTGGGAAGGGCTACGGGTGATGAGCCGAGATGCGTGTCGTCCATTTTCTGCTAATCGCAATGGTATGGTGCAGGGTGAGGGAGCAGCCGTTTTTGTTTTTGAAGAATTTGAGCATGCACGTGCTAGAGGGGTGGATATTTTGGCAGAAGTCATCGGATATGCGATGTCTTCTGATGCATCTGACATCGTTATGCCGTCAAAACAGGGCGCTGCGCGTGCAATATCGGGCGC
Organism: uncultured Alphaproteobacteria bacterium; assembly: GCA_913051655.1. Classification (GTDB taxonomy): domain Bacteria; phylum Pseudomonadota; class Alphaproteobacteria; order Rhodobacterales; family Rhodobacteraceae; genus LFER01. The sequence continues at coordinate 11,112 of CAJXHI010000025.1, forward strand.
GTTAACGGATGCAGGTGTTAATCCGGAGGACGTGGGATATATCAACGCCCATGGAACAGGTACTACGGCAAATGACAAAACCGAATGTGCTGCGGTCGCGGATGTTTTTGGTCAACATGCAGATCGATTGATGATCAGTTCTACCAAATCAATGCATGGTCATCTCATTGGCGGGACAGGCGCGGTAGAGCTTTTGGCCTGTATTCTGGCGGTACGTGACGGGATCATAGCTCCGACGGTCGGATATGAAGAACCTGATCCTGAATGTGCCTTGGATGTGGTGCCAAATGAAGCGCGGGAGGTAAAAGTTGATGTTGCCCTCAGCAATGCATTTGCGTTTGGGGGGCTCAATGCTGTGCTGGTATTGAAATCAGCGCCATAAGAATTTTAACGAGATCAGATAAAGATATTGCGGGGTAAATGATAATCGCTTTATGCTCAAGGTTGTTCAAGAAAAGCATAAATATCATTTTTTGCTAGTAACCCATTTTTCTGTATAAGTTCAGCAAAAATTGGTCAAAAATCGTTTATCATTTTGAACAAAATCATGTAGGAATGAGGTATATAAACTAGAGGCGTTTCATGAGTGAAGTTAAGCGTAAATTTGCAACCATCCTCGCAACAGATTGTGTAGGCTTCAGTAAACATATGCTAGAGGACGAAGAGGCAACCTTTGATAGCCTTAATATATGCCGACAAATTATTGATTCACATATAGTAAAACATAATGGGCGAATTTTTCATACAGCAGGTGATTCTGTTTTGGCCGAATTCGAAAGCCCAGTGGAAACTGTAAATTGTGCGATCAGTTTTCAGGATGCGATTTATGAAAGAAACCTGAGTATCGGCGAGGTAAGCAAAAGCCGAAAAATGCTTTGGCGGGTTGGGATTCATTGCGACGATGTCATATTAGAAAATGATAATGTCTATGGAAATGGAGTGAACATTGCTGCAAGACTGGAATCGCAATGTGCTCCTGGTCAGATCCTAGTCTCACGCGTTATAAACGAGCAGGTTTGTTTCTGCATCGAAGCAATTTCAAAAGCGGCGGGAACCAAAAAGCTTAAGAACATCTCAAACGAATTTGAGGTTTTCACGATTTCGACGGGGAAAACTGCGACACTCGCATCTGCAAGTATGGAAGATGAGCAGGAAGATGTTGTGAAGACACAAAAGCCGATCTTATCGGTTTTACCCTTCAAAAACCTAAATGCAAATGAGGATAGCTCCTTTCTGATTGACGGAATTTACGAGGATATCCTGACAGAGCTGTCTATGGTACGGCAACTATCGGTAGTATCGCGTCAGTCGAGTTTGAACTTCGCGGGTAGTGACGATGAATTAGATGCGTTCATTGCCAAATTCAAAGTGGATTATGTGATCCAAGGATCTATCCGTTCCGCAGGATCAAACGTACGTGTTACAGTGTCATTGATTGCAACAGACAATAAAGAAATTCTCTGGAGTAAACGGTTCGATCGCGCACTTCATGATATTTTCGAAGTGCAGGATGAAATTGTCCGTAATGTCACACAGGCGATTCTGGGAGAGATCGAACTTGCCAGTCTTAATCGAGCCAAACGCAAGCCTACGGAAAACATGAGCTCTTATGAATTTTTGCTCAAAGGTAAGGAGGGGCATCACGAATTTAGTGCAGAAGCGAATGCGCGTGCGCTTCACATGTTTGATAAGGCTATTGAGGCAGATCCTGAAAACGCGCAAGCCTACGCTTGGAAGGCCTGTACATTAGGCCAAGCGCTTGGGCGCGGGTTTATCGATCGCTCATTTGATGAGGTCACGCCTGAGTTTAACAGTCTCATGGATCGTGCGTTGAAGTCAGATCCAAACGATTTTGAGTGCCACAGATTGCTATGTGCAGTTCATACTATTACTGGCAAATTTAAATCAGCGGTCGAGCACGGTAGGAAAGCCTATGAGATGGTTCCAAATGATCCCCGTATTCTTCAGCAATACGGAGAGATATTATTAAAAATGGGGCAGACGAAAAAAGGCTGTGATCTTACATTGCTGGCCATGGAGTATGACCCCGTTCCACAAGGACAGACCAACGGCGATAAGCGCAAATGTGACTCAGTTTTTGCTTGTCTGATGGATGATCGAATTGATCTTGGGCTTGAGTTGGCAGAAGAAATTGAAGACCGACCTGACAGTACGTTGCTTTATGCGGCTTCAATGGCCCTTGCAAAAACGGGGTCGCTAAATGGACTTAAATGGCTGATGGAGGATTTGAAGCAAACCCAAGTTAACAACATCGAAGCAGTTATTGACGAAATGGGCAAATACGATGTTGTAATTCAAAGCACTCTAAGAGAGGTATTTTTGGATCATATTGCAAAACTTCAGCCAAAGTTGAAATTGGTAGGTTAGTTATACATCTTGCCCTTATGCCCGTGCTGTAATCCAACCCCCACCCAAAACACGACTAGTTCCTGCTTCATAAAAAACACAGGCCTGCCCAGGTGCAACACCCTCTTCGGGATTCAAAAGTTCAACAATAGCAGACTGCTGTGACAAAGGACGCACAATTGCCTCCCTCGGTGGCCGCGTGGACCGCACTTTGACATACACCATTATTTCTTGCTCGTTCATAAAACTCGAATCCCCCAACCAATTGATCCCATCAATTGGCACAAACCGTGTTTTCAGCTGGTCTTTTGGACCGACAATGACTTTGTTTTCTTCTACATTGAGCGCGACAACATAAAGCGGGTCTGAAAGCCCGCCAATACCCAGGCCGCGGCGTTGTCCAATGGTGTAATTGATGACTCCCTTATGTTTACCGAGCACAGTGCCAAACCCATCAACGATGTCCCCCACTTTACCGGCGCCAGGATGGAGTTTTTCAATCACGCCGGAATAATTGCCATCTGGCACAAAGCATATGTCCTGACTGTCTGGTTTGTCCGCAACAGAAAGCCCATATTTTGCCGCTAAGGTGCGGGTTTCGTCTTTGGAAGGCAGATGGCCCAAGGGAAAACGCAAAAATTCGAGCTGTTCAGGGGTTGTCGAAAACAGAAAATAGCTTTGATCCCGATTGGCATCCGCTGCACGATGAAGTTCCGCCTGATGAGTGCCGATTTTGCGTTGTATGTAGTGTCCCGTAGCCATACAATCTGCGTCCAGATCCTTTGCAGTTTCCAAAAGATCCTTGAATTTTACCCGTTCATTACATCGTATACAGGGGACCGGCGTCGCTCCAGAAAGATAGCTTTGCGCAAATTCCTCTATCACAGTTTCTTTAAAAATATTCTCATAATCAAGAGTAAAATGCGGAAATTTCATGTCGCTTGCAACCCGTCTTGCATCATAGATATCCAGTCCTGCGCAACAAGCCCCTTTTTTCGCCAGCGCTGCTCCATGATCATAGAGTTGTAATGTCACGCCAATTACATCATACCCTTCGTCAGCTAGCATCGACGCAACAACTGAACTGTCTACACCTCCGGACATAGCCACAACAACGCGTGTTTGTGCTGGTGATTTGGCAAACCCCAAGGAATTAAGTGATTGATCCGTTTGCATGCTTTGGCGTGCCTTTCACTCATTGTGAAAATTATCACAAAATCTTTTTTAGATTTTTCGTTTCGATTCATTAGGACTTTAATGTGGTTGTTGCAATCTTTTGTTCTGATTGAGTAGCGGAGAGTGACATGTCATAGATGATGAATAAAGGCAAAATTTCATTAGGTTGCAGGACGACATTCTATTTAACCTATCAGATGAAACTCCGGCAAGTATGAAACGATCAGTCATATCGCGAAAACTGGATCTGGTGCTGACGTTTGCATATAGCTTCTTTGCGGATGCTTAAGGAAAAACACGCTATAAGATGAGTGGCGAAGAATTTTGGTCACAGGTGCGCTAAAAGTCGACTTTTGGCAAAACCGCCCGATAAGTGATTACAGTAAAAAAATACAGACTAACATTAGATCAAAAGCAAGCATTAGTCCGTAAAAAATCCATTCGCTACCCGCGAAAGAGCAGTCTTTGCGTGTTGCAATGTTCCAAAATAGGCATGGCGTTAACAGTATGTTCTTTATCAGTCTTTTAAGCTTACCATTTGAACTTGGCAAAATGATACTGGACTAGATACGTTCAATTCCGCAGTTGGGCGATCAGCCCAGCCCAACAACATCCTTCAAAGTCATTCTAGCCTCGCTTTTCACTTCGACGGTGCGATCGATTGAGCACGCATCTTGAGCCGTCTGGTTCAATGACATGGATCGGCTCACTGTCAGCTGACGCTGGTACAATCGATCGATCACAGAGATCAGCCGGTTTAATAGCCGCGTGCCGCGATGATTTATTAAAAGATAACACCACTATCTCCCCTGAAAATTTAAGCGCATAATTTGCAAGCATATCCACCAGTATGATTTATTTTCACGAAACCACAATATATTGATTCTATCAACAAATGTTTATATCACTATCTGTCAACAAATTTATTGTAAGGATTGCCAAATATATTTCTTGATCGAATCCGATCCCGAATTACCATGGTGATGGCTAAAGGGATCAATTCATTTTTAATCTGAACAGTTTCCCTAGATGCCAAGAGCAGCACTTTTTCTCTGATCTTGCACGATAGGCAATGAGGCAAAAACATGGCAAACGGCCCCGGTGACCAAGCACAGGAGAAGCGCATTATTATTGCGCACTGTATGGATAAGGAAAACACGACGGACGCAGAATATGCGCGGCTAGTCGCGCAGATGGAACAGCTAATTGAAAATGGGACTGTTACAGCAAAAGGTAGAGGGCTCGTGGCGCGTTTAAGCCGTGCCGTGAACTACACGGAACATTAACCCAAAAACCTTGTGATAGACCACGTACCGTCAAGCCCCGCTGTCTGACATTCAGAAATCACACGTATGCTATATGGAAAGCGCCTAAGTCTTGGCAACAAGCACCTTCACATCCCCTTCATCATATTTTGCAACGCAAAGCCGCAATATTTTCCATTAAAACCTCACCATTGGAAATAAGCTGGAAGATCCGAAGGCTAATGCAAAAATATCAAGCGGTAAATTTACAAAACCGTTGTTGCTGAAGCTTGAATGATTATATCCCACTCCTATTTCGATGCGCTACATGCCGGCTTAACAGCGCGTTTTGACCATACGGCCATTTAAAATCTTATTTGCTGTCTAAATCTTTGTGGAGACTTTATTGAACCCAAAAGCTAGATCGGCCAATCTAGGTACTACGGATACTCTTAATATATTTGCATTTGGAGAAATGCAGTCAGGCATATCAAAAATAGTATTGAATTAATTTGCACAACCAGCCTTTAATTTGTCCTAACATCGAAACTGGTTTAATTCACACGTTTTACTCAGCTCAGAAGTCAACCAAATCGCTCGCAATGCTAAGAGAATTTGCATGATTTAGTTATCATTAAACATTGGAATAATAGGACTTGAGTGTTGCAAACTGTAAATAACCATCAAAATAGATTACGACCCTAACTAACCGTGCCTCCGTTTGCCTATCTTTAAGCTCTTTGCATAATTCCAACGTTGTCAGCATATTCCATAATCTTTAAAGCTAATTCATTATCATACTGCTACTGGTATAGAGACCACTGCATTGCCTCTCGGTTATAATATTCAATCAGGCCTATTCTTGTATATCGATTTGACACTTAAGCCGCAAACGATTTGCCAGAGAAGAATGCAGTTTAGAGCTATGTGAACGCTGACAAATACCTTTCAGGTTACCTTTACATATTCAATGTTTGCAAAATAATTTGAAAAAAATATATGGAGGTTCTGAAATAAATGTGAAAACACTGCGTTCAGGGCGACGTGGATGAACCAGAATTAAAAATCATCGATGTTTTTGTTCGGAAATTGCCCAAAAAATTCTCTGCGAAGCCGGCGACGAAGACACTAACATAGAAAATGTCTGGGAGTGCGGGTATGTTTTAAAAGGTCCTGTGACAGGGCCGAGAAAGACTATTAATTTTCTGTTACAGCGGGATAGAGAGTACGAAGCCTATGGACCAACCGATATAGTCGATCTATCACGTAATTGGGTGATAGGAGGACTGACCGCTTGCAAAAAGCCGAAGAAATAAAAAAGCTGAACGAGGAAGAGGCCGCCGCCGAATTGGCGCGCCTTGCACAGCAACTTAAAAATGCGAATATCGCATATTACCAAGACGATGCGCCTTTACTAAGTGACGAGCAATATGATGCGGCACAACGCTCCCTGAAGCGGTTAGAAGCGGCATTTCCGCATTTAAAAGCTTTCGATAGTCCTTCCGTCTTGGTCGGTGCGCCACCGTCAGAGATATTTTCCAAAGTTGTGCACGTGGAGCGCATGTTGTCGCTGTCCAACGCATTTAATCGCACTGATGTTGAAGCTTTCGACGAGGGCATTCGGCGGTTTTTAGGCTTGGGGCATGATACCACTTTGGCCTATACGGCAGAGCCAAAAATTGACGGACTATCCTTAAGCCTTCGATATGAAAATGGCATTTTAACTCAGGCAGCAACGCGTGGTGACGGCGTAGTTGGTGAAAATGTGACCGAAAATGCCAAAACCATTGCAGATATTCCTCATCACGTGAACGGGGCGCCAGACGTTTTAGAAGTGCGGGGGGAAGTTTATATTTCACACGGTGATTTTGAAGCTCTTAATATGGCCCAAAGCAAAAAAGCGGCGAAAACGTTTGCCAATCCACGCAATGCCGCAGCTGGCGCTTTGCGCCAACTGGACCCGCGCATTACCGCGACTCGCCCGTTACGGTTTTTTGCCTATGCTTGGGGTGCCATGTCTGCCCCGATAGCGACTTCTCAAGCAGGGGCGCTTCGGTTTCTAGCAGGTTTGGGTTTTCAGACCAACCCGCTCACAGCAACTTGCGCTGATGTGGATTTACTTCTGGAACATTATCAGATTATTTCAGACCAACGCGCTACGCTTGGCTATGATATTGATGGTGTTGTTTACAAAGTGGACGATCTCGCCTTACAAGGGCGCCTCGGATTTCGCTCTACAGCGCCGCGCTGGGCTATTGCGCATAAATTTCCTGCAGAACTGGTATGGACGCGGCTTGAGCGAATTGACATCCAGGTGGGGCGCACCGGCGCGTTGAGCCCAGTGGCGCGCTTGCTGCCTGTGACGGTTGGGGGCGTTGTTGTGTCTAATGCAACCTTGCACAACGAAGACTATATTCAAGGGCGCGACTCAAACGGTGCTTCTATTCGTGATGGGAAAGATGTTCGTGTTGGTGATTGGGTTCAGGTGTATCGCGCGGGCGATGTGATACCTAAACTGTCCGACGTTGATCTTTCAAAGCGTCTCTCACAGTCAGAAGTGTTCGCTTTTCCGCAGACTTGCCCACAATGTGGATCCCCTGCGATCCGCGAAATGGGCGATGCAGTGCGCCGGTGCAACGGCGGCTTGATCTGCCCCGCGCAGAGTTTGGAGCGGCTGAAACACTTCGTGTCTCGGAAAGGTTTTGACATCGAGGGACTTGGGGCAAAGCAAATCGAGCTATTTTTTCAGGACGCAGAGCTGCCCATTCGCGAACCCTCTGATATCTTTACGCTCGCAAACCGTGACGAGGCAAATCTCACGTCGTTGAAATACCGTGACGGTTTCGGCGAGAAGAGCGTCACAAATCTGTTTGCTGCCATTGAAGAACGACGCGAGATCGGATTTGGACGAGTCCTGTTTTCACTCGGTATTCGCCACGTGGGGGAGGCGGCTGCAAATTTGATTGCAAAACACTATGGGTCATGGGATGCCTTTATTATGTCCATTGATCAGGCACATGAGAAAACTAATGCTGAGTGGGAAGCGCTCTTGTCGATCGAGGGCGTTGGTGAAGTTATGGCGCAATCACTTGTTAGTACTTTTCGTTCGGCGGCAGAGCGGGGCGCGATTGACAGGTTGAGAGCACATCTTTCAATTAAAGACGTTGAGGCTTCCAATACCGGAGCCAGTCCAATAGCAGGCAAAACGGTGGTGTTTACCGGTTCACTGGAGAAAATGAGCAGGGCAGAGGCAAAAGTGCGCGCAGAAGCGCTGGGTGCCAAAGTTTCTGGATCTGTATCCTTGAAAACTGATCTTGTGGTTGCTGGTTCGGGTGCGGGATCTAAGGCGAAAAAGGCCGCGGAACTTGGGATCAAAACCATCGATGAAGATTCATGGCTTTCCGTGATTGACGGTATATGAGCACGCGCCCAAATATTCTTTTTCCGCTTTTTCAAGAGCTTACGGTGCTTAACGGGGTGGGGCCAAAAGTGTCAATAAACCTCTCTGCGCTTGAAATAAACCGTCCGCGTGATCTTATCTTCTTGCTACCCCAGAGTGGGGTCGAACGCTTGCGTGTCTCCTCTGTACTAGATGTGCAACTGCCGCAAATACTGACGCTAGAGGTCCAAGTGATTGAGCACAACCCGCCTGTGGTCAACTCACGTCCCTACAGAGTTGTTGTGAGAGACGAAAAAACAACCTTCACCTTGGTTTTTTTTCATGCACGTAAAGAATACCTGTGCAAAATTCTGCCTCTCGAAGAACGATGCATTGTATCGGGTAAAGTCGAATTGTTTGATGGGATGGCCCAAATGGTGCACCCTGACCATGTCACATCTGAGAAACAAGGGGCAGAGATTGATATCTTTGAACCGATCTATCCTCTTACGGCTGGGGTAACGCAAAAGACGATGACGCGGGCCGTGCGCTCGGCTTTAGAGTTTGCGCCAAATTTGCCAGAATGGATTGATCCCGCACACAAAGCGCGCTCCGAATGGCCTGACTGGCATACTGCGTTGCTTGAAGCACATGATCCTCAATCCATGAATGACATAGCTCCGTTCACTAAGGCGCGCGTGCGTTTGGCCTATGATGAATTTCTTGCCCATCAACTTACACTAGGGCTTGCCCGCGAAAAGCTTCGCAGATCCAAAGGTATTTCGACCCTTGGCGATGGGCAGCTTCGCAAGACCGTTGTGTCAAAACTCCCTTATGCTTTGACTGGCGCGCAAAACCGCGCGGTCCGGGAAATCATCGCGGATATGGCGCAAGTCCAGCGTATGAACAGATTGCTTCAAGGGGACGTGGGATCTGGAAAGACGCTTGTTGCATTTCTAGCGCTTTTGAATGCGGTCGAGAGCGGCGGGCAGGGTGTCTTAATGGCGCCCACCGAAATCCTTGCCCGTCAACATCTTGAAAGCCTGCGGCCCTTAGCAATGGTTGCAGGCGTGGAAATCGATATTTTGACAGGACGGGACAAAGGGTCAGAGCGCAACGCGAAACTATCAAAGCTTCTTTCCGGCAATATACAGATTTTACTCGGCACCCATGCGGTGTTTCAAAAGGATGTCGTATTTTGTGATCTGAGGGTTGCGGTTGTTGATGAACAGCATCGTTTTGGAGTTCGTCAGCGGCTTGAGCTTGGCCAGAAGGGACAGGCGGTCGATGTTTTGGTGATGACTGCTACACCCATCCCGCGTTCATTGGCGCTCGCACAATATGGGGACATGGACGTTTCGATCTTGGATGAAAAGCCCACCGGACGTAAGCCTGTTAAAACCGCGATGGTGTCCCATGATCGCCTCGACGAAGTTATCGCGCATTTATGTAAGGCGGTCGCAGATGGGCGACAGGCTTATTGGGTCTGTCCCTTGGTCGAGGAAAGCGAAGTGCTTGATTACACCTCAGCGGAACATCGTTTTAAGGCTTTGCGTGCTTTAATGGGCGAAGGTGTTGTTGATCTGGTCCATGGACAAATGCCCCCTGCAGACAAAGATGCTGCCATGGCACGTTTTGAAGCGGGTGAAACCAAAATTCTTGTGGCAACCACGATTATTGAGGTGGGTGTGGATGTACCTAATTCATCTATTATAGTGATTGAACGGGCAGAAATATTTGGGCTCGCCCAGCTCCATCAATTACGAGGGCGTGTGGGGAGGGGCAGTGATAGTTCGACTTGTCTTTTGCTTTATCGGGCGCCACTCTCTGACGCCGGCCGCCGCCGTTTGAGCGTTTTACGTGAAACGGATGATGGATTTTCTATATCACAGACAGATCTGGCAATGCGTGGCGCCGGAGATCTTATAGGGACGGCGCAGTCGGGATTGCCCCGATTCCGCATCGGCAATATGGAAAGCATGACAGATCTAATGGCACATGCGCAAAGCGACGCGCGCACCCTTCTTACCAAAGATCCACATTTGACGTCTGAACGTGGAGAAGCAGCACGTGTCCTTCTCTGGTTGATGGAACAGGATAAAGCAATTCGTCTTATTTCTGTCGGTTAACTTATTTTCACTTAATGTTCTCAAATGTTCTTAAAAAGTTCTTTACACAAGCAGGGATATATGAGAACAAAACAGAAATATAAACGGGAGATTCTCATGTTGACGCAAATAAAAGCCGCCGCAATCAGTTCCTCGGAAACCGTGTTACACGATCTTGTGGGCGTCATATCGCTGATTGTTGTGTTTTTTGCTGTTTTACATCTGCCTGTGGTATTCTGACAAATTTTTGATGCGAAAAGCGCTTACCTGAAACATTCTGCTCTTATTACGGTTTGACTACGTCTAACGTTTCCCAGAAGAAATAAAGTAGCGATTTACCCGCATCACCATTGGTTTTTGCGGGATTAGTTGCAAGGAATATGTTAAAAAATAGTAGCTTGAGTAAGTTAGGCATAATTTGAGTTACTTTCCACCTGTTTCATAGCCTCAAGGGTTGCATCGATAGAGAGCATAATTGATGCATGTCGGTTTTTGAAATCTCTTGCAGGCACTAATGCTTCGAGCCCTTCAAACGCTCCGCTTGGGGCTGGGGCGCCTGCTTTGAGCATATCATGCAAAGCATCCCGCGCCGTTTGAATGTCTGAGATGTCACATCCAATCGCAGATTTTCCAACCACACTGGCAGCAGCTTGTCCGAGCGCGCAGGCTTTGACCTCTTGGGCGAAATCGCAGATTTTCCCATCCTGCACTTTGACTTCGACCGTCACTGCGGAACCACAGAGCGGAGACCGTTTTTTGACGCTCCCATCTGGTGCTTCCAGTCGTGCAGGCGCAGGAAGTTCCGTTGCCAGCGCCAGAATACGTTCAGAATAAAGCTTAATCAGATCATTTTCGCTCGACATAGGCTTTTCCTTTTCGCTCCATGCTAATACATAAGCACTGTGAGCAAATATTCAAAAGGTTTTCTCTGTTATGACGTTTGATCCTTCAAATTTGGTCTATAATGCCGCAGGTTTGATCCCCGCGATCGCTCAGGATAGTCTTAGCAAAGATGTGCTGATGATGGCATGGATGAATGAAGCGGCATTAAAAAAGACGCTTCAAACGGGCCAAGCCACTTATTGGTCTCGCTCGCGTAAAGCGTTTTGGGTCAAAGGCGAAACTTCAGGTCATATGCAAAATGTTCTGGATATCCGCGTGGATTGCGATCGCGACTGTATTTTGTTGATCGTGGATCAGACAGGGCCCGCCTGTCACACCAACCGAATGTCCTGCTTTTATACATCTGTGTGCGACGGGTTTGAAAATGAAGTGATGCGCCCGGTGACGTTTAGTTTATAGTCCAAGTCGAATGTAGATATCCTTCGGTTGCACACCCTGATCGCGATATGTTTTTATCGATTTGGCATCAGTGCGCTTGGCAAGCCGTTTACCGGCTGCATCACGAATAAGGCGATGGTGAACGTAGTCGGGTGTCTGTATAGCCAGTAGATGTTGTAAAAGCACATGTATTTTTGTAGCGTCCTCAAGATCCGCGCCGCGTACTACATGTGTGATGCCCTGCGCGTCATCGTCCAACACCACTGCAAGGTGATAGGCTACATCTCCGCTTTGCCGTCGCTTTAGTACGACATCTCCAACCTGATTTATCAACTGGGTCGGATGGATAAAGTGATGGCCTTCTATTAAGCCTCTATGTTCAAAATAGCTGAGATCTGAGTCCAAAAGTGCTACCGCTTTTGCCATATCAAGGCGCAATGCATCACCGGACTGGGCGTCTGTCATACGTCTTTTTCGACAAGTGCCCGGATACATGCGGCTATCTGGGCCAAAAGGCGATACGCCTTCCTGCGGTGCGCTGACAGCAGTTTCAATATCAGCGCGAGTGCAAGTACAGGGATATAAAAGCCCAAAAGAATCTAATCGTGACAGAGCATTTTGGTAAGCGTCTTCTCGTTCGGATTGGCGCAAAACGGGCTGTTCCCAAGTAAGCCCCAGCCAAGCCAAATCTTCATAAATCAAATTTTCCCAACCTTGGCGTGATCGCTGAGAGTCTATGTTTTCAATACGCAACAAAAATGCGCCACCCTGTTTTTGGGCCATGCGATAGGCCGTTATCGCAGAAAAGGCATGTCCAAGATGTAAAGGACCTGTTGGAGAGGGTGCGAAGCGGGTGCGAAAGGTCACGCTTTTTTCAATGCATCAACGTTTGACTTTAGCCCAGCAGCGGGCAGATTATTACTGTATTCCATAAACAATAGCTCAGCCCGCGGAGAAACGGTATATTGCTTGACTTTGGCCTCAAACGTAGGATTTGCAAGCACATGACCGTTAAAGGTAAAGGCAAACAGGCCTGCTGGCGCTAAGAGATCAAACATCAGATCATTGCTTGATGGTGGTACAGCCCCAACGTTGATCACTCCGATGGCAGAGATGGCGTGCAAAATACCGGTAGCAATCTCTGGACCTTCGTCTGGATTAAAACATTTAAGAACGCTGTAAATGGGTTTCTCATCTGCCAAAGCCTGCATCTCCTTAGAGATGTCATAGCCGTTGAGGGTGGTGAAACCTTCTTCGCGCAAAGCCTCCCCTGAAAGCCCGGGGCTGCATGCATAATCCAGAACGGGCGTGTTAAACTCGCTCACAAATTTCGAAAGAGCTTTAGCGCATCGCTTAGGCGTTGCGTAGCCATTTGAGCTCACTTCGCTGTCATATGTTTCCGACCATTTCCGATAAAAATCGCGCGCATCGTCTCTGCCATGGTCATATTCTCTATTTAAAACATTGTCTGCCATTTCCAAACCTGATCAAATCAATTTTCTAGTATGCAAATCTGCTACCTCAAGCCAAGTTTGCCAAGCAATTTTTGCTCTGTCAGTATAGGCTTTATAACGTTCTTTGCGCCCCTTTCGCCCTGATTTCAGACCGTCTAAGGAACGAAATAATCCAAAATTCACGTTCATGGGCTGAAAAGTCTTGGCCTCTGCACCGCCGGTGATGTGATGGATCAAAGCCCCCATCGCGCTGTCTTTTGGCAGGGGGGGGAGAGCGCTTCCCAAGATTTCTGCGGCGGCAAAGCGACCGGCAAGCAATCCCATCGCAGCACTCTCTACATAACCCTCAACACCGGTAATCTGACCGGCAAAACGAATATTGGGCTGTGATTTCAGTCGCATTTCTCGGTCAATCAGGGTTGGAGAGTTGATAAATGTATTACGATGTATGCCACCGAGGCGCGCAAAATTTGCCTTTTCTAGGCCGGGAATACGGTGCAAAATATCGGTCTGCGCGCCATATTTCATTTTGGTCTGAAACCCGACGATGTTGTAAAGCGTACCCAAAGTATTGTCGCGGCGCAGTTGGACGACTGCATAGGGTTTGACATCTGAATGGGGATTGGTCAGCCCCACAGGTTTCATTGGCCCAAAACGTAGCGTTTCGCGGCCCCGTTCTGCCATCACTTCAATCGGCAGACATCCGTCAAAATAACCTGTTGTTTCATCATTGTGAAATTCCGTTTTTTCTGCATCAAGCAGAGAATCTATGAAGGCTTCATATTGATCGCGTGTCATTGGGCAGTTGATATATGCTTTGCGCTCTTCCTCACTGTCCCCCTTGTCATAGCGCGATTGCATCCACGCTTTGGACATATCTATACTGTCAAAGTAAATAATGGGTGCGATGGCGTCAAAAAAGGCAAGTGCATCTTTGCCGGTTTTATCCGCAATCGCCTGACCAAGTGTTGCGGAGGTCAAAGGTCCTGTGGCAAAGATCCAAGTTCCCGAATGGGGTAGCTCCCTGACCTCTTTGTAGACAACTGTTATGTTTGGATGCGCTTTCAGTGTTTCTGTGACGTTTTGAGCAAAAGCCGTGCGATCCACCGCTAATGCGCCGCCAGCAGGTAGGCGATGCGCATAGGCTTTGTGCATTATTAACCCATTGGCTTTCAGCATTTCCCAATGCAGCAGACCGACAGCATTTTGTTCGTGATTGTCTGAGCGAAAGGAATTGGAACAGACCATTTCCCCGAGGTCGCCAGTTTGATGAGCAAAGGTCCCTACTCTGGGGCGCATTTCATACAAGCGTACTTTGACACCCATGTGCGCTGCCTGCCAGGCCGCTTCGCTACCTGCCATACCACCCCCAACGATATGAAGAACCTCGTTCATGTCACTTATCCGCTTCTAAGCGTATTCAATATTTGGCATTTCTTATGGGTAAGTTTTATGTAAGGTGCAATGGCACAGAAGATTTACTGTTCCCAAGTTGGATCCCTTTTTTCGATGAAAGCGCTTATGCCTTCCTCAGTATCGCGGTATAGCATGTTTTCCACCATGACATCGCCTGTGTAGGCATACGCTTCTTCCAATGACATTTCGAGCTGTTTGTAAAACGCTTCCTTGCCAATTTTTACAGCGGCTGCGAGTTTTGAGGAAATTGTTTTTGCCAGTTCTCCTGTAACAGAGTCAAGATCTTCGGGGCGGGCAATACGGTTGATCAATCCATAATCTTGAGCTGTTTCAGCATTTATAAACTGGCCAGTTGTAAGCATTTCAAATGCTTGCTTTCGAGGAATATTGCGTGACAGCGCAACCATTGGGGTCGAACAGAAGAGGCCAATATTCACACCATTGACGCCAAATCGCGCACCATCCTCTGCAACAGCCAAATCGCAGCTAGAAACAAGCTGACATCCCGCGGCCGTCGCAATGCCATGGACTTTGGCAATGACGGGCTGGGGCAATTTTTGAATGCTACTCATCATTTTGGCGCAATTGTCAAAGAGCGATTTAAAATAAGCCTTCCCACCGTCTTCGGATTGACGGCCGACCGTCATTTCCTTCAGGTCATGGCCGGCACAAAAAGCTTTGCCAGCCCCAGAAAGGATCACCACACGGATAGATCGGTCCTTTGAGAGCCTATCAAATTCATTTTGAAGCGCTTCAAGCATTGCTTCTGAAAGCGCGTTTAGCTTCTCTGGTGCATTCATCCTTAGATGTGCAACCGCATTTTTGTCGTGACGTTCCAGCAAAGTCATCTTGCCCTCCAGATCAAATCACGCAAAGTGTAAAGTAAACTTAAGAAAGGTCCAACCATGTCTTTACACTTTAACAAGGAAACGCTCTTGGAATACGTGGAAATGATCTTTCCCCAAATCAGAGGGGAATTTCAGATAGACCATTTGGATAATGGTTTGTTGATTGTGCGCCTTCTGGTGCACGAGCGTCATTTACGACCTGGTGGAACAGTGTCCGGCCCCTCAATGTTCAGCTTGGCCGATATCAGCGTTTATCTCAGTGTCTTGGCGGCAATTGGTCCTGAAGCTTTGACCGTGACAACCAACTGTTCGCTGGATTTTATGCGCAAGCCGGTATCTGAGGCTGACCTTCTTGCGCATTGTAAGTTATTAAAATTGGGTAAATCCCTCGCAGTCGGCGACGTGCTGATCTACTCAGATGGGATGGACAAACCCGTCGCTCGTGCGACGATGACTTATTCTATCCCTCAGGCGAAGTAGGCGTTTTAGGATGTTGCGTTTTTCGTCGCTGCCGCTGAAGAGGCCGCCGCTGAAGGTTGCGCTGGAGTTGAAGTAGGCTTGGCCGGCGATTTGCTCAATGGGTCTTCTTGACGCTGAACCGACCCTTCAAAATGCGCACCTGACTCAATCGCTATAGTTTTGTGAATAATATCGCCTTCCACACGCGCGGTTGCGGTCAAACGTACCTTAAGGCCGCGTACGCGGCCGATGACGCGACCGTTAATCACCACATCATCCGCGATCACTTCGCCATTGATTGTTGCACTTTCCCCGATGGTAAGCAAATGGGCCCGAATATCACCCTCAACGGTACCCTCGACTTGAATGTCTCCGGTCGTTTTGACGTTGCCAACCACATGCAGGTCCTGAGAAATAACAGAAGCGGGTGGTTTGGTTTTGGGCGTGGATGCAGCGATCTCGCCAGAAATAGCAGTGTTTGAGGATGAATATGGCATCGCTGCTGGCTTTGCTGCATCATAATCGCTTTGAGCAGGTTCATTTATTTTGCTTTTTGAAAACATGTTTCGTCGCCTTGATACTTATTGAAGGAGTAAAGGTCTCCCATTTAACCACATTATAGCATAGAAGCCTTCCAGCGAAAGGTCTGACCCAAAGAATAACAGCTAAAGTTCGCTCCTGCGAGACCTTTTTCGAATTCATACTGAATTTTGTTTAAGTTATTCCGTTCCGTTATGCATTGATATTAGGGGCAATAATTAGTGTTAAAGTGAGGACTTAGAAGTGTTGTGTTTGCAAATTTTTTAGGCTGTGATTCAAATGTAGGCTGGCACTGAAAGCTCATCTGCCAGAGGCCAGTAAAAATCTGGTGGGATACCCGCATTAGCCCTCTTTTCTTCATTAAATGGGGGTTTCAACGCCCCTGTGAAATAGGTGCGCACCAAAGAATGAAAGACCTCTTTTGGATCCTGATTGTTGCGACCGCATAAGAAATTAAACCATTTTGCGCCGTACGCGACGTGACCCACCTCTTCAGCGTAAATAGTTTTCAAGGCTTCAATCGCGCCGGTATCTTTGGCACGTTTGAATATCTCAATCATTTTTGGTGTCACATCAAGACCACGCGCCTCAAGCACCATAGGAACTAAAGCGAGCCGCGCTAAAAGGTCCTCTACTGTGTCTTCTGCTGCGCGCCACATACCGGCGTGGGCTGGAATAGCGCCATAATAGCTATCTAATTTTTCAAGGCAGTCTGAAACAAGGTTGAAATGTTTGCTTTCCTCTGCTGCCGCTTTCACCCAATCGTCATAAAATCCTATCGGCATCGCAACATCGCTAAAGCGCGCGATGATGTCCCAATGAAGGTCAACAGCATTTAGTTCGATGTGGGCCACCGCATGCAGAAGCGCTATCCGGCCTTCAGTGGTTCCAGGCTTTCGCTTAGGAACATCAAGTGGTGACACCAGTTCAGGAAGCTCAGGACGGGCCGGCTGGAAGGGCGGAGGCGCCATTCCTATCGCAATTTGTTCATTGTTTTCAAAACGCTTCTGCCAGCGCAGAGCGTGTTGCAAAGATTTCTCTGTTTTCAGACGCGCATTTGGTGTAGAAAGCACGTCGACAGCCATCTCAGAAAGCGTCATCGACGCATTGGTGGGCATAATCGTTCCTTTCAGAGCTCTTTCACAGCATCGAGCACCGCGTCGACGTGGCCAAGTACCTTCACCTTGCGCCACTCTTTTACCACATTGCCAGCACCGTCAATTAAAAATGTGGAACGTTCAATTCCAAAATAGGTTTTGCCGTACATGGATTTTTCTTTCCAGACTCCAAATTTTTCGCAAACTCCGTCGTTTTCATCGGACAATAGAGCCACTTTCAGATCCTGCTTTGAGACAAATTTGTCATGACTGGTCACACTGTCTTTAGAGACGCCGATAATTTTTGTGTTCAAAGCCTCAAACTCCAAGAGCTTTTCTGTAAAGCCAACGGCCTCTTTGATGCATCCGCTAGTGTTATTACGCGGGTAAAAAAATAAAACCACATTGGATGGTCTAAGATCTTCAAGATCTATACTGCCTCCGCCATCGCGCGGTAGGTGTACATTTGGTGCTGGATAGGGCAAATTGACCATAGATCCTCCTAGATCGTTTTTATTAAGACTCGAAATTAGAGCAGCATTGTGGAGAATAAAGAGCCAAATATAAAATCTCCGCTTACAGGAGGCGCACTGCGCGCCTTTCTACGCTATTTTGTAGTTATTCTCCGCACAATATTTGGTGTAGCTGTGGCACTTATAACCACTGTCATTTTTGCGCTGGTCGTTCTCGTGGTGATTATATACGAAAATCCGGTGCAGTTGCCGGCATGGAGTACAGTGTATGTTTCTGATCAAATTATCCAAAGTGCGCCAAATGTGGATCTTACTGAAACAAGGGTGAGTATCTCATTAAACACGCAATGGCGCCCACAACTCAGTTTTGATGGCGTGTCGTTGCGAAATTTAATCGCCGAAGGCTCTGTCAGATTGAACAGGCTTGATTCGGTATTTTCTTTGAAGCAGGCCTTTATGGGCACGCTTGATATTTCTGAACTCTACTTGGATGGATTAAATCTGTCCGTTTTCAGAGGTGAAGAAGGGGATCTAACGGCTCAACTAGGTGCTGCGAATGGGAAAATGGGGTTGGTTGCTTCACCTTCACAACTTAAGGCACAGTTGGACGGTATTTTTGATTTGCCTGCTTTAACATCTTTCAAGGTGCTTGATGTCCAAAATGTGATTTTTGATTATCAGGATGCGAAAGCACAGCAAAGCTGGACCGTAGATGCAGGGCGGCTATCCATTTCAAAAGAAGATGAGGCGCTTTACATAAGATCAGATTTTGCGCTTTTATCGGGTGGTGCAGGTGTTAGTTTGATTGAGGCGAATTTTCAGACAGATATCGGTCGTAGCGCTTCAACCTTTGGTATCAAATTCACAGAATTACCGACCACTGCTCTGGCAAGCCAATCGGCTGGCTTTGCTTGGTTAGGCGCTTTGGACGCCCCTCTTTCGGGAGCAATCAGAGGCGGATTTGATGAGACTGGCGCCCTTCAGTCTATTATTGCCACCCTTGATATTGCTGAAGGTGCCTTACGGCCAAGCCCGTCCTCAAAGCCTTTGGAGTTTTCTTCGCTCAAAACTTATTTTACCTATGTTCCAGCGCAGCAATTGTTGAGCTTTGACAATGTGACATTGCAAAGCTCTGATATTAACCTTTCGGGAGAAGGAAGTGCATTTGTCGAGACGAACGGTTTTTTCAAAACTTCCTTGATCGGACAATTTCGCTTAAGTAAGATTTCGGCAAATCCTCTAGGTTTTTTTGATGAAGCTAAAAGCCTTGATGCCGCAGATCTGGAATTTCGACTTCTGCTAGATCCATTTGAGGTGCAGCTCAAACATTTTTACGCCGTTGATAAAGCCCGCTCACTTAGTGTGAGCGGAGAGGCGCAATTTTCCACAGACAACACTGGGTGGTCGGTTGGGCTTCAGGCGATTTTGAATCGTCTGAATTACCGAGGATTGATGCATTATTGGCCGGAAAAGTTCAAGGCGCCCCAGCGGCGCTGGGTTGACGCAAATGTGGCAGAAGCCGAGCTATCCGATATTGTATATAATCTGCGATATGACCCAAAAAATGCTTTGCACACCAGTGTGAGCTTTGCATTCAAAGAAGCGGAATTTTCCCCTATTAAGAATTTCCCGAGCGTAGAAGGTGGCCGCGGCACCTTTTCAAGTTTTAACCGACGCTTGGCCATCAGTTTTCATGAGGGCACTATGAATGCCCCAAAGTATGGGGCGATGAATATCTCGGGAACAGATTTTGTCATAGCCAATACCAAAATAAAGCCGAGCCCGGCAACTGTAAATTTAAAGGTACGCGGAAACCTTCAGAATATGTTGGGTTTGATAAATCAAAAACCTCTGTCTGTTTTTGCACGCAACGGCAAAGAGATACCGCCTGCAAACGGTACGCTTGATTTTACAGCAGAGCTCGCCTTCCCCATGAAAAAAAATCTGTCAACTGATAATTTTTCCTATCGGGCGAAAGGATCTATTGTAGACTTTCATATGCCAGAGACAGCAAGAATAAGCTCGATTTCCGCTCCTTTTGTAGCCTTTTCAGTAACCCCAGAGTTGTTGGAACTAAAGGGTGATCTTCAAACTATGGGGGTGGAATTAGATGGGCGTTTCCTTTACGATATGAAGAAGCAAACATCACGCTTTGTAGCTGAATTTGAGATAGATAGCGCATTAATAAATACCTTGTCGCTGCCTGTGTCTGAGGAGATTATAAAAGGATCAAGCGTCGCAAAATTGAGCCTCGATTTACCCAAAGATGGAATACCTAAATTTGAGATTAAAAGCGATTTGGTTGGTGTAAAGCTTTCGTTTGACCAAGTGGACTGGCGGAAACCCGCAGCCTCCTCCGGCGAACTTATTGCTGAAGGAACGATAGATGATGGTTTGAAATTTAATAGTATGTATCTAGCTGCTGATGGCCTTGTTCTAAGGGGACGAATTGTGAGGCGCGCGGAAAAGGGGTTCGGTCAGTTCGTGTTTGACCGCTTCGAAGTGGATCAACGTATTAATGTAACAGGTCGTGTCGGCCCAAGCCAAAAGTTGACTGTTCAAAAAGGATATTTTGATGCAAGGCCGTATTTCTTAGACGTAAACAAAAGAGCTGTCAGAACCGACAGATTGCCGGCAAGCATCTCTTTGGATAGAGTACAGATCACAAAACAGCTGTATCTAAATAATTTCGATGGGGACTTAATACTTGGAAATGGATTATCCGGTTATTTTACTGCGGGCTTAGGCCCAATTGCAGAGGTTTCGGGCAATTTGATACCCTTGCGTAATAGAACGGCTGTTGAGCTTCTTTCGGATCAGGGTGGCGCTATTCTTAAAGAATTTGGTCTTGTAAAAGGTGCGAGCGGTGGCAAATTGCGCCTTACTTTGACGCCTGCGAAAGATGGCATATCTACTGACGCTTATCTGAAAATAGATGACGTCAAAATCCAAGGTGCTCCTTTTTTAGCTGAGCTTTTAAACGCGATCAGTATAGTGGGGCTTTTAGACCAGTTGTCTGGACCCGGTATTCCACTAAATGAAATCGATGCAAATTTCCGCATCAAAGAAGATCAGGCGATTTTAAAGGATTTTACCGTTTTCGGTCCTTCAATGGGAATTACAATGAATGGATATTATAATTTGAAAACGAAAGTTTTCGATATGCAGGGGGTCATTTCGCCCATTTATGTGATTAATGGTGTCGGATCATTGGTGACCCAAAAAGGTGAAGGCTTGATTGGCTTTAATTTTAAACTTAAAGGGCCGTCTGACACTGCGGTCTTATCCGTTAATCCTTTGTCTGCTCTCACACCTGCGATCTTCCGTGACTTATTTCGCAGGCCACCACCGAATTATAACGAGTGATCCATTGAAACTCAGAGATTTTGATTTTGAACTCCCCGAAGACCTAATTGCGTTGCGCCCAGCGGTTCCAAGGAGTAGCGCGCGGCTGTTGACGTACCAAAAGGGGCAAATTTCTGACGGCCACGTCCATGCTCTTGCAGATGAATTTAAGTCTGGAGATCGTTTGGTCCTCAACAATACCAAGGTCATTCCCGCCCGACTTCGTGGTGAACGTATTAGACATGGCACTTCTGAGGGCGGGCGCGCGGGCATTGAAGTCACATTGATCAAACAGGAAGATCAAACAGATTGGATGGGTTTAATTAAGCCGCTCAAAAAAGTCGCTATCGGGGAGCTGATCAGATTCGGTCATGGCCTAAGCGCAAAGCTGCTTGATAAATCTGAGGGTCAGGCACGGTTGCGATTCAATACCGCTGGAAGAGACTTCTACTGCGTGTTACGCAGAGAAGGACAGATGCCATTACCGCCTTACATCTCAACAAAACGCCATGCAGACGACAAAGACGCAGCTGATTATCAAACAATATTTGCAAAGTCTGAGGGATCTGTTGCTGCCCCCACAGCGTCGTTACATTTCGATCCTCCTGTTCTTGAAGCCCTTGCTACGAAGGGTGTAGAGATGAGTTTCGTAACTCTTCACGTGGGGGCAGGCACCTTTTTACCGGTTAAAGTCAATGATGTGAAAAGCCACAAAATGCATTCTGAGTTCGGCGTTGTTGATCCGGAGGTTGCCGAAGAGGTACGCGTCACACAAAAAAATGGTGGCCGTATCATTCCAGTAGGGACCACCACCCTAAGGTTGATTGAAACAGCTTCTGCAAAAAGTGGTCAGTTGCAAGCTTGGCTAGGTGAGACGGATATATTTATTTACCCGGGATTCGACTTCAAAGTAACAGATGCTTTGATGACCAATTTCCACCTGCCAAAATCAACTTTGTTGATGCTTGTTTCTGCGTTAATTGGTTTTGACGAGTGCCGAGAAGTCTATGCGCATGCAATCAAAAACAAGTACCGGTTCTTTTCTTATGGCGACGCATCACTTTTATTTCCAAAGACGTAATTTTTTATAGCTTTTTAGACGAATCTACCCCATAGCGGCGCAATCGCTTAGTCGTCGTTATTCAAAAATTTAAAACTATTGGAACACCGTGATGCTGGCTGTTTTATCAAATTCATGGGCTCTTTTGCTCGGCATGCTTCTTTTGATGCTTGGCAATGGACTACATGGCACATTACTTGGCGTGCGCGGAGATATTGAACAGTTCAGCACCTTTGAAATGTCCATTGTTATGTCAGCTTATTTTGCTGGGTTTTTAGTAGCGAGCCGATTTGTGCCTGATCTTATTCGAAGGGTTGGGCATGTCCGTGTCTTTGCGGCTTTGGGATCTTTTATTTCAGCAGTCTTGATCATCTTTCCGCTCCTAGCCCATCCGATTATTTGGGTGTTTGGCCGGTTGATAATCGGATTTTGTTTTTGCGGCGTTTATATCATTGCGGAAAGCTGGTTAAATAATGATGCGTCAAATGATAATCGGGGTAAGGCACTATCACTTTATATGATCATCCAGATGGCGGGTATCGTTGCGGGGCAGGGGCTTTTGGTTATTGCTGATCCTGGTGGTTACGTGCTTTTTATGGTGGTCTCCATTCTGGTCTCGATTTCCTTTGCACCAATACTTTTATCAATCACACCGACGCCAGCGTTTGAGCGGACAAACCCGATGAGTTTGCGCCAACTTTATTTGTCATCTCCGTTGGGTTGCGTGGGAATGTTCCTGCTAGGCGGCGTATTTTCTTCGCAGTTCGGTATGGCGGCTGTCCTTGGATCTGAGGCGGAACTGCGATTGGCGCAGATATCGCTGTTTGTAGCGACTTTTTATATAGGTGCAATGATGCTGCAATATCCCATCGGTTGGTTTTCTGATCGGATGGACCGGCGTATATTGATTGCCTTAGTAAGTTTGTTGGGCACGGTGGCGGCCCTTTGGGGAATTTTCGGTTGGTCCAGCTTTCCTATTTTACTTTGTTCAGCGTTTTTAATCGGTGGAATGTCTAACCCGCTTTATTCTCTCTTAATTGCTCATACCAACGATTTTTTGGACTTCGAAGATATGGTATCTGCATCGAGCGGGCTTTTGTTTATAAATGGATTAGGCGCAATCAGCGGACCTTTGGTCGTTGGCTGGATGATGGATCGTTTTGGTCCGGCTGGATTTTTCTTCGTTATTGGCGGTCTGCTTGGTGGATTAACGATTTATGCATTTTATCGGATGACCCAGCGGGCTTCTGTGGCGGTGGGAAACACAGGTACTTATGCTGCTGTAAGGCCGGGTGCCTCGCCGGTTGCTTTGAAAATTGCGCAAGATTATGCAGTCGATATTGCCGTAGATGAAGCAGAAACATAGGCGAAAGTAACATCTGCCCTCTCTGGTTTTGCAATACTTTTATTTTGGCTGAGAAACATGTCCAAATTACGGTACCGGAGTGTAAGTTGTATAAAAGGTGAGTGGTATTTCCCCTTATGAAATTCTCTCATTCTGGCTCGACGACGTCGGTGAAGCGAGATGCTATGAGGCAGATGATATTTTGTATAAAACGATCAGAGACCGCTTTTCTGTAAATTAAATTAAACTTTGTTCTGGCTTATTCTGGCTTAGGCCTACGTCCTTCTAGCTGGCAAGTTTCCACGCAATATGTTTCTTGGGCAAAAGAATATATCTTATAGTGGACAAATGGGCGTCGCCACCGCAAAGCCTTCCATTAAAAGGGGTTGGGATTTACGCATTAATGAACCAGTCCGACAATTTTTTTACCTTCCGCTGCTACATTCAGAGAACCTATCTGACCAACCCAGATATATGTGCTTAGTATTGAAGAGACTATCACTAACGGATTCATCAACTTTGGATGATGCAAAAGCACATAGAGAGGACATCCGCCAATTTGGTCGCTTTCCTTATCGTAATTGTACATTGAAACGTATCGATATAAACGCAGAGCGTGAATTTCTCACTAATGGCGGCTGTAAATTCAGGCTTAAAAATTTTTTGAAGGTAACTTAAAGAAAGCGGGATTGCACTTGAGAAAAAATTAGTTTAACATTAAACTGCTTTTTAAAATGGAGTTGGAGATGTCTTCGCACAGTTTCGATCTTGTTATTATTGGTGCTGGTCCTGGTGGTTATGTTGCGGCAATTCGTGCAGCGCAACTGGGTTTAAATGTTGCCATTGTTGAAAGAGAAAACATGGGTGGCATTTGTCTTAACTGGGGTTGTATTCCAACAAAAGCGATGCTGCGTTCTGCCGAAGTGTTCCACTTAATAAAACGCGCGGAGGAGTTTGGCTTAAGTGCTGAAAAAATCAATTTCGACCTCCATTCCGTCACAGCTCGCTCGCGCAAGGTAGCAAAACAACTTAGCCAAGGTGTTGATTATTTGATGCAGAAAAACAAAGTGTCGACCTTTATCGGAGAGGCGGCGTTACAAGCCTCTGACACCATAGAAGTTATGACTGCCAAAGTTAAGGAAACTCTTAAAGCGAAGAACATTATCCTCGCTACTGGAGCGCGAGCGCGAGAATTGCCCGGTCTTGAGGCAGATGGTGATTTGGTTTGGACATATCGACATGCGTTGCAACCTAAACGAATGCCGAAAAAGCTTTTGGTGATTGGATCTGGTGCTATTGGGATAGAATTTGCGAGCTTCTACAATACGCTGGGGGCAGAGACGGTAGTTGTCGAAGTTATGGATCGTATCCTCCCAGTGGAAGACCAAGAAATCAGCGCTTTTGCGCGTAAACAATTCGTCAAGCAAGGAATGAACATTCTTGAAAAAGCTTCTGTCACAAAGCTTGATCGTAAAAAGGGTTTAGTAAAGGCGCATATCGAACAAAACGGTAAAACAAGAACCCAAGATTTTGATACAGTGATCTCTGCGATTGGTATCGTTGGAAATGTCGAAAATCTTGGGCTAGAGGCGTTGGGAATCGTAATTTCAAACTCTCATATAGTGACAGACGAGTATTGCCGCACTTCGGTGAAAGGCATTTACGCTATAGGAGATATTGCAGGAGAGCCTTGGCTTGCCCATAAAGCTAGTCACGAAGGGGTGATGGTTGCCGAACTTATCGCAGGCGGTAATCCGCATCCGGTAAAACCTGAAAGCATCGCAGGCTGCACTTATTGTAATCCGCAGGTGGCATCGGTTGGGTATACAGAAGAGAAAGCTAAAGCCGCTGGATATGAAGTAAAAGTCGGCCGTTTTCCATTTATTGGAAATGGCAAAGCGATCGCCCTCGGGGAACCAGAGGGTATGATCAAAACGGTTTTTGAAGCAAAGACCGGAGAGCTTCTTGGAGCGCATATGGTGGGTGCAGAAGTCACTGAGTTGATCCAAGGTTATGTCATAGGTAAGAACCTTGAAACGACTGAACAGGATTTGATGGAAACGGTTTTTCCTCATCCCACACTTTCTGAAATGATGCATGAAAGCGTATTGGATGCCTACGAACGGGTAGTTCATATCTAACCACCTAAACCGGATACACGTGTTATCGCGTTTAATCTGGCGATCGGTCGCAAATAACGCACCTCTCACACACCGGTAAATATATTTCTTTTTTCGGAATCAAGGTTTGGGTAGAAGGCTTTCGGACGTCGCAAAAGCGCATATTTACCTAAACCTTTAAAAATTAGAATCGTTTTGGCAAATATGCTTTTGAAGTAGGCTCATCTGCGTGAATCCGCTTTTTGTTTAACATACCTCCTTTTACTCTCTGTGCTAATAAAAGGAGAAAAGTATGTTAAAATACCTTGAAAGACCAGCTTATAATGAAACAGTTTTTTAGGCTACGGCGCCAGATCTGACGAATCGCGACCAGTTGATCCTCGGTTTTACTTCGTTATTTAGAATCGACTTCGCTTCCCTCTACTTTTACACCTTCCAAAAGTGAGGTGATTATGGAGTGGCCTCTGCCCCTTTCTGCTACAAAAATAATTTGTGACCTACAGCGCTAAAGCCGAAATGGTGTTGGTCAAAGGGTGCAAGGGAGAAATGGCAAGTCAAAAATCATTAGATTCTGTTATCGCAAAGAAAAAGTCCTATCTGCGACGGCGCCCACCGCGGCGACTAACTCGACCTCCCGTTTCACGACCTGCGCCCGCAGGTTTGTTGAACTGGATCCAAGCGCCACCATGTGGATCGTTATTTGTCAAAAGATTAGCGGCTCGAATGGCTTCCATTTCTTTTCCAGAACGCGGCAATGTCGAGCCAAGCCCAAAGAGCGTGACAAAGGTTTCGTCGTCCATCCTTTCGGGAAAGATGATCCCCTCGTTGAGGCATTTTTCTTTCTTCTCTTGAATAGCTTTTTGTGTCACTGGTAAGGCAACTGGGTTCATGATCGCAGAGGTCATCCCGGCGCCCATTGCCATTGGAAGAAACGCATTGTTAATGCCGTGCCGATTTGGCAGTCCAAAGGAAACGTTAGAGGCGCCGCAGGTGGTGTTTACCCCAAGGTCCTCTCGCAACTTGCGCACCAAAGTGAAAACCTGTTTTCCGGCTGACGCCATTGCTCCGATGGGCATCACCAATGGATCGACAACAATATCATGAGCGGGAATGCCAAAGTCTGCAGCGCGTTCCACGATTTTTTTTGCAACGGCAAAGCGTATCTCTGGATCTTCGGAAATACCCGTGTCGTCATTCGAAATTGCCACGACGGGTACGTTGTATTTTTTGACGAGTGGCAGAACAAATTCAAGCCGGTCTTCTTCGCCTGTTACTGAATTTAACAGCGGCCGCCCGTTGGTCGTTTGTAGTCCTAAATCGAGTGCCTCTGGAACCGAACTATCTATGCAAATTGGAATATCCGTCAAACCTTGCACCAGCTCAATCATCTGTTTCATGAGTGGAGGTTCGGTTTCATTCGGGTTGGGATTGGAGTTATAGACAACACCTGCATTGATATCGAGGATATTTGCTCCCGCCGCGACCTGAGCAAGTGCGTCTCTCTCTACTGTAGAAAAATCGCCCGCCTCTAATTCCGCGGCAAGCTTTTTCCGTCCTGTGGGGTTGATCCGCTCTCCGATGACGCAGAAAGGTTCTTCAAATCCGATTATAGCGGTTTGGGTCGCAGACTCTACAACAGTTCGTGTCATATTTTGGTCCTTTAGGAGTAAGCGGCAGGCACGCCCGCGCGCCCGCCATTATCGGTGACCCAATTGGCATTGGTTTTGATCCCGCCCAGCGGGAAGAAGTGAACTTGGTCAATGTTAAAATCTGAATTTTTTGCCTTATGCATCGCTAGTGCGGTTAAAACATCGATTGGCTCATAGGGCAAAAGTAGTTTGGTGACATCCATCGCGCGTTTCTGCAACACCTTCAAAGATGGCCCGACACCACAGGCAATTGCAAATTTGATCAATGTCTGGAGCTTTGCCGGCCCCGCAATCCCAATATGTACCGGAATATCAATGCCTGAGGCCTTTAATCCATTTACCCAGTCAATAATTGGACGCGCATCAAAAGCAAATTGCGTGGTCAAAGCCATTTTTGCGTCAGTGCGTTCTGAAAACTGCTGTTTCCAAGACAAGGCTGCGTCAACCTTTTTGAGCGACCCGTCCGGGTCGATATCTTTGTTGCCCTCAGGGTGTCCGGCAACGTGAAGGTGATCAAACCCTTTAGCGTCAAATAATTCTGTTTCCAAAAGTTGCATTGAGTTTTCAAAGACCCCATGAGGCGCCGTTACACCGCCGGCCAAAAGTAAAGCTTGCTTAACATCTGCTTCGCCCTGATACATATCGATCCAGTTTTCGAGAGTTGCTTTGTCTTTAATGATGCGTGCGGGGAAATGAGGCATTACTGTGTAGCCTTCGCTGGCCAGACGGGATGCAGTTTCCACCATATTCTCAATTGGGGTGCCTTCGATATGTGCAATATAAACACGGGTTTCCTTTGGCAAAATATTCTGAAAACGTTCAATTTTCCCTGCTGTGCGAGGCATGACCTCAATGGAATAGCCTTGCAAAAACTGCTCAAGCTCTGCGGAGGTTTCAGCCATTTCAGTCGGTTTTCTTTTAAAACTCAAAAGTGCCATGAGCCGTCTCCCGTAGCGCTGCGTCAGCTTTGCGTATGACCGTGGTTTTCAATAAGCTTTAAGATTCGGGCTTTGTCATATTCTGTTTCGAGCCGAGTGGCTTCCTGTTCCGCGACCATGTTTGCGTCACCTACTACCGTGTAGGATGCAGCTTTGCGCCATTCCGTAAGGTAATCATCCGTACCAGCCATACCCGCCCGCATTGCTGCCATATCAATTGCTTGTTCAAAGCGCTCTGCCAACTGACGTTTTGCGCCACGCCGACCTTTTCCAACAATGACCTGCGCAGGAATATCGCGCCAATAAACGATAGTGACCTCAGGCATATTCCGAATCCTCGCCATACTGCGATGTTTCTATTGCAGGCAAATAGTCCGCTTGTGTCGAATATCGACAAATGTGCGGTCTTGAGCGACCTTAGTGCGAATATTCCCGAGCTTTGCGACCGAGTATACGTCAAAATACTCAGCGTGATTACGGAATCTTTTAGATAGACGCAGATCAGGCAATTTTTGATGAGGCTTGCGAAAAATATTTTAAGTCTTCCCTTGCGACCTATCAGTATCGAGCATAACGTGAAACGAAGCATTTTGATTGGAGGGCGTAAAACATGGCGCCCAAGCGTCCTAAACCAGCCAGCGTCTTTCCCAAAGTGGTCGATAGCGCGGCCTTGATACCTCCTAATCCAAACGCGCTGTATGCGGCGTTGGATTTAGGGACAAACAGCTGCCGCATGCTGATTGCTCAGCCCAAAGGAAATCAATTTCATGTGGTCGACAGTTTTTCAAAATCAGTGCAACTCGGCGTCGGACTAGAGAAAACCGGAAAGTTGAGTCACACCTCAATGAATCGCACCATCCAAGCGCTAAAGGTTTGTCATCAGAAACTGAAGCGGCATAATGTCACCCGCATGCGGCTGGTGGCGACCGAAGCCTGCCGGCGTGCCTATAATTCGGCAGAGTTTTGTGCGCGCGTGCTTCGGGAAACGGGGTTGGGCCTTGAGATTATTGAAGCGGAAGAAGAAGCGCGCCTTGCGGTCATTTCGTGCGCACCTCTTGTTTCGAACAGAACAGAACAGCTTTTGGTGATTGACATTGGCGGGGGATCAACGGAATTGGTATGGATTGATATCTCTGATGTGCCACCCCGTGAGCGACCGAAATCCTTAATGCGTTTGCACGCGGGATTTCATACTGCAGACAGCCCGTTTCAAACTGCAAAAGTGGTAGATTGGATTAGTGTGCCACTAGGTGTTGCCACATTGCGCGACGCTTTCGGAGACGTAAGCAATGACTCTGCACGTTACGCGTTGATGAGCTGCTTTTTTGAAGACAAACTCTCAGATTTCGCGCCTTACAAGGATGTTCAGAAACGCGAAGGATTTCAGATTATCGGCACCTCCGGCACTGTAACAACAGTTGCAGCAAGCCATTTGGGTCTGCGACGCTACGACCGAACAAAGGTGGACGGGCTGCGGATGAGCTCGGATGAAATAGATTACGTCGTCACCAATTACCTGTCTCTCGGTCCCGACGGGCGACGTAATGATCCCAGAATTGGACATGACAGGCAAGCCTTGATTATGTCGGGCGCAGCGATCTTGCAAGCGCTCTTGCGTTCTTGGCCTACGGATCAGTTGTCTGTGGCAGATCGTGGTCTGCGTGAGGGATTGTTATACGCTCAGATGTGCGCCGATGGTGTTCTTGAAGACGTGCCCTATTGATGGCCAATAAATCGCAAAACACGTCTGGCAGAGGACGGCGTGATCTCAAAGTCAAAGTGAAGAAAGCGAAAGGAAAAACCGTTGCACAGGTACGCTGGCTGGAACGGCAGCTGAACGACCCTTATGTGAAACGAGCCAGGGCCGAAGGGTATAGAGGACGGGCCGCCTTTAAAATAATTGAATTGGATGACAAATACCGTTTTCTTCTGCCCGGCGCGCGAGTTGTAGATTTGGGCTGTGCACCTGGGGGCTGGTGTCAAGTGGCAGTAAAACGCACAAATGCGCTTGGTGAGACACAGGGTAAGGCCGTTGGACGCGTGATCGGCCTTGATCTGCAACAGATTGAACCAATACCGGGCGCAGACATCTATCAGCTCGATTTCCTAGAGGACGATTCATACGACAGAGTTAAACACTGGCTTAATGGTACCGCAGATGTTGTGATGTCCGATATGGCCGCTGCCAGTTCGGGGCATAAACAAACTGATCACTTGCGAATTATCGCGCTTTGTGAGGCGGCGGCCTATTTTGCTTTTGACGTGCTTGAAGATGGTGGTACGTTTGTTGCCAAAGTCCTCGCTGGTGGAGCAGAAGGGGATCTTCAGAAGATTCTGAAGCAATGCTTTCGAAAAGTGTCCCATCTGAAACCTCCGGCAAGTCGCACTGATAGCTCTGAAAAATTTGTTGTTGCGACAGGTTATCGCGCAGAGCGATAGTTATTTGACATTTCACGTGGCGAAACGTCAAAGCGTACTTTAACGGCGCGGCTAAGGGCTGCGGCGCTTTCATATCTCGATCACAAAGCAATCTCAGAAATACTGCACGACGAACTTTCCACAAGTTTGCAGGCGTTTGTCAGGCGAATATGTCGGTTGACCTTTACTGGCGTGGCATCAAAAGCCACCTTGAAGCGGCGTAAAAGCGTTTTTGGAGGACAGGCGCCAATTTTTTACAAAGCGCTAGGTGAAAGCGGTTGTTCGATATTGCTTTGCATGGCCGCAATGGCCTTTTGTACCGGACTTGTTGCAGTATGGGACCTGCCACGGTTATGAAGCGCGACGGGATCATCGCGCAATAGCATTGCATCCACATCCAGCGCGACGGCACTTCCCAAATGATCCACTATCATTTACCCTGTCCGATCGAAGGACGAAATTTCGCCAGCACATGAGATACGGTTTTTATCTGATACCACGCGATTGCGCATAGTGTCGATGTTCAGGAACCGTCCCGAAAAATTATCCAAGGTTTACCAATTAAGCGTCGCACGCCGTCCACATAGCAGCCCAGCAGAGGCCATAAGCCGCGGCCCCGTCAAGGCCCACCATGACTTTGCATGATTTCGTACTTTGGCTCAGACGCCGCCGACAATCTGTGGTATCATGTTTTTGGAAATCATAACTTGCGACTACAAAAAGAAAATCGCAGGGATCTTTGGAGCCAAGCGCTGCGTGCGGCAAAATCGGAAGTCCTCTTGAAGAGGCGACCGAGTCACCGTTGAGGCTTAGAAAACGCCAGTGTAAAAGTCTCGTTCTAGAAGCTTATTGGCAGCGTGCATGGGTTCAAAACAATTAGCAAGGCACATGTTTGAAAATTGATCAAAGA
>CAJXHI010000026.1 GCA_913051655.1 uncultured Alphaproteobacteria bacterium
ATTGTTTTTGCCGAATTAAATGCTTCAAAAACGATCTCGATAACTTCTTGTTTTGTATAAGAATTTTTAGTTATCTGATTGTCTAGTTTTTGGGATGTTCACCGCTCACGCCGCCTTCGATAATGGCTCAACCAGCGGGCGCGTTCGGGTGTCCTGTGATACGCGGTTCCAGCCTGCTAGCGATGTGATGGATGAACGGTTTTCTGGGCTTAACCCTCCCGCTCATGGCGGTCTGGGATATGGGTGTCTCTCGTCTGCCCGCCCCATAACTGAGGCGCAAACGCTGCGATGATATGTCGGCGAAGAGTGCGACGCGATTGGCAAAGATCAGGGGCAAGTCGCAAGAACCATAGATCGGCTAATTGAGGTCGGCCTCGTCGTTAGTTGAGTCAGCCTAGTTGGCATATTTTTACCAAGCAACAAAAAGTTAAAGTTACGTTTTTTTTATCCAGATTTGTATGGATGATTACCCATTGGACACGCCTCACTGCGCGTGCACGGAAATTCGTTTGTCATACCGGGCTTAAAATGGTTTTTATCCAGCTACTTAACCTAATTAAAAATATGTTTTGCTGAGAGCCTTTGTACCAGTTGTTTAAACACGTGAGATGGCCACGTGAGATAGCGTCGCACGCGCGTGAGGAAAATTGCACCCAAAGAAATGAGCAAAATTGCGATATACTCGCGAAACCTCACCGCAATTTGTCTGGCTCGTTGTCTGGCTTAAAAAACAAAAGGCTCAGCGTGATTTCCGCTAAGTCATTGATTTTAGTGGTGAGCCGTGCAGGGTTCGAACCTGCGACCCACTGATTAAAAGTCAGTTGCTCTACCAACTGAGCTAACGGCCCACTAAGCGGGTTATCTAGAAACGGATGAGCAAATGGTCAACCCCAAAACCAAAGAAAATTGTACTCCATCTGGATTCCCTTTGTGAACAAGGATATATGCCCTCTATGAGTGATCAATCCAATATAAATCTGCCTTTTATGAAAATGCATGGGTTAGGTAATGATTTTGTTGTTCTGGACGCGCGCTACAGGGATATATCCCTTTCTAATTCTTTGGTTCGCAACATAGCCGACCGTCACCGTGGTGTCGGATTTGATCAGTTGGCTGTAATCCGCAATGGGGCCGAGGATGCGTTTCTGGAATTCTATAATGCAGATGGATCAGTTTCATCCGCATGTGGCAATGCAACCCGCTGCATCGCACGCTATTTGATGAGTCAAACGGGCCAGAGTGATGTATCTCTTACCACTGACCATGGCACTTTAGCTGCACGGGATATGGGGGGAATGCTGACATCCGTAAATATGGGATTCCCAGGTGTTGACTGGCAGGACATTCCGCTATCTGACCCCATTGATACTCTGTCGCTTCCCATTGAAGGGGACCCGGTTGCAACGAACATGGGCAATCCCCATTGTACCTTTTTTGTTGAGGATGCAGAGGCAGTAGATCTTAAACACAGGGGTGCCCTAATCGAACATCACCCTCTTTTCCCGGAACGTACAAATGTGCAATTTGCGGCGTTACTCGGTGAAAATCATTTGCGCATGCGGGTTTGGGAAAGAGGTGTTGGTATAACGCTTGCGTCTGGGTCGTCTTCTTGTGCGGCGCTTGTCGCGGCAGCACGGCGTGGATTAACTGGTAAATCGGCACGCATTGAACTTGATGGGGGCGCTCTGCAGGTCGAATGGCGTGATGATGGCGTTTGGCTGACTGGACCTACAATGCATGTCTTTTCCGGCAACTTCACCACAGATTATTTAGAGAGTGCGCGATGAGTGGTGCGCCCCGTTTCACCACGCTTGGTTGTCGATTGAATGCCTATGAAAGCGCTGCAATGACGGAGCTCGCAACCGAGGCCGGCGTAAAGAATACCCATGTGGTCAACACCTGTGCAGTCACCGGCGAAGCCGTGCGTAAATCCCGTCAGGAAATTCGCCGGCTGCGGCGTGATCATCCCAAGGCGCAGATAATCGTTACAGGCTGCGCTGCTCAAATTGATCCAGAAAGTTTTGCAGAAATGCCTGAAGTGACCACTGTTTTAGGTAATCGGGAAAAGATGGAGCTCTCCTCTTGGCGGAAACTTTCACCTGATTTTATTGGTAGCCATGAAAAGGTGCAGGTGGATAACATTATGTCTGTTGAGGAAACTGCAGGGCATTTAATTGATGGTTTTGGTACGCGTAGCCGTGCCTATGTGCAGGTGCAAAACGGCTGTGATCATCGTTGTACATTCTGTATTATTCCTTTTGGGCGGGGCAATTCGCGCTCGGTCGCTGCAGGTGTCGTGGTGGAACAGATCAAACGTCTCGTCACGCGGGGCTTTAATGAAGTTGTGCTGACAGGTGTTGATCTGACCTCTTGGGGATCGGATTTGCCGGGGACACCACGGTTTGGGGATCTGGTGATGCGCATCCTGCGCCTTGTGCCTGATCTACCAAGGTTGCGCATCAGTAGTATTGACAGTGTCGAGGCTGATGAATCCCTGATTGAAGCCATGGCCATAGAGAAGCGATTGATGCCTCATCTGCATTTAAGCTTGCAACACGGTGATAATCTTATCCTAAAGCGGATGAAACGGCGTCATGCACGCGAAGATGTGATTTCCTTTTGTGAAAAGGTGCGCGCGTTACGTCCTGAAATGACTTTTGGCGCAGATATCATTGCAGGCTTTCCGACAGAAACAGAGGCGCATTTTGAAAACTCTTTGAAAATGGTAAAAGAGTGCGATCTGACGTGGTTGCATGTTTTTCCGTATTCACCTCGCGAAGGCACCCCTGCAGCACGGATGCCTCAGGTTGCAGGCCAAGAGATCAAGTCACGCGCAGCAATGCTCCGCAACGTCGGTAAGGCACAGGTGACAAAACACCTCAAAGCCCAAGTTGGCAGATCTCATGATATCCTAATGGAAAACTCTAAGATGGGGCGTACAGAACAGTTTAGTGAAGTAATCTTTGATCAACCGCAAAAAGAAAGCACCATTGTTTCCGCTCAGATCACTGGCTGGAGAGGGACACAGTTAATTGGCTAATATAATACTTCCTATCTTGTACAGTTTTCGAAGATGTCCCTATGCGATCCGCGCGCGCATGGCCCTTGTCTATAGTGGGGTCCAATACGAGTTGCGCGAAGTGGTCTTGCGCGATAAGGTACAGGAGTTTTTAGAAGCGTCTCCCTCGGGCACTGTGCCTACTCTCGTTTTAACGGATCAGGTGTTGGACGAAAGCTTAGACGTGATGCGCTGGGCGCTTGAGCAGTCTGATCCAGAGGAATGGCTTGATATGCCGGAAGCCGGCTATGCATTGATTAAACAAATCGATGGTCCCTTTAAAACTGCGCTTGATCGAATAAAATATGCGAGCCGTTACCCCGAGGCTGATAAAGACGAATACGTTGTCGCGGCGACAGAGTTTCTTGGAAAATTCGACAGATTGCTAGATCAAGGATATCTTTTCTCTGATAAGCCACGGCTTGCTGATGTAGCAACCTTTCCCTTTGTGCGTCAGTTTGCGTTTATCGATAAAGCTTGGTTTGATTCACAGGATTGGCTGCGTCTTTATCGCTGGTTAGAGAGCCTTATTAGGTCAGAGCTTTTTCTTAACGTCATGCAAAAATATCCCAGATGGAAACATGGAGATAAACCGACCCTCGTTTCTTAAAAAGTTTATCGGGGTTTGATTCAGGATATAGCAAGAGACTGTCTGGTCGTCAAAATAAGCACCATTCCCGACATTCCCAATCTATAGGGTTCAATCCCAAAGATTATAGTATTATTATCCAAAGCCTAGATGAGCGACGTGTGAAGCAATTGGAAGCTAAACCACAACAAACCTGACGCTGAACGGTTGAGTGCAGTCGATCACATTGAACGACATGCATTGGGATCTGACAAAGCGCTTTTGGCTAGGTATACGCGAGAAGTTTGATTGGCTTTGTAAAGTGATATCAGTTAACAGCGTGCTATGCTTTCTAACCTCGCAACGAGGTCGTTTTGAGTCTGTTCAAAACCAATTGAGCCCGGTACTTTCTGTGTAATTTTGATGTTTTAAGAGGACCTAATATGAAACTTATCTTTTCCCCTGCTTCCCCTTTTGTGCGCAAGGTGCGTGTGATGGTACATGAAGCGGGGTTGTGCGATCAGGTGGAACATGTACCTGTAAAAACCACTGCGCTTGCAACGGATCCTGAGGTGCGTGCGGCTAATCCTTTGGGTAAAATTCCAACGTTGCTTTTGGACGATGGTCGGGCGCTTTTTGATAGCCGTGTGATTTGTAGATATCTTGATGATCTCTCTGGTGGGGTGCTTTATCCAGAAGATTGGATTTGGGATATTCTGACGCTCGAAGCTTTGGCAGATGGTATCATGGAATCTGCAGTGCTCATGGTTTATGAAAGCCGGTTACGAAACGAAGAGGAAAGATCAAAAAAATGGGTTGATGCGCAATGGGCCAAAGTTACCCACGCCTTAGATTCCTTGGAAGCAAACGGTTTTGTTGCGATGCAGGGGCCATTGAATTTTGGTCAACTTTCTATCATCTGTGCGCTTGGATATCTCGATTTTCGTCATGATTCTTTGGCGTGGCGTGAGGGGCGGCCCGCGCTTGCGAAGTGGCATGAGGGCCTTAAGCAACGCGCCTCCATCAAGGACACTTTGCCGAGCAATTAACCCTGCAATGCTTTGACTACAAGATCGCCTTCGTTACGCGCTTTCATAGCGCGCGCGGCTGCATGTGCTGCTGCTGCTGTCGTGTAGTAAGGGATTTTGTCAAACAGCGCGACAGAACGGATTTCTCGGCTATCTTCAACGGCTTGGACGCCTTCAGTCGTGTTCATGACAAGTGAAATTTCGCTGTTCTTAAGCATGTCATAGATGTTTGGACGGCCCTCGTACATTTTGTTTGTGACCTCACAAGTGATCTCGTGGGTCTCCAGAAAACCCGCTGTGCCGCGCGTTGCCACAATTTCAAAGCCGAGGCTCAAAAGTATCTGTGCCGTTTCCACCAATTGTGGGGTTTTATCGTCATCTTTGATTGAAAAAAACACTTTACCGACTGCATCTTGGGTTGGATTAGGCAGGTCCATACCTGCTCCCATTTGCGCTTTTAAAAACGCGCGGGCAAAGCTGCGGTCCCATCCCATTACTTCTCCAGTGGATCGCATTTCTGGTCCAAGGATAGTATCGACTCCAGGAAAACGGGCAAAAGGCATCACCGCCTCTTTCACACTGAACCAAGGCATATCAGGATCAGCAAGCATCATTGGATCCCCGATTGGGATCACCTCATCATACGAGGCATCTTTATAAGGTTCGCGTAAAGGAAACTTTGACAAAGGTTCTCCTGCCATCAAACGCGCCGCTATAGACGCGATCGCGCTATCCGTGGCTTTGGCCACAAATGGCACCGTGCGGCTGGCTCTAGGGTTTACCTCAATAAGGTAAATTTCCTCGTCCTTGATAGCAAATTGCACATTCATGAACCCAACCACGTTCAAGGCAAGCGCAAGATCGCGGGTTTGTTTTTTTAGCTCTCCGACGATTTTATCACTGAGTGAATAGGGCGGAAGTGAGCAGGCACTGTCGCCTGAATGCACGCCAGCTTCTTCTATATGCTGCATGATGCCTGCAACATGTACTTCTTTTCCGTCCGAAAGCGCGTCGACATCGCATTCCACAGCCCCAGAAAGATAGCCGTCAAGCAAAACAGGGCTATCGCCGGATACAACCACTGCCTCTTTGATGTAGCGCTGCAGCTGGGTCATATCGCGCACAATTTCCATCCCTCGACCACCCAAGACGTAGGAGGGTCGGATCACCATTGGAAATCCGATCTCTTCAGCAATTTGTAAAGCCTCTTTATCGGTGTTTGCGATGCTGTTTCTGGGTTGTTTCAGACCAAGCTTGTTGACTAGGGCCTTAAACCTTTCGCGATCTTCGGCCAAATCAATGGCATCGGGTGTTGTACCGAGAATCGGAATACCCGCTTCTTCCAGCGCGTTGGCTAGTTTGAGCGGTGTTTGTCCTCCGAATTGAACGATCACCCCATGCAGAGTTCCGTTTTCTTGTTCGACCCGCAGAATTTCCATGACATGCTCAAAGGTCAAAGGTTCGAAATAAAGACGATCCGATGTGTCGTAATCTGTAGAGACTGTTTCCGGATTACAGTTGATCATGATGGTTTCATAACCGGCTTTCGTCAGAGCAAAGCAGGCGTGACAGCAGCAATAGTCAAACTCAATCCCTTGACCGATGCGGTTTGGCCCTCCGCCAAGAATAATGATCTTGTTCTCTTTGCTCGGCCAGGCTTCGCATTCTATATCGCCCATCATCGGGCTTTCGTAAGTGGAATACATATAGGGCGTTTGCGCTTCGAACTCTGCCGCGCAGGTGTCGATGCGTTTAAAGACAGCAGTGACACCAAGGTTCTGACGCGCGTTCCTGATATCGGCTTCTCGCATGCCCGTAAGCTTGCCAAGGCGGGCATCGGTAAACCCAAGCATTTTAAGCTTGCGCATTTTTTTGGTATCAGACGGCAGGCCATTTTCGCGCACCTCTTCTTCCGCATCGATGATTTCGCGGATACGTGAGAGAAACCATGGGTCAAACATTGTGACCGAATTAATTTCATCATTGCTTAATCCATGGCGCATGGCCTGCGCGATTGTACGCAAACGATCTGGTGTTTTCTGGCTGATCGCTTTTATTACGGATGCTTTGTCTGGTACTCCTTCGATAATTACTTCATCAAATCCTGTCAGTCCCGTTTCCATAGAGGCCAGCGCCTTTTGCATAGACTCGTGGATAGTGCGCCCGATGGACATCGCCTCCCCAACGGATTTCATTGCTGTTGTGAGGTTGGCTTCTGCGCCCGGGAATTTTTCAAAAGCAAAGCGGGGAATTTTGGTGACGATATAATCAACCGTGGGCTCAAAGCTTGCTGGAGTGACTTTGGTGATGTCGTTGTCAAGTTCATCCAATGTGTAGCCAACTGCCAGTTTTGCTGCAATTTTTGCAATCGGAAAACCCGTCGCCTTCGAGGCCAGAGCAGAAGAACGAGATACTCTTGGGTTCATTTCGATCACAACCATACGACCGTCTTTGGGGTTTACTGCCCACTGAACGTTGGAGCCACCCGTTTCAACCCCGATTTCGCGCAACACAGAAATCGATCCATTGCGCATCATCTGGTATTCTTTATCCGTCAAAGTCAGAGCAGGGGCAACTGTAATTGAATCCCCTGTGTGCACGCCCATGGGGTCCACGTTTTCAATGGAGCAGACGATAATCGCATTGTCCGATTTGTCGCGTACGACCTCCATTTCAAATTCTTTCCAGCCCAAAAGGCTTTCATCAACTAAAATTTGATTTACTGGAGACGCATCTATGCCAGTACGACAGTAATGTTCGTAATCTTCGCGGTTATAGGCAACCCCGCCACCGGTCCCCCCAAGGGTAAAGGCAGGCCGAATAATGGCTGGAAGGCCAATATCCGGAAGTGCCTCAATCGCTAATCTGACCCCTTCAACAAGATTAGCAGAACCGTTCGGGAGCTTTGGCGCCGTTATGATAGTTGCTTTGGGATTTTCAAGCCCGATGCGGTCCATAGCTTCGCGAAACAGTTTGCGATCCTCGGCCATCTCGATGGCATCAGGTTTGGCGCCGATCATCTCCACCCCAAATTTTTTTAAGATACCCATTTCTTTGAGCGCTAAAGAGGTATTCAATCCTGTCTGACCACCCATTGTAGGCAAAAGCGCATCAGGACGTTCTTTTTCAATGATTTTAGCAACAATCTCGGGCGTAATTGGTTCAATGTAAGTGGCATCCGCAAGTTCAGGATCGGTCATGATCGTCGCCGGATTGGAATTCACCAGAATGACGCGATATCCTTCCTCCCTAAGCGCTTTGCACGCCTGAGCGCCAGAGTAATCAAATTCGCATGCCTGACCAATAATAATTGGGCCTGCACCGATGATCATGATGGAGGAGATGTCGCTTCTCTTAGGCATCAAAAAACCTTTGCAGTGTCAGCACCTGCGCGACGGTGGAGCCGTATTGTGCGCACATCTTCTGCCTTATAATCAAGCGGTGAAAAGGTGCAAGGGCCGAGCAGTCACAAAGCATGCAGAACGCGCGAAAACTCTAAACTCTTTTGGGGAATGCTGACAGATTGGGCCGTCTCGCTCTTGACATCATGGACACAACCTTGTGTATCGGCACAGTTATTGGCCCAGAGAGTGAAGGAGCGTCAGATGCATGCCTATCGTACGCACACTTGTGTTGAACTGAGTAAGTCAAACGTTGGCAGTACCGTTCGTTTGTCAGGTTGGGTACATCGTGTACGCGATCATGGTGGCGTTCTTTTTATTGACCTGAGGGACCATTTTGGAATGACGCAGGTTATTGCGGATAATGACAGTCCAGTTTTTGATGTCATTGAAACGCTGCGCAGTGAATGGTGTATTCGCATTGACGGCAAAGTGCTTGCTCGTGATAAAAGCCTTGTGAACCCCAAATTACCAACTGGTGAAGTTGAGGTGTTTATCCAAGATATTGAAATTCTGGGCAAAGCCGAAGAATTACCTCTGATGGTCTTTGGTGATCAGGAATACCCAGAAGAAACGCGCCTTAAATATCGTTATCTTGATTTACGTCGGGAAAAGCTTCAGTCTAATATGAAGCTTCGTTCTGACGTAGTGGCCTCTATTCGTCGCCGCATGTGGGATCAGAACTTTCGAGAATATCAGACCCCGATCATTACAGCTTCAAGCCCTGAAGGTGCGCGGGATTTTCTGGTGCCAAGCCGGCTTCATCCAGGTAAATTCTATGCCCTACCCCAGGCACCTCAGCAATTTAAACAGTTGATTATGGTGTCAGGGTTTGACCGTTACTTCCAGATTGCGCCGTGTTTTCGGGACGAAGACCCACGTGCGGATCGATCTCCGACGGATTTTTACCAATTGGACATGGAAATGTCTTTTGTTACGCAGCAAGACGTGTTTGATGCAATTCAGCCAGTTCTTGCAGGCATTTTCGAAGAATTTGGCGGTGGGCGCAAAGTCGACATTGATTGGCCACAGATTTCCTATCGTGATGCAGTTCAGTGGTACGGGACAGACAAACCAGATCTTCGCAATCCAATCAAAATGCAGACGGTCAGCGATCATTTCCGAGGATCTGGGTTTGCAATATTTGCCAAATTATTAGAACAAAAGGGTAATGAAATTCGCGCAATTCCGGCACCTAGTGGAGGTAGCCGTAAATTCTGTGACCGCATGAACGCTTTTGCACAAAAAGAAGGCTTGCCCGGAATGGGGTATATCTTTTGGCGGGATGGCGTAGAGGGTATGGAGGCGGCAGGTCCACTTGCAAAAAACATTGGACCAGAGCGCACGGAGGCCCTTCGTGAGCAGCTTGGCCTCGGCGTTGGCGATGCGGCGTTTTTTCTTGGTGGCAAACCCAAAGCTTTTGAAGCTGTCGCAGGGCGTGCGCGTACCGTGATTGGAGAGGAATTGAAACTGACTGATAGGGATCGTTTCGCCTTTGCTTGGATCGTGGACTTCCCGATTTATGAGCGTGACGAAGAAACCGGTAAGATTGATTTTGAACATAACCCGTTTTCCATGCCACAAGGCGGTCTTGACGCGTTGAACAGGGACCCACTTCTGGTCACGGGTTATCAATATGATTTAGCTTGTAACGGATATGAGCTTGTCTCTGGCGCGATCCGAAATCATAGGCCAGAGATTATGTTCAAAGCGTTCGAAATTGCTGGATATGGCGCGGATGAGGTGCGCAAACGTTTCGGTGGTATGGTCAATGCCTTTCAATATGGTGCGCCACCCCATGGAGGCTGCGCCGCAGGTATTGACCGAATCGTTATGCTTTTAGCAAACGAAGCTAATATTCGTGAAGTTATAATGTTCCCAATGAACCAACGCGCGGAAGATCTGATGATGGACGCACCAAGCGAACCAATTTCTGACCAACTTATGGAATTGAACCTAAGGGTAATTTCGCAGAACTGACCCTGCGGTCTGATTTCGCTGCACAGAGGGCTTTCTTACGTCGTCTCTTTAGCATAGGCTCTATTTGATCCTTATTTTCTTATCTGTTAGGGGGTTTCGATATGGTGCAAAGGCCTCTTGGAGAAAGGGTGGAAGGTTGGACACCGCCTGAACGTCCCGGTCCTCAAAAGATAAATGGGCAATATGTTAAGCTGGAATTACTTTGCGCACAAAAACATGCGGCGGATCTTTTCCAAGCATTTCAAGGACATGATGATGTTTGGGATTATATGCCAAGTGGTCCTTTTACATCCTCTGCCCAGTTTTACCGCTGGGTCAGTGAAATGACCAATGCAGACGAGCCGTTATTTTATGCCATAAGGAATCTTACCTCTGGAAAATGGGAGGGCCTCGCAAGTTTTTTGCGCATTCAACCAAGCGCGGGTAGTATAGAAGTTGGGTACATCTCATTTTCGCCGGCGCTGCAACAAACAACGGCGGCCACAGAGGCGATGTTTCTTTTGATGCGCTGGACATTTGAAGCCGGGTACCGCCGTTATGAATGGAAATGTAACGCACTTAATACGTCGTCTCGTCGTGCGGCACAAAGACTTGGGTTCAGTTATGAAGGAATTTTTCGGCAGGCAACTGTTGTCAAAGGGCGTAATCGAGATACCGCATGGTTTGCGATTATCGACAAAGAATGGCCTGCCCTAAAAGAGGCATATGATTTTTGGCTTTCCCCAAAGAATTTTGATCAGTCTGGTCAGCAAAAGGAACGGCTTGGCAATCTGACTGGATTGGTTAGGGTGGCATCAGATCTGACCCTTTAAATTGCGCATTTTGTTAAAAAGCGTGATTTCAGATGTGCTAAAAGTTAAGGTTCTTCGTCCCGTTCCAGTGTGCTTCGCTTTTCTTTGTCACCTGCATTGGAACAAACGCTTTTTAGGAATTGGCTCACATATTTTTTATCTAAAGGTCGTGCATTTTCATTTAGAGATCGCAAGATTTTTAGCAGCTCCTTCGCATAGATTGCTAGATTTAACTTCACAATTTCATGTGTGTCTAAAAAGGCCGGTATGTGACTTGGCATTTCAAGCCGAAGCTCCGACAGGCTGATAAAGGATTTGGAAAGAATCTACGCTCCCAGGCCTTAAGAAAAAGATGGTGCGGGATCCAGTCATCACTGTCCCAAAAACCACGTCGACCAGCGTTGTAATAGTGTTAAATCCGCGTTGAAATCTAAGCCGACCATTTGGTAGTTCTTCTGTGATGACATATTGGGCCGATAAAGCTTGAGATGCCCAAGGGCAGTTACCAGTGCATCTGCATGATGCAACCTTAGCCCACTGTGCAAGCAAAAGCGTCGCTTAGCATCACAAACCTACTTACTGTCTTCGCTGATTAATATTGCTTTACCTAAAAACGGGTTTTGATCCTACGTTGGAGGTCACAGGTTTTAGCGCATTCATATTTTTTATTTGATCTCCCTCGACTGTCTTTAAATGCTGCAACATGAGCTATAACGGTACATCAATAGGCGCAATCTTTTGCACTGCGGCTTGTCAAATCTGGCGCGCACCGTCATAAGGCAAAAACAGACAAAGGAGATTTCCATGATCGGACGTTTAAACCATGTAGCCATCGCCGTGCCCGATCTTGAACAGGCGGCCGATCAGTATCGCAATGCGCTTGGGGCCAAAGTCGGTGCATCGCAGGACGAACCTGAGCACGGTGTCACAGTGATTTTTATAGAGCTGGAAAACACAAAAATCGAATTGCTTTACCCCTTTGGTGATAAGAGTCCGATTGCTGGGTTTCTGGAAAAGAATCCATCAGGGGGCATTCATCATATCTGTTACGAAGTCGACGACATTTTTGAAGCACGCGATCATTTGAAATCAACAGGGGCGCGCGTCCTTGGAGCTGGAGAACCGAAAATCGGTGCGCACGGAAAACCTGTGTTGTTTCTTCATCCAAAGGACTTCACAGGCACACTTCTGGAATTGGAACAGGTGTAGAGCAGATGTCAATTACCTCTGCTTTGGTCCTCTTTGCCGTCATTTGGTTTATAGTGTTTTTCATCGCCATCCCGATCCGGCTAGAAACTCAAGGCGACCGAGGCGAAGTTATGCTGGGAACCCATGCTGGGTCTCCAGAGGTGCACAATCTGAGAAAGAAAGCGTGGATTACCACCTTTGTCACGTTTTTTTTCTGGGCGATTACTTGTGGCATAATTATTTCGGGTGTTGTGACCATGCGCGACATTGATTTTTTCAATCGCATAAATTCCTTGCCGGAAGATACCCAAACATAGTTTCGAACATTTAACGCCAAGAAATAATTTCGTTTAAATCAGGCCTTGGCCTTTCAGGCGGCTTTGAGGTTTCAGTGCCGATGTAAATAAAGCCAGCAACGCGTTCATTATCCTCTAAATCAAGCGCAGAGGTTACAAAAGCTTTGTCATGCGAAACCCAACCGGATAGCCAATTTGCGCCCCATCCCATGGCAAGTGCCGCGTTTAATAAGGCAAGGCATGCAGCCCCCGCAGAATATGTCTGTTCTATTGCTGGTATTTTTTCAGATGGTTTTTGGACTTCGATCACCGCGACTGCGAGAGGCCCATCTAAAAATGGTTTACATGCTTTTGTCACGCCTGCCTCGTCGTAGTTCAAGGCGCGTGCTCTTTTTTCAGCAACTCGGCTTAGAGATATCAAAGCGTCCTGTCCCAAGACAATAAATCGCCATGGTTCTAATTTCCCATGATCTGGTGTACGCGCGGCTGCAGACAATATGGTAATTAGCGTTTCTTTGTCTGGCGCGGGTTTCGTCAGTGTTTTTGCCGGACGGGATCGTCGTGTTAGCAAAAAATCCAAGACAGAATCATTCTGGTTGCTCATGTCGTCTCCTGTAGAGTTGTACACCTTTAAATCGAGGTGTGAATTAAATTTAGCTTTCAGCAATTTGGTCCATAATTTTGACAAGTTCTGCGCTGACGCCAGGCTCTGACATTGCATGCCCAGCCTGACGGATCAGCCTCAGATCAGATTGTGGCCAAGCTTTCGATAAATCCCAAGCACTTTGTGGGGGACAAATCATGTCGTAACGTCCCTGCACAATGAATCCTGGAATATGGGCGATGCGGTCCATGTTCTGCAGGATATGACCGTCTTTTTCCA
Source organism: uncultured Alphaproteobacteria bacterium (assembly GCA_913051655.1). Classification (GTDB taxonomy): domain Bacteria; phylum Pseudomonadota; class Alphaproteobacteria; order Rhodobacterales; family Rhodobacteraceae; genus LFER01. Next base: position 13,194 of record CAJXHI010000026.1, read on the forward strand.
AAAACCCTTTGTGGATGAAATAGTGATTTTCAAGGCGAGCAAAGGTGCGAGAATATTCGCCGGCCGGTTCGCCGCCGTTGCCGTTGGAATAAATAGAGGCCAGTGCATTTTCCCACGCCGACCAAATCCGTCCATATTGCATTTCCGTGCGCAAATCGCCGCTAAAGAGCCGTCTGTGATAGGCTTTAATTAGATTACCGCGTTCGTCTTCTGGGATTTTTTCGACAAAGCGAGCCCATGCATCTGGCCAGAATTGCCCAGCACCGCCACCATAAAACCAACCCAATTCCCGCTGGGTCATCAAAAACACACCGCGAAGTACGATATGGGAGACTTGATTGGGATGGGTTTGGGCATAAAGCAATGCAAGCGTTGCGCCCCAGCTGCCACCGAAGACGGCCCAAGTTTCGATCGATAGATCCTTTCGGATTCTTTCGATATCACTCACCAAATTCCAGGTTGTATTATTTTTGACGCTTGCTAATGGACGCGACCGCCCACAACCTCTTTGGTCAAACAAAACGATTCGGTATTTTTTTGGATCAAAATAGCGCCGCATCACGGGACTACATCCTCCACCTGGGCCACCATGGAGAACCACTACAGGGATCCCATCGGGGTTGCCGCACTCTTCCACATAAATTTGGTGGCCGTCCCCAGTTGGCATGATCTGCTGGTTAAACGGATCAATGGGGGGATAAAAATGCTGCGCTGCGCGTTTTTGACCTGCGAATTTGTCCATATTTGCTCTATACTTTATTTATATTAGGAATGACCAGACGGAGAAGTCTATGCAAGCCACTCAAATTTCCGTGGATGCCGCTGAAATCGCAAAATTCGAAGCAATCGCTGCAGAATGGTGGGACCCAAACGGGAAATTCAAACCGTTGCATATGCTTAATCCTTGCCGGTTGGACTATATTATAAGCCAAATTTGTGCCGAATTTGGGCGAGATCAAAAAGATGGCTTGCCATTTGAAGGCTTGCGCGTCCTCGATATTGGCTGTGGCGGTGGGTTGTTATGTGAGCCGATGGCACGTTTGGGTGCTGAGGTCGTCGGTGTCGACGCTGCGGCACGTAACATTCCAGTGGCAGAGGCTCATGCCCGCCAATCGGGACTGACAATAGATTATCGTATCGGCACGGCAGAAGGACTTGTCGCTAAAAATGAAGTGTTTGACATAGTTCTGAATATGGAAGTTGTCGAGCATGTGGCAGATCCGTTTGCCTATCTCACCGCCTGTCAGAAATTGTTGAGGCCGAGTGGATTGATGGTGTGTTCTACGATCAACAGAAACTCGAAAAGCTATTTATTTGCCATTTTCGGCGCGGAATATGTAATGCGGTGGCTGCCCAAAGGCACGCATGAATGGTCCAAATTTATCACGCCCGATGAGCTTTATAGGTTGATTAGCGTTGCGGGCTTGTCACCTGTTGATAAAACCGGTTTTGTGTTCAATCCGCTGACATGGCAATGGAAGTTGTCAGATCGGGATCTGAGCGTGAATTACGTTACAGCTTCCGTAAAAGAGGCTCACACGACTGATTAATCGCAGGCCAAAAGGTATCCAGAACCCCGCACGGTTTGCAGATATCTTGGTTCTTTGGGGTTAGTTTCGATCTTTTTGCGCAGTCTTGTAATTTGAACGTCAATCGCACGGTCCTGCGCATTACCCTCTTCTCGTCCCATTTGGGTGACTAGATCCATACGGCTCAGCGGCTGACCAATGTTCTTGGAAAAAATGCGCATAAGCTCTGATTCTGTACTGGTGAGGCGAATTTGCGTTTCTCCTTCCCATAGTTCACCTTTTTGCAAGATGTATCTTGTTGCCCCCAGAGATAGTATTTTGGGCTTATCTTCTTTGAGTGTTGGTTCAGGAACACGTCGTAGAATTGCATGAATGCGCAGCAAAAGCTCTTTGGGTTCGAAAGGTTTGGGAAGGTAATCATCAGCCCCCGCCTCAAGTCCTGAAATTCGGTCTTCAACCTCATTTCGCGCGGTCAGCAAAAGGATAGGCGTATCAATCGTCTCGCGAAGTTCATGTGTCAAAGATAAACCATCCTGTTCCGGCATCATTATGTCGAGTACGATTAGATCGAACGTAAGGCCTTTTAAAAGGCGTTTTGCATGCGCGGCATCTTGTGCGATGGACACCAAAAAATCATTGCGCATCAGGTATTTTTTCAAAAGTTCCCTGATGCGTTGGTCATCATCTACAATTAGCAGATGCAAGTCCATTATGCGTTTCCATCGTTTCTAAGGTCTTTATAAAGAAAACGCATGTCTTGATCCATCATCGCTTCGAGTACCTTGCGAAAACCTGCCACCGCCTCTGGGCCTGCTTGCCGAAAAGCTTTGCGCATACGCTCATGTTGCGCTGTTGAGAGTTGTTTTTCTAAATCCCGACCCTGATCGGTGAGGAAAAGATGGCGTTCTCTTCGGTCCTCTTCGCCTACCACACTTTTGACCAGCCCATCTTCGATTAGTTTTCGCAGCACACGGTTGAGCGATTGTTTTGTGATGCCAAGGATGTTTAGAAGGTTGTTGACCGTTGAACCGGGCGTTACATTGATAAAATGGATTGCTCTGTGGTGAGCCCGGCCATAGCTGATCTGATCAAGTATTCTATCGGGATCTGCGGTAAATCCGCGATAGGCAAAAAACATAGCCTCTGTGCCTTGGCGTAATTTCTCATCCGTCAGGTAGAGTAAATTATCCATAGGTCGTCCAAGGGGGCGTGAGGGCGGTGAACTCATGAGTTTCTCCATTAATAAGCCAAATTCATATTATGTCAGTGTTATTGACATTCCAAGATTGAAATGATAAAAATTATAAATTTTGTGAAATATTATATCCGTTTCGGAAATAATTTTGAAATTTTCGCAAAAGAATGTGTAGTACTTTTTAAGGAAAGGAAAAATCATGGGCGGTGGATATGATGATCGGGATGGCCAGATTTGGATCGACAGCACACTTGTAGATTGGCGATCTGCTCAGGTGCATGTGTTGACCCATGCAATGCATTACGCCAGCTCAGTTTTTGAGGGGGAACGTGCCTATGGCGGAAAAATTTTCAAAAGCCGTGAACATTCTGAACGGCTTATCCAGTCGGGCCGGCTGATTGATTTTGATATTCCATATACAGTTGATGAAATTGAAAAAGCCAAAGTGGACACATTAGCCGCCAACGGGTTGAGCGATGCCTATGTTCGTGCACTGGCCTGGCGCGGGGCTGGTGAAGATATGGGCGTCGCTTCTGCACGAAATCCAGTACACCTAGCGGTGGCGGTGTGGTCTTGGGGCAATTACTATGGTGATGCAAAGATGAAGGGTGCAAAGCTTGATATTGCGAAATGGCGTCGTCCCGACCCTGCAACAGCTCCATCGCAGGCCAAAGCTGCCGGACTTTATATGATTGCGACGATGTCAAAACACGCTGCTGAAGCCAAAGGGTGCAGCGATGCTATGATGTTTGATTATCGTGGGTATATCGCAGAGGCGACTGGTGCCAATATCTTTTTTGTGAAAGATGGAAAAGTTCACACGCCATTGGCGGATGCGTTTTTGAACGGGTTGACGCGTCAGGCTGTGATAGAAATACTGCAAGAGAAAGGCATAAAAGTGCATGAACGCCACATACTGCCAGATGAACTTGAAGGTTTTGAACAATGCTGGCTCACCGGTACTGCGGCTGAGGTAACACCCGTAGGTCAGATTGGTGATTACAATTTCGAAGTCGGCGCGCTGACTCAGGATATCGCTCAAAGCTACGAGACGCTGGTTCGTCGCTAAAGCATACTGTCCGGTAAGTAACAAGACGTGGGGATGCATTTCGCCGCCACGTTTTTTCCAGTTTTTCCGATTTGGAAAAGATTAAACTTATTCGATCAATCGTGTTTCTTAGCGTATTCAAAAGCGCCCATGGCAGTGTTTGAACCGTTTACCTGATCCGCACGGGCACGGTGCATTGCGACCAGGATTGCCCCATGTGCTCTGATCATTTTCATCAAAACTTGGATTGACCGAAGTGGCTGGCGTTTCTGATGTCGACCTTTCCTGCGGCTGCACTTGGGCCAACTGCTGCTGTGCAATCACTTGTTGCATCATTGCTGCTTGTTCTTCTTGGGTCAGGGGTCGAATTTTCGCTAGATGCTGACTGACATCTACTCTGAGACCATTTAAGAGACTTTCGAAAAGCTGAAAAGCTTCGTTTTTGTATTCGTTCAAGGGATCACGCTGCGCATAGCCACGGAATCCAACAACAGAGCGTAGATGTTCAAGTGTAATCAAATGTTCACGCCATTTTGCATCAATAATTTGCAGCAAAACCTGCTTTTCGATCTGACGCATCGACTGGGTACCAAAGGCGACCGATTTTTCGGCCATCATTTTATCTACGGCGTCACTTATTCTATCTGCGATGGTTTCATCGTCTACACCGTCCTCTTGGGCCCAGGCGATGATAGGTAGGTCTAGACCAAACTGTTCTTTGATATCGGCATACAGATCTTCGCTGTTCCATTGCTCTGCATAGCTGCGGGGGGGCATGTGCAACGTGATAAGATCATCGATCACATCGCGCCGCATATCCTGAACCACTTCTGATAGATCGTTTGCTTCGAGCACATCCAGACGTTGACCAAAGATCGCTTTGCGTTGATCATTCATTACGTCGTCAAATTTCAAAAGCTGTTTGCGGATGTCAAAGTTGCGCCCTTCGACTTTGGCCTGGGCGCGTTCAAGCGATTTGTTTACCCAAGGGTGAACGATCGCTTCACCTTCTTCCATACCCAAAGTGGACAGTACTTTGTCGAGCCTCTCAGAGCCAAAAATGCGCATCAAGTCATCTTCAAGGCTGAGGAAAAACGAAGATCGCCCCGGATCCCCTTGACGACCTGAGCGTCCGCGCAGCTGATTGTCTATGCGGCGACTTTCGTGGCGTTCTGTTGCCAAAACAAAAAGTCCTCCCGCGGCGAGAACTTTTTCTTTTTCGGCTGCGTGTTCTTCTGTGATTATACGGCGGATGGTGTCAGGATCACTTTCAGGATTTTCTGCTAGAGCGGAAAGAACCCGCATTTCCACATTTCCGCCAAGCTGAATATCTGTACCTCTTCCTGCCATGTTTGTGGCGATCGTGACAGCACCAATTTTTCCTGCATCACCGACGATTTGTGCCTCTTGTTCATGTTGGCGCGCGTTCAAAACATTGTGTTTGATTCCTGCTAAGGTAAGCATTTGAGACAGCATTTCTGATTTCTCAATAGACGTTGTGCCGACGAGGATCGGTTGGCGAGCTTCATGAGCTTTTTTTATTTCGCTGACGATCGCATCATATTTTTCCCGCGCTGTGCGATAGATCTGGTCATGTTCATCCAAGCGAGCCACGGGAAGATTAGTGGGAACCTCAACAACGCCAAGTTTATAAATTTCGGAAAATTCTTCAGCTTCGGTGGCTGCTGTTCCCGTCATCCCTGCGAGTTTGTCGTAAAGACGGAAAAAGTTTTGGAAGGTAACGCTAGCCAAAGTGACATTTTCAGCCTGAATCGGGCAGGCTTCTTTGGCTTCGATGGCTTGGTGCAATCCGTTTGATAACCGCCGGCCAGCCATCATTCGGCCGGTAAATTCGTCAATTAGAACAACTTCGTTTCCCCGTACGATATAATCTTTGTCACGAGTAAACAGTTTATGCGCATTCAGCCCCTGATTAATGTGGTGTACAATGGTTGTGCTTTCTGGATCATAAAGCGATTGACCGTCGGGAAGCAGACCACGCGTGTGCAATAAGTCCTCTAGGAATTCATTTCCCGCGTCAGTAAAGCTTGAATTGCGCGATTTTTCATCGACTGTGTAATGTTCCTCGTTCAACTCTGGGATAATTTTATTTACTGCCACATAAAGTTCAGAACGATCCTGCGCAGGACCTGAGATGATTAGTGGCGTACGCGCCTCATCAATAAGTATACTATCTACCTCATCCACAATTGCAAAATTATGGTATTTTTGATACATTTGCCCGATTTCGGTTTTCATATTGTCGCGTAAATAATCGAAGGCCAATTCATTGTTTGTCGCGTAAGTTACGTCGCATGCATAGGCCATCGCCTTTTCATTTTCTGGCTGTTGCGGGTAAATCACACCCGTTGTAAGTCCCAGCGCGCCATAAACTTTGGACATCCAGTCACTATCGCGTTTGGCAAGGTAATCATTGACGGTGACGATGTGCACGCCCTGTCCACTGAGTGCATTGAGATAGGCAGGAAATGTTGCTACGAGTGTTTTGCCTTCGCCGGTTTTCATTTCTGAGATATTTCCTTGATGGAGAAAAATCCCACCCATCAGTTGCACATCAAAGGCACGCAGCCCGAGGGAGCGTACTGCCGCCTCACGACAATTGGCAAACGCTTCAGGTAAGATATCATCAAGAGAGGCGCCGTCTGCAACGCGCTCTTTGAATTCCAGTGTTTTGTCGATCAAACCCTGATCGGAAAACGTCTGAAATTCGCTTTCAAGCGCATTTATGCGATCAACGATAGGGCGTGTAGATTTTACTTTACGGTCGTTTGGTGTTCCAAAAACCTGTCTTGCCAGTTTCTTTAACCCGAGCATCTAAACCCCATTTAAAAAATGTCGCATATTGTGCAACCTTGTCTTGCCCTGCTCGATCTGAGCACATAGGACTTATGTCGACCATTTAATGACTGTGTGCGATGTAAGCAGCTGTTGGCAGACTGTCAACGTGCTGGGTCCAAAGCGCACCGAAATCATGAGGAAAATATGCGCATTTTAGCCAAACCGATCACTGCAGCGTATATCGCCATTACGATTACACCCGCTTTTGCGGAAAATCACATGGACGCATCCACCGTTGTGGCTACAGTTAACGGGACAGAGATCACGTTGGGTCATATGATACTCGTGCGCGAAGCGTTGCCGGCGCAATATCAGTCGCTTCCTGACGACAAATTGTTCCAAGGCATTATAGAACAGTTGATCAAGCAAACTCTTTTGTCTCAGCTCAACGAGGATGCGGACAGTTTGCGTACCCAGTTAACAATCGACAATGATCGTCGGATGATGCGTGCGTCTGAGGCAGTAGACCTCATTTCATCCCAAGCCATTGGTGAAGAAGATATTGTTGCCGCTTATGAGGCAAAATTTGTCAATGCGCGGGCTGGAAGAGAATTCAATGCCTCCCATATTCTTGTGGAAACTGAGGAACGCGCAATCAATCTGGTCGAAAAGGCTAAAGAAGGTAATGATTTTGCCAAACTCGCCAAAGAGTTTTCGACGGGCCCCTCAGGCTCGAATGGCGGCCAATTGGGATGGTTCCAAAAAGGAATGATGGTCCCACCCTTTGAAGAGGTAGTTGTAGCTATGGAAAAGGGAGCCGTCTCAGGCCCCGTGAAAACAGATTTTGGATGGCATGTGATCAAATTAAATGACGTACGGGACCTTTCAGTCCCACCTTTGAAGCAGATACGTGATGAAATCTTTGCAGAGCTTCGACAACAAGCTGTTCTTGAACGCGTTAGCCAATTGCAGGATACCGGTGATGTTGCCCTCACCGATTTAGGAGATTTTGATGCCGGTGTTTTGCAAAACCTCACTCTTTTGGATCAATAATGGCTAATATTCTGAATAAATCCCCGCTGGCCCCAGATCACTTTCCTAATATCAGAGCGATTGACGGCGTAAGATTCTCGAGCGTTGCAGCTGGCGTGAAATATAAAGGGAGGAGTGACGTGATGCTTGCGCACCTCAGCCCAGGTTCCACAATTGCAGGTGTATTAACCACCTCTGCCACGAGATCTGCATCGGTACTGAATTGTCAGGAAAAACTGGGGCAACTGTCTGACGAAGGCGCTGCAATCATTGTGAATTCAGGAAATGCAAATGCTTTTACAGGAAAAATAGGCACAGAGGCAATGCACGCCGTCGTGGATGCAGTGAGTGAAAAACTGTCCCTCTCGCCAGACCGGGTTTTTAGTGCCTCCACCGGAGTGATTGGTGAAATGTTGCCTGCTGATCGGATTATCGTGAAACTGGACGATTTAGTGCGCGATTTGTCGGACTACGGGATCAAGGAAGCTGCACGCGCGATCATGACCACTGACACCTATGCGAAGGGCGCCTTTACTGAAGTTCAGATTGACACAAAAACTGTCAAAATTGCTGGTATAGCCAAAGGTTCCGGCATGATTGCGCCCGATATGGCGACGATGCTTGTCTTTCTTTTCACTGACGCCAAGGTTCCTCAGCAGGATTTGCAATTTTTGCTGTCTGAGATCAATCAATCCACATTTAATGCGATCAGTGTTGACAGTGATACCTCTACGTCTGACACGGTTTTACTTGCAGCAACGGGCATGTCTGGCGTGTCTGTGACTGAAGAAACAGAGGAATTCAAAGCAGGTCTTCATTCTGTAATGCGCGATCTTTCCCATCTGGTGGTACGCGATGGCGAAGGAGCGAGTAAGTTTGTTGAGATTGAGGTTTGTCGTGCACAAAATGATCGAGACGCGAAAATTCATGCCTTCGCGATTGCGAATTCACCACTGGTAAAAACGGCCCTTGCAGGGAGCGATCCAAACTGGGGCCGCATTGTCATGGCGATTGGAAAATCTGGTGCTTTGGCAGATCGGGATAGGATCAAAATCTGGTTTGGAGACATTTTAGTCGCAACGGATGGTTTTGTTGCGCCAAGTTATATGGAAAACAATGGGGCCATCTATATGCAACAGTCCGAACTTAAGATCACGGTTGATATTGGATTGGGGCAAGGTCGTTTTACGGCATGGACCTGCGATCTCACTCATCAATATGTGTCTATCAATGCGGATTATCGGTCGTGAAAACAGTTTTGGTCAGCGCTGTAGCTTTGATAGATCGCGATGGTCGTGTGCTCCTTGCGCAGCGCCCCAAGGGCAAATCCATGGCAGGTCTTTGGGAATTCCCTGGCGGAAAGGTTGAAGTGGGTGAAACCCCTGAGGCAGCATTGGTTCGCGAATTGCACGAAGAGTTAGGGATTGAAACTTGGGACAGCTGTCTGGCTCCGTTAACTTTTGCCAGCCACTGTTACGAAGAGTTTCATCTTTTGATGCCTCTCTTCGCCTGTCGAAAATGGAGTGGCATTGTCCAACCTAAAGAAGGCCAAAATCTCAAATGGGTTTATCCAAAGAATTTTTTAGATTATCATATGCCGCCAGCAGACATCCCGCTTATCCCAATCTTGAGAGATTGGTTATGATCCGTGCCTTTAAAGGCAGAGCTTAAGTCAACTTACGTTCAATTTCCTGACGTTCGAAAATTTCGATTACATCGCCTGTGCGAATATCGTCATAACTTTCGAATGCCATTCCACATTCCTGACCAGATTGGACTTCGCCTACTTCGTCTTTGAAACGCTTGAGTGTTTTCAACGTGCCTTCGTGGATTACAATGCTGTCTCTGAGCAAACGCACACCCGAGCTGCGTCTTGCGACACCTTCGGTGATGAGGCAGCCAGCAACTTTGCCAATACCAGACACTTTAAAGACTTCTTTGATTTCAGCGTATCCAATGAAGTTTTCTCGGATTTCTGCACTGAGAAGTCCGCTTGCCGCGGCTTTGACATCATCAACCAGATCATAAATCACTGAATAATAACGAATTTCCACGCCTTTTTGGTTGGCTGTATTCCGTGCAGAGGCATTGGCCCGCACGTTAAAGCCCATGACCGGTGCACCGGAAGCTTCCGCCAGACCGACATCCGTCTCTGTGATCGCCCCTACGCCGTAATGCAGCACGCGCACTCGGACTTCATCGTTGCCGATTTTCTCCATCGCCTGAACGATAGCTTCAGCTGAGCCTTGCACGTCTGCTTTTACGAGGATGGGCAGTTCGGAGATATTTTCATCCTCTTTCGCCTTCGCCATTAATTGTTCAAGGGTCGTTGCGGCGCCCGCAGCTGCGCGCTTTTCCTTTGCGAGGTTTTCGCGATAGGTGGCGATTTCACGTGCTTGCGCTTCAGTGTCTACTACGTTTAGAACGTCTCCAGCCTCTGGCGTCCCATTCAGCCCGAGAACTTCGACCGGAACTGAGGGTCCTGCAAGTTTGACCCGGTCACCTTTATCGTTCACAAGAGCGCGCACTTTACCCCATTGTTCGCCAGCGACAAAAATATCGCCCTGTTTCAATGTTCCTTTTTGAACAAGTACAGTGGCAACTGGGCCACGGCCCACATCAAGCTGGGCTTCGATTACAGCTCCTTGTGCGGCGCGGTCTGGATTGGCTTTTAATTCAAGGATTTCTGCTTGAAGCGCGATTGCTTCCAAAAGCTCATCCAGACCCTGTCCAGTGATTGCCGACACTTCAACGTCTTGCACTTCGCCAGACATGTCTTCGACAATGACCTCGTGCTGCAAAAGTTCGGTTCGGACTTTGTTCGCATCAGCTGCAGGTCGGTCAATTTTGTTAATTGCAACGATCAATGGCACCTCTGCAGCCTTCGCGTGGTTGATTGCCTCAATCGTTTGCGGCATTACAGAGTCATCCGCTGCCACGACCAGCACCACAACATCAGTGACCTGCGCCCCGCGAGACCGCATGGACGTAAATGCCGCGTGCCCCGGTGTATCTAGGAATGATAGAACTGCACCGCTTTCGGTTTTCACCTGATAGGCACCGATATGCTGTGTAATGCCGCCCGCTTCGCCTTGAACGACTTTGGTTTTGCGGATTGCATCCAAAAGAGATGTTTTTCCGTGATCGACATGTCCCATGATCGTAATGACTGGAGGACGCTGCTTAAGATCTTTTTCGTCGTCTTCGGTTTCCTTGATCACATCTTCCACGTCCGAGTCGGAGACGCGGACTGTTTTATGACCAAATTCTTCAATGATTAGTTCAGCAGTATCGGCATCAATGGTTTGGTTTTGCGTCACCATCATACCCATTTTCATGAGCGCCTTAACTACTTCTGCGGAGCGTTCAGCCATTCTGTTGGCTAGTTCAGAAACCATAATCGCTTCTGGAAGCTGAACTTCGCGCACAATTTTTTCGCGCTCGGAAGTGCCACCCATCGCTTTTTGGCGCGCACGCTCCTGTTTGCGCTTCATCGCTGCCATTGAGCGTTGACGCCCACCTTCACCCGACAGAGCTTGCGAGAGGGTCAGCTTTCCTGCGCGACGCCCGTCGTCGCGCCCTTTGTTAGAGCGACGATCCTGTTCCTGTTCGCGTTCTTTCTTACGTAATGGTTGCGCCGTGGGTTGTTTTACTGCGGGACGAGTTATTTCACCCTCTGCTCGTGGAGGCGCGGGTTGGGCATCTTCTGCTGCTTTTCGTTTTGTGAGTTCTTCGGCCTCGGATTTTGCGCGTGCTTCGTCTTCTTCTTTTTGACGCAGACGTTCTTCTGCTTTACGCTGTTCGAGTTCCTTTTGCTCTTGTTCTTTACGACGTTGGTTGCGTTCTTCTTCACGTACCTTTTCTTCGGCCTCGCGACGTGCTGCTTCTTCAACTTCACGCGCTTTTGCGGCTTTGACTGCCGCCAACCGACGTTCTAACTCAGCATCTGATACGCCGTCGGGTCTTTTGCCTGAACTCGACGGAGATGGGCCGGTTCCCGTGCCCAATTTCGCCTTACCTTGCTTTGGTACCATAACGCGTTTACGCTTTGTTTCAACCACAACACTTTTTGTGCGTCCATGGCTGAAGCTTTGCTTTACATTTCCCGATCTGGGACCACTGCGTAAGCCCAAAGTTTTTTTGCCGTCACTATCGCTCATATAGCTGTCTTTTCCTTTTTCGCGATCCTATGATCGCCTTTTACGGGCCGCAGGCCTTTGAGTCTTTGTGCTTCATGTACTACACGTTGCGTAATTCCGCCAGATGCAAGAGCACAGTGAATTACAGTTTGTCTCCCAAAAGCCAACCCCAATTCTGAAGTTTTTAGCCACCCGATGAAAGTTCCGCCTCTTGGAGTGCTTAATTTCGACTTTCCTCGCTCAGATCCGTCTTGGGCTTGGACCAAAACGCTTACCACACCTTTTGAAAGCCAATCCTTAACTTTTTCGTAACCTGCGACAGCGCAACCTGATTTGCGCGCGAGGCTTAGAAGGCTGATAACGCGATTTGAAAGCATCTTTTCCACATCATCCAAAATCATCGCTGGAACGGTAATAGGTTTGCATACGGCCCGGGCAAAAAGTCCCTCGCGCACTGTCTTCTCCAGAAGCATTTTGTCACAGCTTACCCAAATTCCTTTGCCTGGCAGTTTTTCTAAGACATCAGCCACAATCATATTATCCGGTGTTAATACAAATCGCAGCAAAGCGGATTTGTCTTTGACTTCTCCGCTTGCGATGCATTTTCGCGACGTTCCTTTAACGATGTTTTCACTATCGTTCTGTGCTTTCATGATTGTGTCCTGAGTATTCTGAATGATTTACTTTTCTTCTAGCTCTACCTCTACCTCTGTTTCGTTTGTCAAAAGCTCGTCTGGGTCAACCCAGCCAAGCATAATACGTGCTGTCATAACAAGTTCTTGAGCCTCTGAGAGAGACACGTCAAAGGGTTCAAGAATACCATCATCTTTGACCCGAGCGCCATCGACAGTGGTCCAACCGCCAGCCAATTCCCAATCCGCGCAGGTTGCGAAATCTTCTAGCGATTTGATGCCATCTTCCGCCAATGCTTCGAGCATTTTTGGTGCGAGGCCTTCGAAATTGATGAGGTTGTCTTCGACACCCATCTTGCGCGCCTTTTCGAGTGCTGCGCGCGCCTGTTCTTCAAGGAATTCGCGTGCTCGTGTCTGAAGTTCATCTGCGGTTCCTTCGTCCACGCCTTCGATTTGCAGCAATTCTTCAGGCTCGACAAAGGCAACTTCTTCAAGATTGCTAAAGCCTTCGGAAACCAGAAGCTGTGCGAAGAATTCATCCAGATCCAGTGAGCTCATGAAAAGTTGTGTTCTTTCTTCGAATTCTTTTTGGCGCCGTTCGCTTTCTTCCGCTTCGGTCATGATATCGATATCAAGAGCGGTGAGTTGGCTAGCAAGGCGCACGTTTTGACCTCTTCGGCCAATCGCAAGGCTCAACTGATCAACAGGGACCACAACTTCAATGCGCTCTGCCTCTTCGTCTAGAACAACTTTGGACACTTCAGCGGGTTGCAAGGCGTTCACCAAAAAGGTTGGCTGGTCTTCATTCCACGGGATGATATCGATTTTTTCACCCTGCAGTTCATTGACAACTGCCTGAACGCGGCTTCCGCGCATACCGACACACGCTCCCACAGGATCAATTGATCCATCATTGGTTAAAACGGCAATTTTTGCACGTGAACCGGGGTCGCGTGCTACTGCTTTGATTTCAATAATTCCCTCGTAAATCTCGGGAACTTCCATTTTGAAAAGCTCGGCCATAAATTGTGGATCTGTACGGCTCAGGAATATTTGAGGCCCGCGGTTTTCACGGCGTACTTCTTTGATGTAGCAGCGGATCCGATCATTGGGACGATAGCTTTCGCGGGAGATTTTTTCATTACGGCGCAATACGGCCTCACCTCGACCGACATCAACAATCACATTGCCATATTCTTCGCGTTTAACCTGCCCGTTAATAATTGTGCCGGCGCGATCTTTGAATTCTTCATATTGCCGCTCGCGTTCTGCTTCGCGCACTTTCTGAAGGATAACCTGTTTGGCAGATTGCGCTGCGATACGGCCCATATCGACAGGAGGGATCTCTTCAACGAACTGATCGCCGATCTCTGGGTTGTCGAGGTACTGACATGCTTGTTCGGCCGTAAATTCGGACTGATAGTTCTCAATCAAATCTTCTTCAACCACTGTGCGCACACGGGTGAAAGTGGCGCGTCCAGTTTTGCGGTCGATCGTTACCCGAATATCCATCTCTGCGCCGTAGCGGGATTTCGCCGCGCGAGCCAGGCTTTCTTCCATCGCTTCTATTACCAACGCAGGGTCGATCATTTTTTCGCGTGCGACCGCTTCAGCTGTTTGCAACAGTTCAAGCTGATTTGCAGAAGTGATTGCCATTAAACTTCCTCCTCAGACGAATTTGTCTCTATTTCGTCAAAATTATCTTCGTTCAAAACGCCTGCGCTTTTACGTTGGCGTAGCATTTCTTTGATCAGGTCATCGGTCAGGACCAGTTTTGCGTCACTGAGCCAGTCAAACCTTAGACCAATGGTGCCTTCTGTGATATTAAGCAACACTTCATCTCCATCAATTCCGGCGAGGACGCCTTTAAATCGACGCTGACTATCAATGAGATGATCGGTTTCCAGCCGAACTTCATATCCTTCAAATGCGTCAAAATCCTTAAGCCTTGTCAGGGGACGATCAATTCCCGGACTTGAGACTTCGAGGTGATAGGCGTCTAAAATAGTGTCCTCTACATCCAAAACGGCACTGACGGCAACAGAAATCTCCGCGAGTTCATCAACATTGATCCCTCCATCGGGACGATCCACCATAATCTGTAGCGTTGCTTTTTGTCCGCCCAAAAGTCGTACACGCACAAGCTCAAACCCCAAATCCTTTATAGTAGGGGTCACGATATCTGCGAGCCTTTTATCGATGGCTGCTTTTGCAATCATATTATTCGACATGTCACCAAACACAAAAAAACGGGCCGCGGCCCGTCGTATTTTCGGTGGAGAGCATGTGCCCATGCCCGCCGCTATGAATTTCTTCATAAGGGCGAAAGACCTATGTTGCAAGTCAGTAATTGGCGTAAAGCGTATTATATGAGTATCTTTTGAGGCTTTTAGGTCCCTATCTATTCAATCTTGTCGTTTGCACCATCCTTTGACCAGTGCCTTAAACCGTTCTAGTCATAAATGGACACCACATTTCTCGCTCTCGGCCAAACAGAGTGCATGGCGATTCGTATATCTTTAAAGTTGCAACTTGGAGTTGTTCTGGCGTTCAAGTGGACGGATGCTGTTTTGGCATTTGCCAAAGCAATTCAATAATTAGGTGCGACAATTACGTTTGTATCAATCATCGAAGGTCAAACACAAACCTTGTAATCTAATATCTACAGTTTTTTGCAAGTTCCTAGCGGCGATCAGTCTGCCTTTCATCCTGTTGGTATCGCAGTGCTGATTCCGGTCTTTACTTTTGTGGCCTCGGAAATTCTGGGTGCGCGTGTTAGTGCGTGTGTGGGTGAGCGATGAACCCGAGCAACACAATCGATCAAAACATTGGTGCGTTTGATCTTTCAATTGCGTTTTCTGCGATAAAAGACGTTACAGCGCTTTTGGAGTCATATGCTTCTGGAAAGACAACTGTTCTAAAAGCCATTGCTGGTTTGGTGTGGCCAAATGCTGGGCATATTGAGATTCCTAACTACACTATTTTCGATAGCGAAAAAAGGATCAAACTTTCCGCTCACAAAAGGCAGGTTGGCCATGTTTTCAGGATATTCGGCTTTTTCTGCATTTCACGTTTAAAGGTAATCTTGAATATACGATTAAATTTGGAGGCAAAGGGCGTAAATTTGATCATATCATCGCTGATCTATTGGGAATTGGTCCTCTGTTGAGCCGTATTATTGACGGGTTATCGCGCAGCGAACGCCAAAGGATTTCCATTGCGCTCTCTTTTTTTCGCTCTCAAGTTACTTTTGCTAGATGGACCGATGGCGGCCCTAGATGAATCTCGCAAATGTAAATTTTTTCACTATCTAAAATGGCTTCGTGATGAAGAGGGGCTTCCTATCATTCACGTGAGCCATTTTTTGCCCGAAGTGGCGCATCTTGCTTCGCAAATTGCCACGCTTAAAGACGATAAAATGATATCTTATGGTTCGGCAGAGGATGTGATGAGCGATCCCTTTGTGCAGGATTTTGTATCATAACAGCAGACTAGGTTCTAAAAGCAAAGGGTGGATCAACATTTTCCGATGTGATCAGCAGATCAA
This sequence comes from uncultured Alphaproteobacteria bacterium, assembly GCA_913051655.1. Classification (GTDB taxonomy): domain Bacteria; phylum Pseudomonadota; class Alphaproteobacteria; order Rhodobacterales; family Rhodobacteraceae; genus LFER01. The sequence goes on from CAJXHI010000026.1 coordinate 29,115, forward strand.
GATGTCAGCCAGTAAAATATTTTCCCCTAGTGTCGCGGCTCCTTAGGCATAGGTGATACATATACTTATCCTTACCCGTAGTGTTGTCAAAAGCTTGCCAAAGCTTAGGAATATATTTGCCTTGAGGATCTTACCTGCTAAAATATTATGCATTAAAACAGGAACGGACCTAGGACAATCGTAGAGCTGGCATCGGGTGAGGATAAGATCCTAGCGCGCATTACATCCCGCTCGGCAGCGTTTTCGGCCTTTTGTTGAACACAGAGTGTTTTGCGATCATAAAATCGCGTTCAATTAGTTCGACAGAGATATGGTCGTGATGCGGATTGCTATATGAGATCTACTTCTTCAAAATTGTTTTTTCCGCATCGTCATCTTCCACAAAGCGGGAGTAAACTCCTTCAGGCAGCGAAATTGCGGCGGCAAGGTCGCGCAATTGCGCGATTGAAACAGTAACCTTTTGCACCTCATTCAATCTGGTATCAAACTGCTCTATGGTGAAACATTCGGCAAAACTGTTTATGATGATGTCTTCTTGCAGTGAAGCCGTACCTTCATCAACAAGTGTTACAACAGTAGAGTCAAATTCGTGTTCAATCGTAAACATACGGTCTTAATATCCTGCTTGTTTAGTTTTGCAAATGTATCATAAACAAGTCGGCAGAAACTGTAGGCTCAGAATAAAATGGCATTTTGGAAAAATGTACCCTTTGTTTTTGCGCTCATCGGATTGTGGTCTTGTGCCTCTGTTGAACGAGAAAATGAACGCCAAACTTATCATAAATCAGGGGTTGCAACCAAAGATTTTTCACAGTCAAGCGGCGAATTTGCTCAGGTTGTATCACGCGTTGAGCCTGTTGCAGAGTCGCTCTGTCGAAGCTCTGGCCACCCTTTGAATTGTGATTTCGAAATTGTCGTTGATGCGCGCGACCCTGAGAATATGAATGCTTTTCAAACGCTGCGCAAAAATGGACGGCCTTTGATCGTTTTCACGCAGGCGCTGATCGACGCCACACAGAATGATGATGAGCTGGCTTTTGTGCTCGGCCATGAAATGGCTCATCATTTACATGGCCATATCCACCGTCAATATCAAAGCTCACGCGCCGGTGCAATTTTATTGGGGGGGATCATCGCGATTACTGGAGCGTCCGCAGATATAGTGCAATCAGCTCAACGGGTTGGGGCAGGCATAGGGGCGCGTACATATTCTAAAGAATTCGAGTTAGAGGCGGATCGGCTCGGTGCGTTGATTGCAATTCATTCAGGATATAATCCTGTAAAGGGGGCTGCGTTCTTTGCACGTCTGCCTGATCCCGGTGATCAATTTCTGGGTTCCCACCCTCCTAATGCGGCCCGTGTTGAAATGGTCCGCCGTGTGAGCCTTGGATACTAACTAACCGATTTTCAGCTAAAGCGTTCTGGCAACAATGCGGTGCATAAATCTGAAGACAATGCGCTTTGGCGCCCTAAAATAAGGTCTGCTGTCAGCTGGCTGGCTGCAGCTGCCGTTTGAAACCCGTATCCCCCTTGACCGCATAGCCAGAAAAACTGCCTATTTTCTGGTGAGCGACCAATCACAAGGCTACGATCTGGCGAAAAGGTGCGTAACCCCGCCCAATTGGTCGTCATGCGTTCCACAGGATGAGTGATCATTTCTTCGAACCGCGCGATTCCTTTGGCGAGAACCATATTGTCTGCCCAAGCGTCTTGAGGGTCAAGAGGGTCTTCGTCCGCAGGGGACACGATTAATTGTCCCGCATCAGGTTTTGCATACCAACGTTCGTTGATTTCGTCCAAAAGTGGCCAGTCGCTAGGGTCAAAACCCCCTGGCACAGGAATACGTGCAATTGAGCGTCTATAGGGCGTGAAGCCCAATGGAGTGATCCCAGCAAGCGCGGCTATCTTATCTGCCCATGCGCCAGAGGCATTGATCAATATTGAAGCAGAGAATCGTTCCGTTTTCGCGGCGACCTGCCATTGCCCACTCGCAAACGAAATTGAAGTAACCTCAGAATTTAAATGTATCTCTGCTTTCGCAGCACGGGCTTCTCTTGCAAAGTTCTGAAAAAATAGGTCGGTATCAATATCACTTACATCTTCACGATAGGCGGCAAAACCGACAACTTCAGTGTTGATAAGTGGAATTTTTGTTTTCGCTTCATTGAGTGAAATAAGGTCCAGATTAAAGCCCTTGGCTTCTTCTAGGAAATCATCTTTGTCTTCCTTTTTGGCGGTGAGCATGAAACCACGGGGACTTAACACCCCGCCATTGGCAGAAGTAAGATAATCGACGCTTGCCGAATTTAGGCCTCTCACTATATCATTGCCGTAATCCTCGATAAATGCGGCGGCAGACCGGCCCGAGGCGTGATAGGCCAGCCGGTCTTCGCGTTCCAAAACGGTCACTTTTGCATGTGGGGCAAGGCGCGCTGCGGCTGATATGCCGGCAATGCCACCCCCAATAATGATGATATCGTTCATGTTTGGTCAATCCTATCGGTTACAGGTGGCAGTTTTGGTGATAATGCAGATATTCGGTGACAAGCTACTCTGAAAGAGAATACGCCATCGCCTTTAATAATGGAACTAGTTGATCCAAGCCAGAAACAAATATGATTGGCATCGGTTGTGTGGGATGCATGTGTGCTCATGCGATGACAAGTGTTGCGGGATTTACGCCCAGTGTATCTGCCAAATCATAGTTTTTTTGCAAGGTCCCGCATAAACGTCAGCTCATAGGGAAGTGCATAACGATCATCCTCAACGAAACGTCCCTGTTCAATTCGCAAATATTTCTCCGGTAACAATCCCCGCCTTAAAATAAACGGCAATGGCGATACCGTTGACCGCACACATTGGCAGGATTACGGCCTCTGCCTGTACTTTCACAATGTTATACATGAGTTGGGAAGACTCGATGCTAAAGCCTAAAGACCTTGCGCGATGAATGGTATCTATGTCATGCCAAGCTGAAAAATAAAAATCCCAATGTAGCGGTTTTTGCTGCTTCATCTAAGCTCTGAAAAATTTACGAATAATATGTCAATAAATCTTGCAGTGATAGGGATTTTTTAAATGAACGCCGTTGTTTTTGCGTCTTCTTTTCCTGTGTGACAAAGAGACTTAGCGTGGGTATTAATTGAAAAGGCATGGGGAATTAATAATGAAAAACCTACCACATCTCATTACTTTTTTTAAGTTCGCAGGGGTGATAACCGCGTTGGTTAATCTGGCGTCCAGCATTACTGCAAGCGAAGACATTGCAGATCAATACCCACAATCAGCGCTTTATCAAAAACCTGTTGAAGTAATTCCGGGTGTATACAGTGCGATCGGAGCAACAGCACCACCCACATATGAAAATACCGGTCATAACAATAACCTTTCCTTCATTGTGACAGGAGACGGCGTGGTGGTGATCAATGCAGGAGCCGCGGATATACTTGCCAAAGCTATGCATGAAGAAATCAAGGCGGTGACAAATGAGCCCGTTGTCCTTGTGATAAATGAAAATGGACAGGGTCACGCAAACCTTGGCAATGGATACTGGGTTGATCAAGGAGTGAAGGTCATAGCTCACGTCGATGCAGCCAATGAGTTCGAAGATTTGGGATTTGATGAATTGAAAAGGATGAAGGGGTACAATCGGGAAAAAGCAGAAAATAGCCGTGTCGAGCCCCCCAGCGAAACCTTTGAGGAAAGTTTCAATCTAAATGTTGGGCGTTTTAAGATTGAGGTACTGTACCTTGGCCCAGCACATAGTGCAGGAGATATTTCGGTCTGGCTTCCGAACGAAAGCCTAGTGATTGCCGGTGATATTGCTTTTCACGAACGTATGTTGCCGATTTTTCCGGAAACCATCGTCGCTGACTGGCTTGAAACTTGGGACAATGAATTCGAAGCCTTGAATGCCACATATGTTATCCCAGGTCACGGTCATCCGACCAACATGGCGCAGGTACGCCGGTATACACGTGATTATCTTATGCATTTGCGCAAAGTCGTGGGAGATTTCATGGACGAAGGAGGCGAATTAAAGGACGCCTATTATGTGGATCAATCTCAATATGAAATCTTAGACACCTTTGAACAGCTTGCCGCGCGCAATGCGGGTCAGGTTTTTGAACAATTGGAGTTTGAATAATCTTAATTCGGGCGTCTAGAAAGCCTTTGATAGCGAATGGTATCGGTTAATATAAGCTTTGCGCACTTCCAGCGGTGGGCGCAGATCTATGGTAAAGCCGTTCAGAAATTTAGGATCATATTTTCCGAAAAATTTATCAGCTTCGTTTCTGGTAAAGCCTGCGATTTGGGTCGCTTCGAGCCAAGCACTTATCTTATCCGCTTTCTTGATTTGCCGTTTCACCTTAAGGGGAATTTTTGCTGGTAATCCAAAGCGGATGTGAATGGCGCGACTCAAACGATCATCAAGTGTTTCATAGCCCTCGCCAACCGTTGCCTTTACAGGGGAAATCATATCTCCAATCACATATTCTGGTGCGTCATGTAAAAGTGCCGCTAACAACCACTTTGAAGTAGTGTCGGGCTCCAGCATGTGAAAAATCCGCTCAACCAGTAGCGAATGTTCTGCGACGCAATAAGAAAAGTCACCCTTAGTTTGTCCATTCCAGCGTGCAACAAAGGCCAAACCATGCGCGATGTCTTCGATTTCAATATCTACAGGGGTTGGGTCAAGTAGATCAAGCCGCCGTCCCGAAAGCATCCTTTGCCATGCTCGTTGAGTTTTCATAGGCTTATGACGCCTCCTCGCTCATCTGTGCTTCAAACATCGATTTATAGAGACTACTGCTTTTCATGAGTTCCTCGTGGATACCTTCTTCGACCAAATGCCCGGACTCGATTACATAAATTTTATCTGCATCCAGAACGCTTGAAAATTTGTGGGTCACAACAATAGTTGTTTTTCCTTTCTGAAGCTCCACAAACGCGTCATTGACTTTTTTTTCTGTGAGAGCATCTAGCGCAGAGGTGGCTTCGTCCAAAATCAGAACTGGCGCTGGTCGCAGAAATGCACGTGCAATCGCGATCCTTTGTTTTTGCCCGCCTGAAAGCTGGCTGCCCTTTGGTCCAACAGAAATGTCACCGCGTTCATGCATTAACGTATCTATGTGGGCCAACTTCGCAGCCTCTTCGATTTGTGCGTCAGAGGCAGCGGGATTGGCATACAGTATATTTTCTCGTATCGAACTGTTGAATACCACCACGTCTTGGGCGACCACAGAAAAATGGCTCCGCAAGGAGTCACGTCTAAAGTGTCGCGTATCCTGCCCATTAAAGGTTATGCTACCTCCACTTACCTCATAGAGACGTGAGATCAAACTGAGGATGGTGGTCTTGCCAGAACCTGTTGACCCGACGATAGCCGTTTTGTGGCCGCGTTTGAAGTCCATCGAAATACCATCAAAGACCTGAGATCCGTTCATATAGGAAAACTTCACATCATTTATGGAAATATCTATAGTGTCCGCTTTAAAAGCTGGCTTATCCTTATCGGCTGTTTTTTCATCTTTGGCGTCAACTAATAACTTAATGCTTTCAAGTAGGATTAAGCTCGCCTGCATTTGTGCGAAAAACTGAGAAAGTGCACGTGCTGGATCAAAAATGATCACCATGCCCAGAATGAAAGCGATAATCGATGCTCCGTCCAAAGCGTAATGATCGGACAGAACCATGTAGCCCCCGCCGCCAATCACGAGCACGAAAATAAAGGCAGATGATAAATCAATAGAAGGAAGTATTAGAGCCTGTGTCTTTTGTAATCGCACCGTCAAATCTTTAATTCTAGCTGAAGCGTAATCCATCCGATTGATTTCAGTTTCTTCTTGGCCGGACATTTTAACCGTCCGTATTCCGCTTGCCATTTCATCAATGCTTGTCATGTAAGCTCCAAGCACGACTTCAGCAGAGCGTTGAATTTTTTTTATATTCCCTGAAACGGATTTTAAAATAAAAAATATTAATGGAAGCACGATCAATGCTGTGATAAAAAGGATTGCTGATTTGTAAACCAAATATCCTGACACAATAAATATCGTAATAAAGTCTTTCACGGCATTTACTGTTGTTTTCCCAACAAATTGGCTTAGCCCATCTACTTGTGTGACCATGCGCAAAATTAAGTCAGATGAATTATTAATGTCATAATAACCCTGCTTTAGATGTACCACTTTTTTGATCAATTGGCCACGCAGTTTCAGCATGGCTTCGCTTGCTATTTTGACAGACAACACCGGCACTACGTATGAAATCAGCGCGCGTAGCCCAAAGGCACCAATTACGAAGCCGCAAATTTTGACAAGATCCCAAAAATTCCCATCCTCGAAAATGACTCGCAGACCGTCTTCTGTGTAAACAAGAAATTGTTGGTAGACGAACCCTTGAATTATAAGCAGCACCATGATGACAACCAGCCATGGTATTTTCTCCTTCATGTAATTGTTCCAAAACCAGCGGATATTGATTTTATCCGTTTCTGAAAACATCGCTTTGGCCATTAATTGGGTTCCATAGGTTGGTCCTAAACTCATCTACTCGGACAAACAGATATTTACAATCATTTGGGCGGCGAGTTTTCGCAAAGCCCAATTCATTAGTTGACCGATATGTGCTTAAACCCTGCTCAACATCTAAGAAAATCAGTTTTCATTTTCGTTCTGCTGGTATACTAAATCCACTCTGCCCCAATAGCTCAGTCGGTAGAGCAACTGTTTCGTAAATAGTAGGTCG
>CAJXHI010000027.1 GCA_913051655.1 uncultured Alphaproteobacteria bacterium
ATCATCGATTTCGCTTTGATGCAGGTGTTGGAAGAGCACGGAAATTCGTATTTTTGGGCTCCGCGAAAGCGCGCTTCGCGCCACGCTCATGAAAAACCCCTGATCTCTGAGTCAACGCATAACGTCCCAAATTTTTTCAAAGGAACCCTCACCGCGTTTGCAGTCATGCTCATTTTTTGTGAAAATGATCTGGAGAAATCCATAAGGTCAATTTATCTCTAAAGTCACTGAGCAATTCCAAAAACCCTTGTTTCCCTCTGGCACGCACCAAAGGTTGCATCGCGTTGGTAAGGAGGAGCACGTCATAGCAATTGGCAAGTTAAAGTTGTGGCATTTGGATTATGTTTTAGTTCATAAATGATTTGTACTCAGTAAACTTTTTTCTTTTACTGGTCGTGGATCGAATTTGATTTTATCTAAATAGAGTTAGTTATCCCCAAATGTTAAATAAAGCAGATCGTCATTGGTTGGTGAACTTTTGATATAAAAATTTGCACATTAAATATCGCACAAGCTGCCTTATTGGACTATAATGTTCGCCATTCCGAAAAGTTGACTGATGCCCTCTTAGAACCGTACAACGTAGTCTCTGGATTGCTGAACTTGACCTCAAAGGCGTTTTTGCTGAGGTGAGTCAAGAAATTTTCTTTCTTGGTTAAAGTTCTTAAATTTTTTTTGTGGTTTTCGTAATTCGCATCAAGCCAGTCTTATACAAATGTGAGTTAAAAAGTTCGTATGTACAAAGTTAAAAATTATGCTACCAGAGACATTTATGATAGCGCTAACATTTTTTCAGTTGATGGGATGCGCCATTCCGTTAACCTCAACTCTAGAAAACAGGATATGTTTACAAAATGGTGTCACGAGTTATCCCAGTTGATCCCTTTGACCTTGTGATTTTTGGTGGCAGTGGTGATCTGGCCAAAAGCAAGATTTTACCTGGTTTGTTTCGGCGCTTTGTGTCTGGTCAAATGCCACGAAATGCTAAGATCATCGGAGCCGCAAGATCAGATTTTGATGAGGTGCAATATCGTGCTTTGATTAAAGCTGCGATTTGTAGCTTTGGTCAAGTAGAAGCCTCACACTCCGATCTTGCTCCATTCCTTGAGCTGTTGAGTTACGTGCAAATTGATGCACGAGGAGATGGTGGCTGGCAAGTATTGAAGACAAAGATGCGATCCGATATCGCGCGGGCGTTTTATTTTTCTGTTGAGCCAAGTCTTTTTGGTGATATCGCCGAACGTTTGCGTCAGCATAGAATCGCGTTGGATGATAGCCGAATTGTTGTAGAAAAACCTTTTGGGCGTGACCTTATCAGCGCTAAAGAGCTAAACAAAACGCTGGCGGCGCATTTTGGCGAAGAGCAAATTTACAGGATTGACCATTACCTCGGCAAAGAAACTGTACAAAATTTGATGGCGGTGCGATTTGCAAATATGCTTTTTGAACCGCTTTGGAATTCGCAATATATCGATCACATCCAAATCACCGTTGCGGAGAAAGTTGGTGTCGAAGGGCGAGGTGAATATTATGATAAATCTGGTGCGATGCGCGATATGGTGCAAAATCATTTGATGCAACTCTTATGTCTTATTGCAATGGAACCGCCATCGCAATTCGATCCCGATGCGGTTAGGGATGAAAAGCTGAAGGTAATCCGCGCTTTGGATCAAGTAGAATCCGATGACATTGTTCGGGGGCAGTACGGACCGGCAGGGGATGCGCCGGGATATTGTGATCACGTAGACAATTTAACCTCTCACACCGAAAGTTACATAGCGCTCAAAGCCCACGTGCAAAACTGGCGTTGGGCTGGGACACCCTTTTATTTGCGAACAGGAAAACGTTTGAAACAGCGCTTGTCGGAAATTGCAGTAGTGTTCAAAGATCCGCCCCATTCCATTTTTGGAACAGAGGCGGGCGCGAATGGTAACACACTTGTCATCCGCTTACAGCCTGACGAGGGGATCACGATGGATATGACAATCAAAGAACCCGGCCCTGGTGGTATGAGGTTGATCAATGTGCCTCTCGATATGACCTTCGCAGAAGCACTTGGACCTGCGGTTGACAATGTTCCAGATGCTTATGAACGTTTGGTCATGGATGTCATAAGAGGCAATCAGACGCTCTTTATGCGTGGAGACGAAGTTGAGGCAGCATGGAAATGGACTGACCCGATTATTGAGGGGTGGGAAAGTCGCGGTGATGTTCCTAAACCCTATGACAGTTACTCAGCAGGCCCCGAAGATTCGCTGATGTTGCTTCAGAGAGACAACCGAAAATGGAGAAGGCTGTGAGCAAATTCATCGTTTACCCTGACAGAGACCTGCTGGTGGTGGATCTGGCGAGTAAATTGGCCGAAGACTTGCAAGAGGTTCTGGGACATCAGGAGCGCGCAAGCCTCATTGTACCGGGCGGCAGCACGCCGGGGGCAATATTTGATGTTCTTTGTTCGTCAGATATCAATTGGGCGCGTGTCGCAGTTATGGTTAGCGATGAACGTTGGGTTTCTGAAACCAGTGAGCGTTCAAATACCAAATTGTTGCGCGAACGTTTAATGGTAAACCGCGCGGCAGCGGCACGGTTGGTTTCCCTCTATCTTCCTTATAGCGAACCGGAAGAAGCACTTGATGAACTCAGGCAAAGCTGCCGTTATGTGCTGCCGATTTCGGTATTGTTATTGGGTATGGGTGTCGATATGCATACGGCCTCTCTTTTTCCCGGTGCTGATCAATTGGAAGAGGCGCTGGACGCAGATGCTCCCATTTTACTGCCTATGCGAGTGAAAGGCGCGAATGAGCCGCGCGTTACTCTGACGGCTTCTGTGTTGAACGGTGCTTTGAAAAAACATTTGGTCATATTTGGAGAGGAAAAGCGCAACGCTTATGAGACTGCAAAACTAATCCCTGCTAAGGATGCACCTGTCCGCGCTATCATGGACGATCTTATCGTACATTGGGCGCCATAACTTTATGAATTTTTATAGGAAGCTATATGTTTGAGACCTTGAAAGCACATGCGCAGGCGCAGAAAGCTCGCAGTATTTTATCTCTGTTTGATTATCCAGACCGCGCAAAAACGTTCTCCCTTCAGTGGGGTGACATGCTTTTTGATTATTCAAAAACTAATATGGATGAGACAGCGCGCAACCTACTGTTGGAACTTTTTGATAAGGCTAAGGTGAACGATAAGCGAAAAGCCATGTTTTCGGGCGAAAAGATCAACGAAACTGAAAACCGTGCAGTTTTGCATACAGCACTTCGCAATACCGGTCAGAAAGAAGTTTTGGTAGACGGGACCGATGTGATGGCTGAGGTGGCTGCAACGCGCGCGGCGATGGCACGCTTTGCTACGGAACTGCGGAACGGAACTTTTACAGGACAGGGCGGCAAAATCACAGATGTGGTTAACATAGGGATAGGGGGCTCTGACCTTGGACCTGCCATGGCCGTGTTGGCACTTCAACCCTATCATGACGGGCCTACCTGTCATTTTGTGTCAAACATTGATGGTGCGCACATCGCGGATGTTCTTAAACCTCTGAATCCAAAAACAACACTTGTGATTGTCGCTTCAAAGACATTTACGACTATCGAAACAATGACCAATGCAGGAACAGCTCTAGCGTGGATGGCTCAGCAGCTGGATCACCCGACTGCGCAATTTGTGGCACTTTCATCGGCCACAGAAAAAACTGCAGAGTTTGGGATTACAGATGAGCGAGTTTTCGAGTTTTCCGATTGGGTCGGTGGGCGATATTCGCTTTGGGGTCCTATTGGATTGAGCATTATGATCGCCATTGGTCCAGACAATTTTTATGCCTTCTTGGAAGGGGCGCATCAAATGGATCAACACTTTTTGACCGCCCCTCCGGTTCAAAATATGCCAGTAATGCTTGGTCTGGCTGGCATTTGGCACAATCAGATTTGTGGATATACTTCTCGCGCTGTTCTGCCATATGACCAAAGGCTAAGCCGTTTTCCCGCCTACCTTCAGCAATTAGAAATGGAAAGCAACGGCAAGCAGGTCGCCATAAATGGTCAAAGACTGTCTGAGCGTTCTGGCCCAATCGTCTGGGGGGAACCCGGAACAAACGGTCAGCATGCCTTTTACCAACTGCTTCACCAAGGCACAGATATTATTCCTTGTGAATTCATGGTTGCGGCAGAGGGACATGAGGAGAACCTTTCTCATCATCATCACTTGCTTTTGGCCAATTGTTTGGCCCAGTCCCAAGCGCTCATGGTTGGGCGTAGCTTGGATGCGGCGCGCGACATGGCCGCGCAGAGAGGCTACAAAGGTGTTGAGCTCGAACGGCAAGCGCGTCATCGCGTGTTTGAGGGAAACCGCCCCTCAACCACCTTGATCTACCCCAGATTAACGCCAAACATTTTGGGTGTCTTGATAGCTCTTTATGAACACCGCGTGTTCGTGGAGGGCGCAATTTTGAATATCAACAGTTACGATCAATGGGGTGTTGAGCTTGGTAAAGAGCTTGCTATTGCTTTGGAACCAATAGTGAAATCGGGTGAAGTTACGGATCGGCTTGACGCCTCAACCCACCATTTGTTGAAGTTTATCAGTGACCTCAGGACTTAGTGGATATCTTGCGGGCTGATTTAATTCAGAGTGTGCGATCGGATGGGATTTCCAGACAATAGTACAAAGGTGACGATTAGCCTTGATTACGGGCTTTGATCGCAGCAATTCGGTCTTCTGTTTTTGGATGGCTCATGATCCATGCGGGCAACCGTCCTGTCTGGCCGCTTAAGGCTTCGAGTTTTTCAAACAAAGAAACCTGTGGCCCCGTGCCAATCCCACTTTTGATCAGTAAAGCTGAGGCAAATTCATCCGCCTCATATTCATCTGCGCGCGAAAGCTTTGCCATCAACAAATTGGCCACAATCGTGGCCACCCAATTGCCAATCCCAGGTAATATTCGACCCAGTACCATTCCCAAAGCTGCCCGTACAGCGTTTTGGCTTGAAAAGTCGATCATCCTGCGTTTGGCGTGCCCGAGTGCAATATGGCCTAGCTCATGAGCGATTACTGAGGCAAGTTCCTCTGCACTGACCTCATCCAACCTATATTTATTATAAAAGCCCCGAGTGATGAAAATACGACCGTCTGGTGCTGCAAGACCATTCACGGGTTCGATTTCGTAAATATGGACTATAACTTTCGACAAGTCCAAAGCGCGGGCGAGTTTGTCCAAAACAACTTGGAGGCTTGGGTCCAAAAGCTCTGCAGATTGTGCATCCAGCGTTTTGCGCAAGCGCATCGCAGAGAACCAATACATGCCGAGCCCGTAAAGAATGGCAAGCAGGATGGGAGACAAACGTAACATACACGAGATATGGGGCGCTTTAATTCCAAAAACAAGAACAAGATTATCGCACTAATTCCTTCATGCCTCTTTCAAGGCCCGAAAGTGTCATGGGAACCATGCGATTTTCAAAAATCTCGCGAATCATTTCGATGGAATGTGTATAGGCCCAATATTTTTCAGGCACCGGGTTGATCCAGATATTGGCTGTCCATTGCGTGCGTGCGCGCTCAAGCCATGTTTGACCAGCCTCTGCATTCCAATGTTCATTTGCTCCACCGGGGTAAGCGATTTCATAAGGCGACATACTGGCGTCTCCTACAAAAATGCACTTATAGTCAGTACCATAGGTACGCAGCACTTCATGCGTCGGTGTCTGATCATTCCAGCGACGAACATTGTCCCTCCAAACACCTTCGTAAAGGCAGTTGTGGAAATAAAAATATTCCATATGTTTGAATTCACTACGTGCCGCAGAAAATAATTCTTGTACAACTTTCACATGGGGGTCCATTGACCCGCCCACATCAAGGAACAAAAGGACTTTGACGGCATTCCGCCGCTCTGGACGGGTTTTCACATCAAGATAACCATTTTCCGCAGTGGCGCGGATCGTTCCGTTAATGTCGAGCTCTTGCTCTGCCCCATCTCGTGCCCAACGGCGCAAGCGCTTGAGGGCCACTTTGATATTACGCGTACCAAGTTCAACCTGATCATCAAGATTTCTGAACTCTCTCTTGTCCCAAACCTTGACAGCGCGTTGATGACGGCTTTCGTTCTGACCTATCCTTACACCTTCGGGATTGTATCCATATGCTCCAAAGGGAGAGGTGCCTGCGGTACCAATCCACTTACTGCCTCCCTGATGCCGCTTTTCCTGTTCTTTTAAGCGCTCCTTAAGCGTCTCCATCAGTTTTTCAAATCCGCCAAGCGCATCGACCGCGGCCTTTTCTTCATCGCTGAGGTGGTTTTCGGCCAATTTTCGTAGCCATTCTGCAGGAATATCGACAGCTTTTATAACATCTTCCGTGCTGAGTTCGTCAAGTCCCGAGAAGGTTGCGGAAAACGCACGATCAAATTTGTCTATATTACGTTCATCTTTCACCATTGTGGTACGCGCAAGGAAATAAAAAGCGTCTATGTCGTAAGTAGCAAGCCCCGCCTTCATCCCTTCCAGAAACCCTAGAAATTCTCGCAAAGATACCGGCAAGCCTGCTTTGCGTAGGTTATCAAAAAAGGGCAAAAACATGGCTCAAATTACACTCCTATCCAAAATAACGGTGAGCACAAGGCCGATCAATGCAAAAAGGATTCCATACCCCGCAGCATATTGAGCGATATCGGCGCGGTTTCCGTTTCGTTTTTTTGCCTGACGCGCGCCCAGAAAGGCACCGATCAGGCCACATAAAAGATACATATTTTGTTCACACAGTTACTTAATCGGGCTCAAGCTGCTGATTCGATGCATGTAGCTTCGGATTTCCACAGTTCTGGCAAATCCGTAACGTGGATATTCAAATGTGTCCAGCCGCACCTTGCGTGCTTCTTACCATTTACCGAATAATTCGATCGCCCCAGATTAAAAGCATTGATAATAAATCCAACGCCGAATTTTTATGATCGCCGGCAACCTAGATGACTAGTATTATGACACTGAAACATTCTTACCACGACCCAGAGCCAAGTACTGTGGGCGAGTTGCCGCGAGACAAAGCTTTTATTTAACTCGCTTTCGGGTATATTTTTGAAAGCACAGCAAGCCTGTTGAAAGATTTTAGTCGCCGCACGTTGTGATCACATCTGAAAGGTAAGAGCAAGACTATTCGAACTGATATTTAGCCTACGATCTTTCCATCGCGCCTCTTGAGCAAGCTTAAAAGCAGCTGCTGTTGCACGTTTTTTCGGCACGACTGGAGAGGTGTTGAAACTTTGAACATCTTTGCCTCCTAAATTAGCTTGTGTGCCTGAAATGACGTGGCTCAATAGCATTAGCCTTAGAATTTAATCGACGCAAATTCCGTCCAGTTTTTCAGATACCTTTTGTTTTGACATGCTACTAACCAATATTGCTACAAAGGTGATTCTCAGAATTAGCATTTCAAAAGGTGTTAAAACTTTGTTGACATTGTTGTACTTCACCACTTACTGATTCCATTTGTTCAGATCGTTTTGTGGGCCGAGCGCCCACGCAAATTGTTCATCCAGATAATCACGGGTCTCTTTTGACGCGACACCATTAGGAAGATATATCCAAGCGGTTTAGGTAATTTTGGCGCGATCAACTGGTTTCCTTTATTTCCTGCTTGACTTCAAATTCACGTAGCGAGGTCACATTTTTAGTAACAAAACACGCTGCGATAGGAAGTTACCGTTGAATTTTTGCCTTGGCTGCGAGTTTTATTGTGATATTTGAATTAGGAGGTTTTATTCTGTGGATCCATATCCCTGCATTTGATTTAAGTCTTGTCAACAACATGCATAATAGCCGCTCGATTTAACAAATGAGTAATTTTTATAAAGCATCCAAATGCAGCTTTGAGGCCAAGCATAGGAATTAATCTTACATTTTTGCACTAGTGGCGGCTGCTTTCACGCTTTACTGATTTCCGCGGTTTAGGTTTAATCCGTTTGATACGAAAAAGTGTAAAAAGTGATCGAACACGGCTGTTAAGAAACTAGTATCAAAGTTTAATTTCCAGTGCTGCAGTCGTGCTAAGAAATCTATCGGTTTGAGCGCGCCATGAAGGCGAGCCGTTCAAAGAGATGAACATCTTGCTCATTTTTAAGGAGTGCGCCATGAAGCTTGGGAAGGGCATTTGCGCCATCTCTTTTTAGGTCCTCTGCTGAAAGATCTTCGGCTAGCAATAATTTCAGCCAATCAAGAACCTCCGACGTAGAGGGCTTCTTTTTAATTCCTGGTTGCTCGCGTAACTCGAAAAACTGTGTCAAAGCAGTGGTCAATAGACCGTCCTTAACTTTAGGGTGGTGCACTTTGACGATTTCGCGCAAAGTCTCTTCGTCAGGAAAGCGAATGTAATGGAAAAAGCATCTTCGCAGAAATGCGTCTGGCAATTCTTTTTCGTTGTTGGACGTGATGATCACTATGGGACGTTGCTGCGCAATAATTGTTTCGCCTGTTTCATAAACAAAGAACTCCATCTTATCTAGTTCCTGGAGCAGATCATTCGGAAACTCAATGTCTGCTTTGTCGATTTCATCTATCAATAATACGACCTTTTCATCCGGTTCAAAAGCTTGCCAGAGCATTCCTTTTTTTATGTAATTCTTGACATCATGGACCTTTTCTTCACCAAGCTGGCTGTCGCGTAGTCGGCTCACAGCGTCATATTCGTAGAGCCCTTGCTGCGCTTTTGTAGTGCTTTTGATGTTCCATTCGATCATCCGTAGTCCAAGTGAGCGCGCGACTTGCTTAGCCAATTCAGTTTTGCCGGTGCCCGGTTCACCTTTGATCAATAATGGACGTTCCAAGGTCACGGCGGCATTGACTGCGATTGTCAGATCTTCTGTTGCGACATAATCGTCTGTACCGTTGAATTTCATTTTTTACCAAACTTTGTGTTAATGAGCCTAATTTTGACGATCAATTTAGCGGTAATGCAATTTACCTGCAATCCAATTCCAATTGCCTAGTGACAATGATGTCATGTTGGTTTACCTGCACTTCAATAAGGGAATGAATTTGGAAGGATTTATGCGTGTCAGACCGTGACTTGCATGAGGGAGCGAACATGAAACAAGATAAGTTTCTGCCAGACGACTACACACCTGCCGAAGACGAACAGTTCATGAATGACCGCCAAGTAGAATATTTCCGCAGAAAATTGATCGCTTGGAAAAATGACCTTTTGATGGAATCACGCGAAACTATCGAAGGCCTTCAGGACGGGACGAGAAATATTCCAGACATCGCAGATCGGGCCAGTGAAGAAACCGATCGCGCATTGGAGCTTAGAACTCGCGACCGTCAGCGCAAACTGGTATCGAAAATTGATGCGGCATTGCGTCGGATTGATGAGGGTGAATATGGCTACTGCGACGTGACTGGGGAGCCTATCTCACTCAGACGTTTAGACGCCCGTCCGATTGCGACCATGAGCCTTGAAGCGCAGGAACGCCATGAGCGTCGTGAAAAAGTTCATCGCGACGATTAAGCGTTTCGAACCGCGTCTATGGTTTTGATATGGAGAGCGATTCTCGCATAACCGTCATTGGGGCTGGGCCCGGTGGCTTGAGTGTGGCGCTTGCCTTGGCGCAACAGGGAGCTCAAGTCCGTGTTCTTGAGAAATCCTATGAATTAACCGAAGTCGGGGCCGGCATTCAGCTTTCCTCTAATGGGGGCTATGTGTTGCGAGCCCTTGGTATTTACGATGCGCTTTTCAATCTATCTGTACCGACAAAGGCCGTTGAACTTTACGATGCGCTGAGCGCAAAGCGCGTCGGCCGCATTGATCTGAACGCCCATGCACAAGGTCCTTTGCATTTGATGGCGCATCGTCAAGAAGTTATCTCCGTTCTAGAGCTAGCCTGTCGTAAGGCAGGCGTTGACATACAGTTTAACAAAAAAGTTTTAGAAATTTCGTCTTTTGATCCAGTATGCTTTTACACCGACACCGGCGAAGATACTGCAGACCTTCTTATCTGCGCCGATGGTCTGCATTCTATTGGGCGTGCTGCTATTCTGGACGATGCAATGCCTTTTTTTACTGGTCAAGCTGCTTGGCGTGCAGTGGTCTCAAATACCTCAAATCACCCGAACATAGCCCGCATTTATATGGCGCCCAAGAAACATGTGGTGAGCTACCCAATCCGTGGTGGTGCACTCATCAATCTGGTACTTGTCGAAAAACGCGCCTCTTGGGTCAAAGAAAGCTGGTCTGAGCAAAGCACGGGTGCCGCCTTGCAAGACACTTTTCACGAATTCTTTTCTATTCTTCCGTTTTTAAAGGAGGTTCAAGAGCCTTACATCTGGGGTCTCTTTCGTCATCCCGTCGCGCCAAACTGGTCTAAGGGCAGGGTGGTGCTCATGGGCGATGCGGCCCATCCGACGCTGCCCTTTATGGCACAAGGGGCCAACCTTGCGTTAGAAGATGCATGGGTTTTGGCAGACGCACTGTCAAAGGCTCAAAGCATCAAAGAAGGATTGCAACACTACCAATCTCGCCGTCTGGAACGCGTGAAACGAATCGTAATGATGGCAGAAAGGAATGCTTGGAAATATCACCTGTCCCTTCCGCCCCTACGCTGGGCAGCCCATCGCGTGATCAGCCTCATGTCCCGTTTTGCTCCACGCTATATGGCGGACCAATTTGACTGGATCTATGGGCACGACGTGACGCAGGAGCGTATAGAAAAACTTTGAATGCTTGTAAAAGTAGGTTGAGGCAATAGCGACTGCCGCGCTGGACCTTCGGTGGAACTTTGAATTAGTTGTATTCGATCTAATGTGCAGTTTTTTTAAATTTGGCAGATAGACGACAGAAACAAAGTGCTCTGCCATGGGACGTGCCGAGCATAATTATATCAGGGGCGACATGCAGGTTTGTTGGTCCGAAATCAACTCTTACCTTAAAAATCTCGAATTCGGCATGAGAAAATCTAGAAAGATGTTGGTAGCATAATAAATTGAAGGTTATATGCCCGCTTTTTCTTCTAACAGCAACCACTCTTCTTCTGCTGCACTGAGCGCGGTTTGGCGTTGTACCAGCGCCTCTGCCGCCTTTTGGAATTTTAACGGTTCTTTTTCATAAAGGTCAGGTGCCGCTAGGTATGTTTCGAGCTTGCCGATCTCTGCCCCCAACCGCCCTATAACTTTTGGCAGCGCCTCAAGTCGATGTTTTTCGGTAAAGCTGAGACCAAGTTTTTGCGTCTTTTTGGTAGATTTTAACTGGCTTTTTGCTCTTTTTTTTGTTGGTTTGGGGACAGGGATTTGAGACGTTTTCTGTTTTTGATAATCGCTCCAGCCGCCAGCATAAACCGTATTCTGGCCTTTGCCTGCCATCGCAACGGTAGTTGTTGCCACGCGGTCAAGGAAATCGCGGTCATGGCTTACCAAAAGGACGGTGCCGTCATAACCATCCAGTAGTTCTTGCAACAGGTCCAGCGTTTCGATGTCCAGATCATTGGTCGGTTCATCAAGAACCAAAAGATTGCTTTCCCGTGCCATCAGCTTTGCGAGCAATAGACGAGCCTTTTCCCCGCCCGAAAGTGCACTTACAGGCGTCCGAGCTTGGGCTTCGTCAAAAAGAAATTCCTTCAGATACCCCACAACATGTTTTGGTGTCCCACGTACAAACACTTGATCAGCCTTTCCAGACACCCGCATTGCGGTATCAGAGGTTAGGTTTTCCCAAAGGCTGCGGTCCGGATCAAGCTTTGCACGGGTTTGATCAAAGACCGCTGGGACAAGGTTTGTACCATGCTTAACCTCGCCCTGATCAGGCGCAATCTCGCCCATAAGTATTCTCAACAGCGTGGTTTTGCCTACCCCATTGGGGCCAACGAATGCAACCCGATCCCCCCGCTTAATAGAGAGCGAAAAAGCTTTCGCAATGGTATGGTCCTCATATGATTTATCAACTTTTATTGCATCTATGACCTTACAACCTGATTTTGGACCTGAGGCCAGTTCCATTGCCGCGGTGCCTTGACGGCGGATCATGGTGGCACGTTCTGCTCTGAGGTCTTCAAGCGCGCGCAAACGCCCTTGGTTCCTTTTTCGCCGCGCGCTGATTCCTTCGACGGCCCAGAGGCCTTCGGATTTGATTTTGCGGTTCATTTTATGCCGCTGGATGTCTTCTTCTTCCCAGAGTTTGTCGCGCCAGCTTTCAAAGCCGTTAAAGCCTTTTTCATTACGCCGCACCACGCCGCGATCGATCCAAAGCGTGGCTTGGGTAAGGGTGTTTAGAAAGGCGCGATCGTGGCTGATCAGCACGTATCCAGCCTTGGTGACTTTTAGCTCTCCTTCGAGCCACGCAATGGCCTCAATATCCAGATGGTTTGTGGGTTCATCAAGCAGCATCAGTTCGGGAGCTTCGGCCATCAATTTGGCAATGCTTGCGCGGCGGCGTTCTCCGCCAGATGCGGTGACAACAGGGCGTGAGGGGTCAAATTTTAACCCCTTGGCGGCGCGATCTAAGCGGTAGGCTTCACCAAGGTCTAAGCCGCTTGCTGCATAATCACCCAAAGTGGCGAAACCCTCCATGGCCGGTTCTTGCTCCATATAGCCGACAGAGGTTTTAGGGAGCAGAACACGCTTGCCTTTGTCCGCCTCTACAAGACCTGCCATGACTTTCATCAGAGTTGATTTTCCAGACCCGTTGCGCCCAACAAGGGCGACACGATCCCCGTGGTGTATGATCAAATCAAGGCCGTCAAAAACGGTGTTGCCTCCGAATGTGAGCGAAATATTAAAAAGCTGTAATAATGGGAGCCTCGCCATGATCCGCCAATACGTTGCTGGTGATAAAAGGTCAAGAAAGTGCACGCAAAAGACGTTTGCGTGCTGGCGGTATCATCCTGATTTCAACGCATGTGAAGACGTGAAGAGTGTTCATATGCGTGTCCACCACAGCGTGATCACTGACCCAGCCCCCCATAATAAGATAGGTTTTGAGAAGCGGTGGCATGTTTCGCATGGCCTTTTTCATATCAGGCTTGCGACGAAGGAGTGTGGCGTAGTGTACTACGTTTGGAGCTTTGATCCGTGGCAACCAGCGCTTTGGCGCAAGATGTTTGTCGCGCAGCATTGCGAAGGCATCGGCATAAGCATGCTCGTCCGTACCCTTGAAAGATGCACAGCCAAATAGTAAATCCACTGCGTATTTATCGACATAATTTGTCATTGTGCCCCAAGCGACGCGTAGGACATCAGGGTCCTTTACATCCGGGTGAATACAAAACCGCCCCATTTCCACAAGTTTTCCGTCAAAGTCATGCAGGGCTGAAAGCTCATAATATTGCGCTGAGTAACTTTTTTCGATCTCAGAGCCGCCTTGCAGATGCATAATACGAAAACAGCATACCAATGTGCCAGTTGTGCGTTCTTCGATCAGGAAATGTTTACATGTACTGTCAAAGGCATCGCTGTCCATTCCAGAGCTATCTTTTAGACCAAAAGCCAAATAGCGCAAATGCTGAGCATCAGCGATATCAGCAGGTGTTGCGGCGATGCGCGAGACATATTTACCGCGTGTTAGAAAAGCCATGCTACCTTGTGCAACTTAATGATTTTCGGGCGTCTCCGGATATTCTTGTGCCTCCGGAGGATCATTAAGGATCGCCAACAATTGAGTTTGGGTTAAATCCGCCAATTGATCCGATAATCTGCTTCAAGACGCTGCGATCGCCGCCGGGTGCTTCGGTTACACGATGTTCCAAGCGCACCAGCTGACCTTTTTCAATGCCAAATCGCTCCACGTTGCTAAGTACTTGTCGTTTGTCGAAGCTGAGTACAAGCAAATCGCGGTTGATTTCATTGGGTCTTACATAACCTCGATGATGCATAAGGCTTCGAACGTAATAGAGCGCATCATCGGTCAAAACGCCTCCGGTCGACGGTACACCCATAACCTCGAGAATACTGTCTCTTGTGTCCACGCCTACAATCAGTGCATCTACATCTTCTGGCAGTGGCATGTAACCATGATTGCGATATTGTCCTGCACAGGCCGCCAGACCTGTTAAAATAATTGCAAGAGCCAGTTTTTTGCAGATTTGCTTCATTTCAAAGTAATCTTCTTTCCCTGATCGTTATCTTGTGTCGCCGCTAAATGCGCAGTATTTTATCTACATAACCTAAAGAATAACATCGAGAAAGGTTGAACTTTTAGCAATGACCAAGAGTGGCATGTATAAAGCAAATATTTACTTTAATGATCTCAACCCCGAAAAAAACCATGAATTTGATTTTTGTCCAGTCGACGAAGAGGTCGGAAATTTGGTGGCGGATTTAGGTCTTTTGGGCTTGTCAAAACTTCGCTTACGTGGGCGGCTTTTTGCGGTTGGACTAGGAGGTTGGGTGCTTGACGCTCATTTGAGTGCTACAGTTGTCCAGGCCTGTGTTGTGACCCTGGTTCCTACCAGTACACGCATCTATGCCCCTGTCGAGCGGAAATTTGTTCCTCTGACTGAAATGGAAGCAATGCAAGTCAGCAAATACGACGAAATCGGAATTGAGCAAGATGACACCATTGAGCTGCTCGTAGACGGTATCAACCTTTTATCCATTCTTTCAGAATCGCTTGCCTTGGAATTGCCCGCCTATCCCAGAGCCAAAGGGGCTGTGCTTAAAAAGGCGACTTTCAGTGCAGCAGGAGTGGCACCAATTAGCGATGAAGATACAAAACCCTTTGCAGGGCTCGCTACACTTAAGGAAAAATTGGAAAAATAGCATCGAATTTTCAGTTTTTGCTCTTGCTAATTGGAAATATACGAGTATTTTCCGCGAACTTAACAAATGAGTTTGCGTTTTAGGCCGTTTGTAATTTGCAGTCTAATGCGTTAAAGAAACAGATGGGGCATAGGGTCCCCTAGTGATCGGGGTTAAGGCATGGCTGTTCAGCAAAACAAAGTATCAAAATCACGTCGTAATAATCGTCGTGCGCATGACCGTCTGGTTGCCGCAAACCCGAACGAATGCAGCAACTGTGGCGAATTGAAACGCCCACATCATGTTTGTGCGGCATGTGGGCACTATAACGACCGTGAGGTTGTGTCCATGGTCAATGACATTGACCTGGACGAAGAAGCCGCCTGACCCAAGCGGGGCGGTTTAGTGGATGCAAGAAGCGAATAATCAGGGCGGTAACCCGAATCAGCTGACCGTGCTGAGTATTGACGCAATGGGCGGGGACAAAGGGCCTTCGCCAATTGTGGCGGGTATGGCGGCATCCGCTAAAAAGAATAAAGACCTTCACTTTATTTTGCATGGACCGGCGGACCAACTAGAGCCTCTGGTTAAACGGCGTTCTCTTTTAAACGGGCGTTGTGAGATAAGGCATGCTCAAGATGCTGTTTCTATGACAGATAAACCCAGTCAAGTGGTCCGCCACGGCAAAGACACGTCAATGTGGTCCGCGATTGAGTGTGTGCGCAATGGCGAGGCGGAAGTCTGTGTTTCTTGTGGTAATACCGGCGCCTTGATGGCGTTGAGCATGATTAGGCTGCGCAAACTGCCAGGTGTGAACCGTCCCGCAATTGCGGTCCTTTGGCCATCTCGAAGTGAGATGGGTTTTAATGTAATGTTGGATGTTGGAGCTGACATTCGTGCTGACGCGAATGATTTGTTCCAATATGCTTTGATGGGTGTGTCCTATGCACGCAACGGAATGGAAATAAATATTCCGCGTGTCGGGCTTTTGAATGTGGGAACGGAAGATCACAAAGGGCGCCCTGAACTTCACGAAGCACATACGCTTATTTCCGAATACGAATCTTGCGGAGATTACATTTTTGTCGGATTCGTAGAAGGGGGCGATATCCCCGGCGACAAGGCTGATGTGATCGTAACCGATGGCTTCACAGGAAATGTGGCGATTAAGACTGGCGAAGGCACAGCTTCACTAATTGGAGACCTTTTAAAACAGGCATTCGAATTTTCACGCTTGTCACGGTTGGCAAAATTGCTTGCTGTGACTTCGCTTCATCGGTTGCGAAAGCGTATTGATCCGCGCCGCGTCAACGGAGGCGTTTTCCTTGGACTGAATAGCACTGTGGTCAAATCCCATGGCTCAGCTGATGCAACGGGTGTTAGTGCTGCCATTAAGCTAGCTGTGCTTCTTGCCAAATCTGATTTCTCACAAAAAATTGCAGCACGGGTTGCGTCAGTAACTCCGATACCGCAGGATGTTGAGCAAAACTCGATATCAGGAACGGAATAATCGATGACGCAGCGGGCAGTGGTCAAGGGTGTGGGACATTATCTTCCCCAAAGGATCGTTGAAAACAGTGAATTTGAAGAGACGCTGGATACAACGGATGAATGGATTACGTCCCGCTCTGGTATAAAGCGGCGCCATTTTGCGGCTGAAGGTGAAACAACCTCGGATATGGCGATTTATGCGGCGCGAGCAGCACTTTACGATGCAGGATTAGATGCAGATGATATTGATGCCATTATTCTGGCGACTTCAACCGCAGATCTGACTTTTCCATCTGCAGCGACGATGGTGCAGACAGGCCTTAGCATGACAGGTGGATTTGCCTATGACGTGCAGGCTGTTTGCGCTGGTTTTATCTATGCGCTTTCGACTGCCAATGCGCAGATAATTTCAGGGCAGGCAAAGCGGGTTCTGGTCATTGGTGCGGAAACGTTTAGCAGATTAATGGATTGGAAAGATCGGTCCACCTGCGTTTTGTTTGGGGATGGTGCAGGGGCGTTGGTACTTGAGGTTACTGACGCTGAAGGCACTTCAAACGATCGCGGTATTTTGTCGGTTGATCTCAATTCGGACGGAAGTTACCGAGATATCCTTTACGTGGATGGTGGAGTGTCGACGGGGAAAACAGGATACCTGCGCATGGAGGGGAAAGAAGTTTTTCGCCATGCCGTAGAGAAACTATCCGAAACAGCTGAGACGGCAATGGAACGCGCCGGTATACAGGCAGGTGATATTGATTGGGTAGTACCCCACCAGGCCAATATCCGTATAATTAATAGCACAGCAAGGAAAATGGGTGTGCCAATGTCCAAAGTTGTAACGACAGTTCAGGATCATGGGAACACTTCTGCTGCGTCCATTCCTTTGGCGCTTTCTGTGGCAAAGCAAAATGGTCAGATCAAAGAAAATGATCTGATCGTGACTGAAGCCATTGGCGGTGGATTGGCTTGGGGCGCCTTGGTTATTCGGTGGTAAATCACAAAAATACAGTTATTTTCATACAAAGATTAAAAATACACGTCTTAAGGCAAAGCAATTATATTGACTCATAAAAGATCGAAGTTTTATTGTCCTTTAAAACAAAGTGGGGAACGGATGATGAGCGAAAGAACACTAACGCGTATGGATCTAAGCGAGGCAGTTTTTCGCGAGGTCGGCCTGTCACGTAACGAGAGCGCTGATTTGGTTGAAACCGTGTTGGACCTCATGTCCTCAGCTCTGGTGCGTGGTGAACACGTCAAAATATCTTCATTCGGCACTTTCAGCGTAAGAGACAAAAATGCGCGTGTTGGACGGAATCCAAAAACGGGTGAAGAAGTACCGATTACACCGCGTCGCGTACTGACATTTCGTCCCTCTCATCTAATGAAAGAACGGGTAGCGGCAGGCAAGAAGTCTTGAGGTGACCTGTGACTAAATCTGCCGAGGCATTCCGCACTATTAGCGAGGTCGCAGACTGGCTCGATACCCCGACTCATGTTTTGCGGTTTTGGGAGAGTAAGTTTTCGCAAATAAAACCGGTCAAACGAGCTGGAGGCCGTCGGTATTATAGACCCCAAGACATGCTACTTATTGGCGGCATAAAGGAATTATTGCACTCTGAAGGAACGTCGATCAAAGGAACGCAAAAAATACTGCGTGAGCTGGGTCAAAAGTATGTCTGCAGTTTATCCAAACCGCTAAGCGGCGCAACTAATTCGCCTGATACACAGCAGCATGAAAAGCCGGTGGTAGAAAGCGATTTGTCTGTGACCGAAGCAGAGTTTAAACCGATGGTTCTTACGGCTATCGCGACAGATCTTGGCGAGGACGGAAAGTTGATTGAGCCCAATCCAGCGGAACGCGACTTGCCTGATTTAGCTATAGAACAACTTGATTCTTGGGGGAAATCGTCAGTTGAGCAAAACGTTGGTTCAGAAACATTTAATATAATCGAAACAAGTAACGCGTCTGTTCCATCTAACCATGCGGCCGCAAAAGATGTTTCGGACATGGACCAAGATGTAATACACGACTTTGCTGCACCAACAACTGACATTCCCCCTATGTCTTACGTTAAACCCAAAAGAGCATCTAAAAAGGAAATGAAAAAGTCGTTAGATTTGTTCGATGATGACCAGCCGATGTTAAATTTCTGGGCAAGTGATGATGAGGCGTTAGAGGCTGAAAGCATTGATAAAACTGAGAAAGCGATTGACCGACAGACAGCTTTCTCTGCTGCTGAAGATTTCACAACATTAAATGAAGTGGCAAATTCTACCGAAACAGTACCTGTTCTTGACATGCCTGAAACGGACAATCGTATTACTGATCATGCCAAGGCTCAGAAAGTGGTACTTGAGACCGGCGCTATCAACGCATCTGGTCAGGATGAAGTTTTTAGCGCGTCAGCGGACTCTGTTGAGTTAACTCGCTTTGATGCAACTGTTTCTATGGATGCTGCCGAAGTGAACGTGGACTCAACGGATGACTGTACCGCACAAACAAATGTAGCCGCCACGCTGCGTTCGATTGAGGATCATCTTGATGGACAACCGATAGTCGGCCCAGTGCGAGCAAAAGCTTTGCGCAGCTGCTTAATAGCACTGAAAGACGCTATCTCAAAGCGGTGATCCCTTGATCTGATATGATTTTACATACTAAAACAGCTTTTAGGTCTTGCTCATTTGATCAAGTTTAGTAAGACAGCTAAAAATATTCGGGCTATAGCGCAGTCTGGTAGCGCGTCCGTCTGGGGGACGGGAGGTCGCAGGTTCGAGTCCTGCTAGCCCGACCAAATCACAAAACTTCCGCCTGCTAAGACGGCAACGGATATTTTCTGTGTGGGGGCGCATCAATATGCAGTTGAAAGGCATCGCTGACGGCGTACTTTCAGATCGACAAATGGGTATGATGATCGACAACGGTCAGATCAAGTCTGAGCTGGTTGTTGAGCACGGGCAAATACAACCTGCATCCCTCGACTTAAGATTGGGAGCAAAGGCCTATCGGTTGCGTGCATCCTTTTTGCCTGGCAAAGCTGCAAAAGTGTCAGAACGTTTGAACGAATTCACGATGCATGAAATGGATTTACGCTCGGGCGCCGTTCTTGAAAAGGGCTGTGTCTATGTGGTGCCATTATTGGAATCTTTGGACTTAGTTGATGAAATTAGCGGGGCTGCCTCTGCCAAATCTTCCATTGGGCGCTTAGATTTATTGACCAGAGTGATCACGGACAGTGGTGTTGAATTCGATCGCGTTCCTGCCGGATACACCGGCCCGCTATATGTTGAAATCTGTCCTCGATCGTTTTCAGTAGTGGTGCATACTGGACAAATGCTCAACCAGATTATTTTCCGCCTCGGTAAAACGGTCGTCACGGACAAAGCTCTTGCTGATTTGCACCATCAAACGCCTATTGTATCCGGCGAAGCTGTGATTTCAGACGGTTTAGGGTTTTCTGTAGATCTTAAACCGCCGCAGGGCGATTTGGTGGGATATCGTGCAAAACCGCATACGGGCGTTATCGATTTGACAAAGTTGAACTTTTATGAGCCTTGTGATTTCTGGGAAGAAATCCGAACAAAGGAAGGTAGGATTATTCTTGATCCAGGGGCATTTTATATTCTGGTGAGTCGAGAGGCGATTACCATTCCGCCGAATTGTGCCGCCGAAATGGCTCCTTATGTCGCAATGGTTGGAGAGTTTCGGGTTCATTATGCAGGGTTCTTTGATCCGGGCTTTGGCTATTCAACTTCAGGCGTAGGATCGCGCGGGGTTTTGGAAGTACGCTGTCATGAGGCGCCCTTCGTTCTTGAACATGGTCAGGTCGTCGGACGACTGGTCTATGAAAAGATGAGTGAAATTCCTCAGCAGCTTTATGGCATTGATATTAAATCAAATTATCAGGGACAACGCTTAAAACTGTCTAAACATTTTAAAAACATTTGAATTTATGCGAATATTTTCATCGACTAATTGGTGTGTTTGGAGTGTTCAGCACTCCAAGGATTTGATTTCTCTTTACCTACAGCTTGTTTTGCTTTTTCGCTACTCTGAGCCGATTAATTAACCATCAGTCGATCCCAATTCTGATAGGATTGTACATGACCATACGTATGATCGTTGAACTTAATCCGTTTAAATCCCTTTTCTGACTTCGTTTGTCCGATGATTCGTATCAAATCTGCAAAATATGGCAAAAGTATGACAAATTCGTAATCATTTCCTAGTGTATATTTTATAATCATCTTTAGATTTTACTCTATATCTGTGATGCCGAAGTGAACATCAATGCAAAAAGATACGCTCACCGTGCGCTATTATAATTCTTAAATGGTAGTTTAATGCTCTCAACGACGATTAGCACTTAACTTCGTCAGACTACATCGCAATTGAAGCAAGCCATTTAACTTTACTTAGGATGGCCATCTTTATGAGCGCGGCCTTATCGGATATTTGCACCTGTAAGAACGTATTTGAAAATTTAGCTTAAGTGGAGTTAGTTGCCTTTGAAGGTGAAGTATTATTCTTCGAACATTTCGCTTTGGCCTTCGTCATTGTCTTCAATTTCATCCTCCATAGGGTCCGACAGAGGACCTATGGAGGGCTGACTTTCCAGAAGGCCAGCGGCGCGGAGTTCTTTGAGCCCTGGCAGATCGCGTGCACTTTCCAGACCAAAGTGATCCAGAAACTCTTGCGTCACCACAAAGGTTACAGGTCGTCCTGGCGACATGCGGCGGCGGCCAAATCGGATCCATTCCAACTCAATGAGTTGGTCGACTGTTCCGCGCGATACGCTGACGCCGCGGATCTCTTCGATCTCAGCCCGTGTTACTGGCTGATGGTAGGCAATGATGGCAAGCGTTTCAATAGCCGCCCGACTGAGCTTGCGGTTTTCCACCGTTTCCTTTTGCATCAAAAAGGAAAGATCTGAGGCCGTTCTGATTGCCCAAGCATCGCCCACTTTGACCACATTCACCCCACGGCCCTTATAGCGTTTGCGCAGACACAGCAAAGCTTCGGCAGCATCACAGCCAAAGGGCATCCGATCGTTCAGCGCCTTAACGCCCATCGGCTCGGAAGTAGCAAAAAGAATGGCTTCCAACATCCGTTCCTGTTCATGTATCGGTGGGGCTTCAAAAAGGCTTTCTTTTTCACTATTTTTTTCATTTTCCAACGAGGATGTCATCCTGAAGTCTTTCTTTTAAGCTCTATGCGCCCAAAGGTGTCGAGCTGCCGTAATTCTAAATATCCGGATTTTGCAAGTTCAAGGGAGGCTGCAAAATGGGCCACGGTAGCGGACCGCTTGCGCTTTGGGTCAAGTTGCCATTCTTTGGGGATATAGCTTGTAAGGTCTGTCCATTCGCCTGCAAAACGGATCAGGTGGCGCATTTTTTCCAACGCTTCTTCCATTGTAAAAACATTTTCGCGATCCAGAATAAAGGGGCGAAACTCGTCCCTGGTGCGCACGCGCGCGTAGCCTTGCATGAGATCCAAGAGGCTTGCGGTGTAGGCCACACGGCGCACCATTTCATATTTTTCGGGCAATCCCCTGACAAAAAAGTCACGCCCTTTTTGATCACGCGCCATCAGTTGGGCCGCCACATTGCGCATGGCATTAAGCCGTTCCAATTGGAATGCAAGGTGGGCGGCAAGCTCTTCGGCTGATAATCCTTCCTCGGTTTCATCAGGCGGCAACAAAAGGTGGGATTTTAAATAGGCAAGCCACGCAGCCATAACAAGATAATCCGCCGCCAATTCGATACGCAGCTTTTTGGCGCGTTCGATAAAGGCAAGGTACTGCTGCGCCAGTTCCAGAACAGAGATTTTCAGCAAATCTACCTTTTGCGATTGGCTTAATGATAAAAGCAGGTCGAGCGGACCTTCGAAGCCTGCGATATCGACTACGAGTTCTTCTGCTGACGGGTTTTCAGAAACGTCAAGGCTCTGTGTGAATGTTGACGGTGTTTCAGTCATTATGGCTCAGTTTTGACTCATCGTGTCAAGCTGGGCTGTTAATTGCGATATGTCAACCTCTCGCTGGGAAAGCGCACAGTGCATTCGGATCACTCTTGCCGCGCGCTCTCGCGCCTTGGACCCCATCTGACCTGCTGCCTCTACCACAGCGTGCATTTCGTCCAGCTGCCCATTGCAGTGAAGGACAACATCGCATCCTGCGGTGATAACTGCGTTGGCGCGGCTTTCAGCATTCCCCCCAAGGGCCTTCATCGACAAATCATCGCTAATCAACAATCCGTCAAAACCGATCGATTTGCGGATCAATTTATGAACTGCGGGCGATATTGTGCCAGGACGTTCAGGGTCGATCGCTTCATAAACCACATGAGCGGTCATTCCCATCAACAGCTGATTGAGCGCTCGAAAAGGTTTGAAATCCACGTTTTCAAGCATTTCCAAAGATGCATCCGTGTGCGGTGCTGCAAGGTGGCTGTCGATCTCTGCCAACCCATGACCGGGCATATGTTTCATTACCGGAAGCACGCCGCCCTCCAAAAGCCCTTTAGCTGCGGCTTCAGCCATTTGGCTGACGATCTTAGCGTTTTGCCCAAAACAGCGGTTTTTCAGAACAGGGTGCGTTTGCTTTCTGGCAATATCTGCTGTGGGAATACAATTGGCGGTGATTCCCAATTGCTTCAGCTCTTGCGCGATGACAGCGTATCTTGCATGTATGACCGCTTGGGCACGATCGCCTGCCTGCCTAACGTGATCCAAGGGTGCTGGCCATTCGCGTACAAGGGGCGCATGTAAGCGTTGCACTCGACCGCCTTCTTGATCAATGAAAATCGGTGCATTCCAGCCAACCGCTGACCTTAGGTCATCCGTAAGGGCACAAATTTGGTCTTTGTTATCGATATTTCTTGCAAACAGGATAAAACCAAAGGGATCGGCTTCTTTGTAAAAGGCTTTTTCATTGTTACAGAGTTTTGGGCCGTCGCAACCAAGAATATAGGCGCCTTTGCCGTGAGGAGGATATGCGCTCACCGGACCGTCACGGGAATACAATCAGCATTATTGGCCACAAGCAACGCACAAAAGCGGCGCGCATCATTAAGATCCGTAAAACCATTGGCACGGAGCCTGTAAAACACGCGGCCTCCCCGATCGGCCCGTTGTATGACCCGTGCGCGTTCTGACATGAAGCTTGGAAATCTTTGGCTCAATCGCATCCATTGTGTGCGGGCAACCGATTCGCTGTCAAATGCTCCTAGTTGGACTACAGCTGTCCCGGCAGGAATATTTTCAGGTGCAATTTCGCGAACACTAGACACTTCTACGTTGTTCGCTACAGGCCTCAGGTTTATCGGACGTGCCCGTGGGCGCAGCGAGGATCTGATTTGTTCGTTGTCCTCTGACAGAGTGTGACCTAAATCACTACTCAGGGCCTGACGCAGCGCATTTTCAACCTGACTCCCATCAATCGTGAAATTTCTGTTGTCTATTTCAGATTCGGTGCTCGCGATTGAGTCTGCTAATGCATTCATATCCAGTTGTGTTGTGTCAACATTGGCCACTCGAAGTGCCGCGGTGGCTTTTTCTTTCAATACTTTTAAGGCAAGATCGTCGGTAACAAGCACAACGGGGCGGGGGGCAAGCGTAACTTTTTGCGGGTCTAACACACTGCCTTCTTCGGCAACCGCATTCACAGAAAGTCCTTGATTTTGTGCAGACGTTCCACCTGGATCTTCTGGAGCGATTCGCATCGGCTCTTTTGAGGCCGCAATGACTGGGATGCCAGACACATCACGAATAATCAATTTATAAGCCCAGACCCCAATGCCAATCGCAAGTGCCAAGCTGAGCGCAGCACCGAGCAGCCGCACAATTACTATGAAGCTAGAGACCTCCGTATAAGCGTCTTCAGAGGAGATCTGTTGTGCTCCGTAACTTTCTGCCATTCTGCCCTCCGTTTTCAACCGGGTGGTGTCCCGACCGAACGGTTTTAACGCCTCTTACCTAAAAAGCTGCTCTTTATATTAGCGCATTTCTTCTGCAGGTTTCACGCCAAGAATACCAAGACCTGCGGAAATAACAACACAAACAGCGCGAACAAGGGCAATTTTTGCTGCTGTTGTGGCCTTATCGTCTTCTTGAACGAACCGTAAGCTGGGAATTTCGTTACCTTTGTTCCACAAAGTGTGAAGGTCGCTTGCCAATTCATAAAGGTAAAAGGCAATTCTATGTGGTTCATTTGTGCGAGCAGCAATTTCTACAAGCCGCGGCCACTCGCTGAGCTTCTTAACGACAGTCAATTCGCTGTCATGTTGAATAGAGCTGAGATTGGTTTCTGCCAAAGTTTTATCACTGATATCGATTTGCATCTCAGCCGCGCGTCGCATAACGCTGCATCCACGTGCGTGGGCATACTGCACATAAAACACCGGATTTTCGCGGGATTGTTCGAGCACTTTGTCAAAATCAAAATCAAGCGGAGCATCATTTTTGCGTGTGAGCATAACAAACCGCGTCACATCGGGGCCAACCTGTTCCACCAAATCGCGCAAGGTTACAAAGGTTCCCGCGCGTTTAGACATCTTAAAGGGCTTACCATTTTTAAACAGTTTGACAAGCTGCATAAGTTTTATATCAAGTGAGACATTGCCGCCTGACAGAGCTGAGACGGCAGCTTTCATTCGTTTGACATATCCGCCATGATCAGCACCAAGGATATCAATTAACTGATCAAAGCCACGCTCTACCTTGGTGCTGTGATAGGCGATGTCAGGGGCGAAATAGGTCCAGCTGCCGTCGGATTTCATAATCGGCCGATCAATATCATCCCCGTGTTCTGTGGATTTGAACAAGGTTTGCTCGCGAGGTTCCCACTCTTCGGGTTTTTTGCCTTTGGGAGGGTCCAGCACGCCTTCATAAATAAGCCCGTCTTTGCGAAGACCATCAATTGCGCCTTCGATGGCGCCTGTTCCGAAAAGCGATTTTTCGCTAAAAAAACTATCCATTGTGATACCGAGCGATGTAAGGTCGTCACGAATCAACGACATCATCTGATCCGTTGAAAATTCCCTTACGTCAGAAAGCCAGAGTTGCTCCCCCTTATCCACATACGCGTCGCCGACCTTTGCTTTAAGCGCTTCACCAACAGAGATAAGATAATCGCCCGGATAGGTTCCCTCTTCGAAGGCAACTTCCTGACCGTGCGCTTCAAGGTAGCGCAGGTAGACTGAGCGTGCCAAAAAATCGACTTGTGCGCCACCGTCATTTATATAGTATTCGCGGGTTACTTCGTAGCCTACAAAGGATAAAAGGCCCGCCAAAGCATCCCCGAATACGGCGCCGCGCGTGTGGCCTACGTGGAGTGGGCCAGTGGGGTTGGCGCTGACAAATTCAACATTTACTTTTTGACCTGACCCCATGGAGGAGGTACCAAATTTTTCCTGCATTTCCAAAACACACTTGATTACCTCTTGCCAGACATTATCGGCGAGCCGTAGGTTCAAAAATCCTGGCCCCGCAACATCTGTGGTTTTAATACGCACATCCGTCATTAGAATTTCCGCCAATTTCAAGGCAATGTCGCGCGGTTTTTGCCCTGAGGGTTTGGCTAGTACCATCGCCGCGTTTGTTGCCATGTCGCCGTGTAGCGGATCTCGTGGAGGCTCTACGGTGACATTGGCAAAACTAAGGCCATCGGGCAGTTCACCGTTCCGCACCAAATCCTTTAACGCTTGGATTACGCACGCCTGAATGTCGCTAAATAGGTTCATGTCTGATGGCTCCGAATTTTCGGCATGGTTTTAGCAGGCCCTTGTTTAAGGTCAATCAGAGTTTACTATCGTATATGCTCGGAGCGTTGCGATACGCCTTTACTCGCCTATATTCAATATTGGGTTCACTTATTCCTTAGAAATTTCGTCAAACTGTTGTAAAGCGTAACGATCTGTCATTCCTGATATATAATCAGTCACCAATCGCGCAAGGGTTATTCGACCCTTTTCCGCGGCATCTGGTCCATGCCACGGCGAAGGCAGTCGGTCCGGATGCGCCATATAATATGGGAATAGCGCATGGACGGCCGTTGTCACCTGCTCGCGTTTTTTTACGACGCTTGGTGCGCGATAGACGCGGTGAAAGAGAAAGTTTCTGATGACCTTAAGGTCCGACCATATGTTTTCAGAAAACCGGATTATCGGGCGCCCTGCCCAGCGAATGTCTTGCGCTGATTTTGGGGCGAGTTCATGCAAATTACGTTGGCTGACAGCAATCACATCTTCGACCATAGCGCTGAAAAAACGCCTCAGGGCTTCATGTGCCCGCCTGTCATCATCTAGATTTTTATATTTTCGATCAACCTCACCAAAGCAGTCTTTTAGGATTGGCATGTCAACAAGTTGTTCCACAGAGAACAGCTTCGCCCGTAATCCATCGTGAAGATCGTGGCTGTTATATGCGATGTCATCTGCCAGTGCAGCAACCTGTGCCTCTGCACTTGCATGGCTGGTCAGTTCAAGATCGTTGTAATCACTGTATTCGGCAAGCGCATACGGAAGTGTGCCTGTCAAGGGACCATTGTGTTTTGCAATGCCTTCAAGCGTTTCCCACGTTAGGTTCAACCCGTCAAACTCGGCATAGTGGCCTTCAAGCAATGTCACAACGCGCACTGCTTGTGCGTTATGATCAAAACCTCCATAAGGCGTCATAAGATCGTTCAGGGCGTCTTCACCCGTATGTCCAAACGGGGGATGGCCCAAGTCGTGGGCCAGCGCCACGGTTTCAGTCAACGCCGAATTCAATCTTAAAACGCTCGCGATCGTTCTGGCAACTTGGGCGACTTCAATTGAATGGGTGAGACGGGTTCGGAAATAATCGCCCTCATGCTCGATAAAGACTTGAGTTTTGTGTTTTAGGCGGCGAAAGGCGCTTGAATGAATGATCCGGTCTCTGTCGCGTTGAAAGGCAGAGCGAAACGCGCTTTCCTCTTCAAAGAATAGCCGTCCGCGACTTTCTTTTGGGTTTGAAGAATATAAGCTGCTCATGCTGTACCTTTCTTGTTATATTTTGCAAATACACTTATATTGATTTCGTCCCAAGAGTGAAATGTCTGGAAGAATGTGATGAATTTACCTCCGACAGTAACAGAACGCGCCTTTGCAAGATTGGCAAAAATTGGTGCAGCGCAAGATGGCAAAGCGTTACGCGTGGCGGTTGAGGGTGGAGGCTGTTCGGGCTTTCAATATGAGATCGATCTTGATACCAAAACTGCTGACGACCTTGTACTTGAAGGGCACGGCGAAAGCGTCATAGTGGATAGCACATCTTTGCCGTTTCTATATAATGCCATTATTGATTTTTCCGACGAATTGATAGGAGCGCGGTTCGTCATTAATAATCCGAACGCGACAAGCTCTTGTGGATGTGGAACCAGCTTTTCCATTTAGTACGGATTAACATTTTACAGCAAGTATTCAATCGGTTGTGGGATGAAAAATAGGACAGACATGAAAATTGCTACGTTTAATATCAATGGGATAAAGGCGCGTATTAATTCGCTTTCTGCGTGGCTGGACGAAGCTCAACCTGATGTTGCGCTCCTGCAGGAAATCAAATCTGTGGATGAGGCTTTTCCAAAAGAGATCTTTGAAGAGCGTGGATATAATGTTGCCACCCATGGACAGAAATCATTTAACGGGGTTGCCATACTGTCTAAACTGCCTATTGAGGATCTGACAATCGGTCTACCAGGGAGTGACAGCGACGAACAGGCGCGATGGATTGAAGCAACAGTGGTCGGTAAGCAGGCATTGCGCGTTTGCAATCTTTACCTTCCCAATGGAAATCCAACACCAGGGCCGAAATTTGACTATAAGCTTGAATGGATGGAAAGGCTTTATGCACGTGCTAAACTGCTTATTGAGGATGAGCTCCCTGCGTTAATGGCTGGAGATTACAATATAATTCCCCAAAAAGAGGATGCCGAAAATCCTGATCGATGGATGAACGATGCACTTTTTTTGCCACAAAGTCGCGAGGCATTTCGTAAGATACTCGCCATGGGCTTTACCGAAGCCTTTCGCGCAAAATATGCTGGGCGGGGTCATTATAGTTTTTGGGATTATCAAGCGGGGGCATGGAATCGTAACGATGGCATTCGTATAGATCACATCTTGATGACACCCGCATGTGCCGACATGATGCTGGAATGTGCAATTGATAAACATCTACGTGACCGCGAAAAACCCTCTGATCACGTCCCAGTCTGGGTGCGTTTGGACAATTAAGTTTAACCGTGTTTTTCGCGCGTCTTGGATTAGGTGGTGTGTTTGCATAATCAACAAGCTTGAAAATCTGTTTACTTTCCTGAACGACTTAAAACCTATCTGAAGGGATAGGATGAAGCAGTAAAAATCCTCCTTACTCCGTAATTTATGGATGGCTCCGTTTTCGGCGCAAGCGCCAAAAACTCTATAGGTCTATGAGATGCCCGCGAGTGTAAGCTACGGGAATGCCAGTGAAAAGAGTGATAACTCTTCTTTCTGTGGTTTTACTGGCATCCTATGTAGCAGTATAGCTCAATTCGTTTTTGCCGCGTCTTAACTAAAATCCGAACTATACCGTGCGTAATGAAATAAGCGTTTTTGGGACGACCGCCGATCCTGGCCATATTGTTTTTTATGACTGTATATCCATTACGATTAAAGAAAAAATGTATGCTCAAAAGAGCGCAAAGCTTATTTCCTACGGAAAAGAAGCGATTAAACCTATGACATTGGAAGTGCAAGGATTGTTGAAAGTGAACTGAAAATCGCCGTTAATATGGGTGAGCAAGCGCGCGATTAAGTCTTAAAAGCGCTTGAATTTGCTTGAAACGACTTCAAACAAAAATCTTCGGCCTGCGTCCGGCGTATTAGGAGGCGATAAATTGCCCTTTTTACGAAATCAATTATCCGAAAAATCTTTCAGCACGGATTGGTGGTGCACTAATAGTGGCGCTATTGCGGCTCTATTGGCATTAGGGCGTTAAGTCTTTCCCGGCGTATAAAGAAATAGTTGAACCAATTGCTTTGAGGCATCGTGGTGATGTTAGCTGATCATCGAGGCGGCTCAATACAACTTTTTGGTGACTTGTGTGTAAAGTTGATGAAGCGAATGCCACACATGGCGGAGGTATAGCATAATAATGCAACAAACCTACTTGCTATTTAATGCCAGTTTGCGGCAAGTTTTTAATATCTTGACAGAAAAGGAAGTGTTCTTGCCAGAACTGCCTAAACCACGCGGAAAATTGATATCAGATCGAGACATGTCGTCTTTGACCTGGTTGCGGGTTGGAGGTCGCGCGGATTATTTCTTTCAGCCAGCAGACAAACAGGACTTACAGGAGTTCCTTTCAGCCCTTTCGCTTGAGATTTCTATTTTCCCGATGGGGGTCGGCAGTAACCTGATTGTACGCGATGGAGGACTGCGTGCTGTGGTCATACGACTTGGACGCTTCTTTAATCATATTCTAATAGAGGGAAATCGTGTGACCGCAGGGGCAGCGGCCTTGGACGCACATGTGGCCAAAAAAGCAGCAGATTCGGGACTTGATCTAACGTTCTTGCGCACCATTCCGGGTAGCATTGGAGGCGCATTGCGTATGAACGCGGGCTGTTACGGATCTTATGTCGCAGATTATTTTACATCAGCACGGCTCATCAAACGAACTGGTGAAGAAGTGACGCTTTTCAAAGACGATTTGGTATTTGGATATAGGCAGTCTAACATTCCTGAAGGGGCAGTGATTACCGAAGTTGTTTTTGAAGCAAACTATGGCGATCCAAAAGCGTTGCATCAGCGCATGGATGGCCAAATTCAAAAACGCGATGAAACCCAGCCCGTCAAAGAACTGAGTGCCGGAAGCACTTTCCAAAATCCTTCTGGATTTTCAAGCACTGGGCGGGCCGATGATGTCCATGATTTTAAGGCTTGGAAATTGATAGACGACGCAGGTCTAAGGGGTGCCCGCCTTGGCGGCGCGCAAATGAGCGAAAAACATCCAAATTTTTTGATAAATGCGGATAATGCAACGGCTGCAGATCTCGAGGGATTGGGGGAATTGATCCGAAAAAGGGTTTTCAAACACAGTCAAATTGAGTTAGTATGGGAAATCATGAGGGTCGGAGAACCGGTCACATAAAAAACCTGGCAAACAGGTGTCATTTAATAGGTCAAAAGGACCACATTTTTGAGGCGAATTGGGAATGTCGAGCAGGGCAACCCTGAAAGTTGTAGTGTTGATGGGTGGAATTTCCTGTGAGCGGGAAGTGTCGCTGTCATCGGGGCGTGAATGCGCCGCGGCTTTGAGGAAAGAAGGATACGAAGTCATTACGCTGGACGCAGGTCCGGACGTAGCGCTACGTCTTACAGAGTTAAGACCTGATGTTGTTTTTAACGCTCTTCATGGACAATGGGGTGAAGATGGTTGTGTACAGGGTATCCTTGAATGGTTGAAAATTCCGTATACGCATTCTGGTGTTCTGGCTTCAGCTTTGGCCATGGACAAACAGAAAAGCAAAGCAGCATATCGTGCGGCGGGCCTTCCTGTAGTGGAGAGTTTACTGGCCAGCCGCGCTGAAATATCAAAGCAGCACCTTTTAGATCCGCCCTATGTCGTAAAACCAAATAACGAAGGATCATCTTTTGGCGTAAATTTTGTAAGCGAAGACGCAAACGTTCCAACAAAGCTTAGTGATGATTTGCCGACCTTTATGATGGTTGAAAAATATATCAAAGGACGCGAATTGACAACAACCGTTATGGACGAGCGGGTTCTGGGTGTCACAGAGATATTCACGGACGGCTGGTATGACTATCATGCGAAATATAAACAAGGTGGATCTTATCACGTTGTTCCAGCAAATGTCCCAGCAGGCATAACAGAGGCCTGCTTGGATTATGCGCAAAGGGCTCATCGTGCGATTGGTTGCCGAGGCGTGTCCCGTACGGATTTTCGTTGGGATGACACGAAAGGCGTTGCTGGGCTGTTCCTCTTGGAAACAAATACGCAACCCGGCATGACTCCCACATCGCTGAGTCCAGAGCAGGCTGCAAAAGAGGGCATCAGTTTTGGCGCATTTTGCCGCTGGATGGTGGAGGATGCATCATGTTTGAGATAGGTGAGATTGGAAATACCCCGAATGATCCAGCGCCGTCACGTTGGTCCTACAAGTTGCTGCGCCTTATGCTGTCTCCCTTGTTACGTGGCTTTGTGTTTTACGGGCTGCCTGTATTTTTGCTTATTGTTGTTGCCACGATAAACTTTTCCGATGAAAATCGGCGAGATCAACTGCGTGCGGCCTATGACAATATTTACCACTCTGTCATCGAGCGTCCGGAATTTATGCTGTCGTTAATGTCTATTACGGGTGCGAGCGACGAAGTTATGCAAGATGTCCGTGAAGTTATTGCGATCGATTTTCCCGTTAGTTCTTTTGCGCTTGATCTGGACCACATGCAAAGTGTTATCTCTGGTCTTGATCCTGTAAAACATGCAGAACTTCGCGTGCGCTCAGGCGGTGTTTTAGAAGTGCTAGTGACAGAGCGGATGCCAGAATATTTGTGGCGTCGGGATACAGGTTTGGAAGTTTTGGACGTGACAGGGGCCTACATCAAAAGTATTGGGTCCCGTCTGGACTATCCCCATCTGCCACTAATTGCGGGCGAGGGTGCAGACCTTCAACTTAAGCAAGTACAAAAACTGTTAAAGGCGGCAGAACCGCTCGAAAACCGCTTACGTGGTTTGGTGTTTGTTGGGGAACGGCGTTGGGATGTGGTGCTAGATAGGGAGCAAACTTTGATGCTTCCCGAAGAAGGTGCGACAAGTACGCTCGAACGTATTATTGCGATGGATGACGCCGAAGAACTTTTGGCACGCAACGTAAAAGCAGTAGATTTTAGAATTAAAAACCGGCCTACACTTCATTTGCGTGAAGGGGCGATGGAAGATTTAAAAGAAATCAAATTAATGCAATTGAGGCTATCCCAATGACATACTTCTACCAATCCCAACGCGCGATGCGTGCTATGCGACAGGCCGCGCTGCAACGTGGCGTGATAGGAGTTTTGGATGTTGGCAGCACGAAGGTAAGCTGCCTTATTTTGAAATTCGACGGTGTGGCCTATAAGGAATCGGCCGACGGTGTTGGACCACTTGCAGGACAATCTGGATTTCGCGTGATTGGATCGTCGACAACGCGATCGCGTGGGATCGGTTTTGGTGAAATACTTTCCATGCAAGAGGCTGAACGCGCAATTCGTACCGCGCTTCAGTCTGCTCAAAAATTGGCAAATATGCGTGTAGACCATTTATTTGCTTGTTTTTCAGGAGGACGTCCACGTTCTTATGGTCTGGCAGGAGATGTGCGAGTAGACGAACAAACCGTGTCGGAAAATGATATAGCTCGCGTGTTAAGCGCATGTGACGTACCAGAATATGGTGAAGGGCGCGAAGTGCTGCATGCACAACCTGTCAATTTTGCGCTTGATCATCGCAGCGGCCTTTTGGATCCGCGGGGTCAGATCGGTGAACATTTATCCGCAGACGTGCACATGGTTACTGTGGAAGAAAAAGTCATTCGTGATTTAGCCTATTGTGTGAAACGTTGCGATCTGGAATTGGCGGGAGTCGCATCCTCATCTTACACTGCTGGAATTTCCTCGCTTGTTGAGGACGAGCAAGAACTTGGCGCCGCCTGTATTGACATTGGCGGTGGGTCAACTGGCGTTTCAATATTTCTAAAAAAGCACATGATATATTGTGACTCAGTGCGCTTGGGCGGTGATAATGTGACACGCGACATATCCATGGGTTTGCAGGTTCCAGAGGTCACAGCAGAACGGATCAAAACCCGCAGTGGCGGGCTATTGGCAACAGGCATGGACGATCGCGATATGATCGAAGTCGGCGGCGATACGGGAGATTGGGAACACGATCGCCGTTTGGTCAGTCGTACGGAATTGATAGGTATCATGCGTCCTCGCGTTGAAGAGATTCTAGAAGAGGTCCGCGCTCATTTGGATGCAGCAGGATTTGACCATCTGCCCAGTCAACAGATCGTCCTCACTGGAGGATCAAGTCAGATTCCGGGCCTTGATGGACTTGCGTGTCGAATTCTGGGGCAACAAGTCCGGTTGGGTCGCCCGTTGCGGATCCATCGTCTGCCGCAGGCCTATTCCGGACCAAGCAGTGCTTCACTGGTTGGCCTCGGCCTCTCTGCAGCCCATCCGCAAGATGAGTGGTGGGATTTTGAGATTCCCACAGAGCGTTATCCGACTCGGTCTATCAAGCGCGCTATGCGTTGGTTTAAGGAGAACTGGTAGCTAAACTTCGCCAAAATACCAAAGATAAAGCGTAGTTCAGCAAAATCCGTCTATATTTAGTATCGCGCATGCGTTTTTTACGTGACGCTGCGGCGGCGATTGTCTATAATATCTCTTAATTAAATCTAAAAAAGCCTAATGAGTGG
>CAJXHI010000028.1 GCA_913051655.1 uncultured Alphaproteobacteria bacterium
GTTTTACATCAGCGCTTTGATCTGCAGAACGGAGGATTGGAAATATTATCCCGATTGATGGAGGTTTCCACCATGTATCAAAACGCTTAATGTTGGGTGGACTTCCGCATATTGCACTGCTCTTATTCTCATGGATCAGCATCTTTTGGTAATCTCTGATCCCAATCACCGAACTTTGCCAATACGATTGGCAATTTTATGGGCAGAATTGTTCGATACAACAATGATAGCTTTTTTAACTTTACAGGTATCTGGGTAAGGATGTTTAGACGAATTATGTTGATCACCTTTGAAACGATCCATGCCATCAAACTGTAGAAAATTGGCTTCGCTGGCCATACAGCTCGCCATGGTGAGTTGCCTTGGTTCGAGCGCCACCTAATTACTGTCGCGATCAACGATAACGGTCCATTCTTTCTTGCATTCTTCATGGGTCACTGAGGTCGCGGTTGTACGCGTCCAATAGTCCAGCCTAATCTCCCTAGAATACATGTCTACTCAGTCCCCAATTTTGTCCGTCGGCTATAGACGGGCCAGATCCCCGGAAATCTGAGGCAGAAAGAGTGATCATGCCAAGCCTGATCATTTAGGCGAAGCTTTTAACGCTTGCGCCAACTGTCTCTGGCAAGGTTGTTCCTTTCTTCAATAATGGTTGGATCTTCCAATTGAGGCAGCGGTGTGCCAAGTCCAATTGCACTTTGACTGCCCCTAACAATCACACAGTAGGGTAGTGTTTTGTAGCTAAGATCGTCCTCCTTTTTGGCACGTTAATCTTCCAAATTTGTTCTGTTTTTTTCATACTCCATGTTTTGCACCAAGCGATCTTCCAAATTTTTGATCCAGCATGTGCTCCTGTTTCTGTAAAGCCAAAGAGAAAAGTCGGCTTGGCATAGATTTTAACTCATAACTGGCTTTTTACTGAAAGCTGGTTTTAGCTCTTTGAACCGATTTTGGGTTCTGTACCCTCAAATAATCGCACGATGTTGGCGCGGTGGCGCCAGAAAACCAAAATAGCTAAACCAACACTAAGTCCGGTAAGGCTCTGCTGGGTAAAAAACGGGCTCCAGACGATGGCAGATGCTGCAGCAACCAAAGCGGAAAGAGATGATACCCGCGTCACAGTTGCTGTGGCAAGCCATGTCGCACAACAGGCCAAGCCAACCATTGGGCTTAGTGCCAAAATGACCCCGAGGAAAGTCGCTACTCCCTTGCCGCCTTTGAATTTCAGCCAAACGGGATAACAATGGCCCAAAAGTGCCGAAAGTCCTGCGGTTTGCGCCGCGGCCTCCCCTGATACTGATTGCGCAAAAAGAACCGCGATTACTCCTTTTCCGGCGTCAAAAAATAAAGTAAGTGCAGCGGCTTTTTTATTACCAGTGCGCAGTACGTTGGTTGCGCCGATATTGCCTGAACCGATGTTGCGCAAATTACCAAGCCCCATAGTTCGCGCCCAAATAAGCCCAAAAGGCACCGAGCCAAGCCCGTATCCGAGCATCGCCCAGAAAAAGAGAAATCCAAGTGTCAAGTCGATCTCATTAAAGATCGTCATCGCGTGTAGACCTCATTACCCCAGACAAAACTTCGGAGAACCCTTCCCTGCATACGGGCTTCGTCAAAGGGAGTATTTTTGGATTTTGACAAAAGATCGAACCGATTTAACACAAACGGCACATCCGGATCGAAGAGAATCAAATCCGCAGGCGCGCCAACTGCCAAACGTCCTGCTGGAAGGCCCAACCGTTTAGCAGGATTTAAAGACATGGCTCGAAACAATTGCGACAAATCCAAAAGTCCAGAATGATAAAGGCGGAGCGCAGCTGGTAGAAGCGTTTCCAGCCCAACAGCACCTGATGCGGCTTCTTCAAATGGTAGACGTTTGCTTTCTTCGTCTTGAGGAGTGTGCATGGAAGATATGATATCAATTGTGCCCTCTTTTATGGCCTCGATGATTGCGAGGCGATCGTCTTCGGATCTAAGTGGCGGTTTGATTTTAAAAAAGGTGCGGTATTCTGCAACGTCAAATTCATTCAATGTCAGGTGATGAATAGATGTCCCTGCGGTGATGTTCAGCCCATTGACTTTCGCTCGCGCTAATGCAGGAACAACTCTCGCTGTTGTGATTTGATCAAAATGGTAGGATACTCCAGTCATTTCAATTAGGCTTATATCCCGATCCACACCCATGCGTTCTGCCATTGGCGACACACCCGGCAGGCCGCGTAAGGTCGCAAATTTGCCCGATGTTACAGCAGCGCCCTCTGACAGATCTCGGTCCTGCGGATGTCCCATCACCCATGCCCCCAAAGAGCGTGCGTAGCTTAACGCACGAGCCAGAATTTTCACATCTCGCACAACGCTGTCACAATCGGTAAATCCAACAGCGCCAGCATCTTGCAAAAAGCCAATCTCTGTAATCTCGCGTCCCTCGCGCCCTTTGGTAAGTGCCGCCATCGGCAGCACATTGACGATAGAGGCCTCTATGGCGCGGCGGCGAATGAATTCCAAGGTTTCTGGCGTATCGATTGCAGGTAAAGTGTCTGGGCGAGTAACAATCGTTGTTATTCCGCCTGCGGCGGCAGCAAGCCCTGCGGATTTAAAAGATTCCTTATGCCGTTCACCTGGTTCACAGACTTTTACGCCGATGTCTATTATGCCGGGCGCTAGGTATTTGCCGGCACAATCGATCACGCGCGCTGCATCGCTTGGCGCAGACACTACAGAACCCTGAGCGGCAATAACACCGTCTCTGATCAGAAGGTTACCTTGTTCCACACTACCTTGCTCGGGATCAACGAGACGTGCGTTTTGAAGAAGAATAGTACTCAAATTGACACCTTCTGGGCTGCGTCAAGTACCGCATTATGCCTATTTCGCGCCAAGAGAATCATAGCTGCCATTCGTACGGCAACCCCCATTTCCACCTGTTCCTGAATAACCGATCTTGTAATGTCATCTGCAATTTCGCCGTCGATTTCCACACCTCTGTTCATGGGGCCTGGATGCATCACTATAGCATCCTCTTTAGCGACAGAAAGCTTTTCGCCGTCCAAACCGTATCTGTGGTAATATTCTCGTTCAGAGGGAATAAATCCTCCGTCCATGCGTTCTCTTTGAAGGCGTAGCATCATAACCACATCAACATCTAAAAGACCTTCTTTCATGTCCTCAAAAACCTCACAGCCAAAGTCGGCAATGCTCGAGGGCATTAGCGTTGATGGTCCAATGAGGCGGATGCGGTTTTCCATTTTGCTAAGCAGCAGGATGTTGGAGCGTGCCACGCGAGAATGCGCAACATCCCCACAGATGGCAATATTAAGCCGATGGAGACGTCCTTTGGCGCGTCTTATCGTTAGGGCATCCAAAAGCGCTTGGGTGGGGTGTTCATGCCGCCCGTCACCTGCATTCAAAACGCTACAATTGACCTTTTGCGCCAAAAGATCCACCGCACCAGATTGGGGATGGCGCACCACGAGAAGATCCGGATGCATTGCATTCAACGTCAATGCCGTATCAATCAAGGTCTCGCCTTTTTTGATCGAACTTGCCTGCATTGCCATGTTCATAACATCCGCGCCAAGCCTTTTTCCAGCCAGCTCAAAAGAGGCCTGCGTGCGCGTCGAGTTTTCAAAAAACATGTTGATTTGGGTAAGACCTGCCAAGATATCAGAATGCTTATCAGAGCGGCGATTCAGGTCGACATACCTGTCTGCCAAATCAAGTATTTCTGAAATCGCAACGGGGAAAAGCGGCTCGATGCCCAACAGGTGTTTTTGTGTAAACCCCATATGTATCTCCGCGCTCCATAATTATGGAGTGCATAGCGCCACACGCGTCCACATACAAGAGAACGATGCCCGCTTTTCCTTTTTGCGGCGTCGCGCTAGAATTACCAACATGGAATCAAACATCTTTTGGCATCAAGCCAAGATACTCTTAGAGTGGCAGTTGGAAATGGGTGTGGATGAAGCGGTGCTTGACGCGCCACTTGATCGTTACACGCTTAAATCAAGGGCCAAACCACAGCCGGCGTTGCAGAATTCTGCGCCCAAGATTTATGTGGAACCTGCTGTTGATCCTGTGAAGGCTGCCCGAGTCGCTTGTGAGGGGATCACCTCGCGTGAGGAGTTGAAGAATGCGATGGCCGCCTTTAAGCATTGTGAATTAAAACATGGCGCGCGCAATCTTGTGTTTTCTGATGGAAACCCGAGCGCTAGGGTCATGATCATCGGGGAAGCGCCAGGGCGCGAAGAAGATCAACAGGGTAAACCCTTCGTTGGGCGCGCTGGACAG
This sequence comes from uncultured Alphaproteobacteria bacterium, assembly GCA_913051655.1. GTDB lineage: Bacteria > Pseudomonadota > Alphaproteobacteria > Rhodobacterales > Rhodobacteraceae > LFER01. Next base: position 4,291 of record CAJXHI010000028.1, read on the forward strand.
CTTCTTGACAGAATGTTCGCATCAATTGGTTTACGCCGTAGCTCTGAGTCGCCTGAGCATTCTTTTTATCTGGCAAATGTTTTGCCATGGCGTCCGCCTCAGAACCGTGATCCAAAGCCACAGGAAATCGCTATGCTTTGGCCATTTCTGGAAAAGCATATTCAACTTGCTTCCCCTCATATTATAGTGGCAATGGGCAATATATCTTGTCAGGCGCTTTTGGGTGAACGTGGGATAACGCGGCTTCGCGGCAAGATACAAAACAGGCATGGGGTGGATATCCTGCCTATTTTTCACCCTGCTTTTTTGCTACGCAATCCAATCGCAAAGCGGGAAACATGGGCTGACCTTTTAAAACTAAAAGCAAAGCTAGACGCATCATGAGCCGTATCGATGAGAAAAAAGAATTTCTGCCCGTGCGCATCGCAGTGCTGACCGTTTCTGACAGCCGGCACCTTAACGAGGACAAATCGGGCCAGACATTGGTCGATCGTATTGAGGGTGCTGGCCATGTTGTGGCAGACAGAAAGATCATGCCCGATGAACGCACTGAGATTGCGGAGCAGTTGCGTAGTTGGATTGCGACGGATGCGATAGATGTGATCATCAGCACGGGAGGCACAGGTTTGACTGGGCGTGATGTAAGTGTTGAGGCGCATCGGGATGTTTACGAAAAAGAGGTTGATGCCTTTGGAACTGTGTTCACGATTGTCAGCATGCAAAAAATTGGTACCTCTGCTGTGCAAAGTCGGGCAACTGCAGGCGTGGCAGGCGGTAAATATCTCTTTGCTTTGCCAGGCAGCCCTGGGGCATGCCGTGACGCATGGGATGAAATTTTGGTCAAACAGCTCGATTTCCGTCATCTTCCCTGTAATTTTGTAGAAATCATGCCACGCCTTGACGAATATCTTAGGCGTAAATGAAAATTCAGACGTTGGTCCTTTTGAGACTGTAAGTCTGAATAATTCCTTGGAAACCTTATTTAGAGTGCTATATTCGAGCGATATGGCGGTTAGTGACATAACAATGTCATTTCAGGGTAGTCGGTTTTTTCAAGGAGAACATGACATATGCGCTTTTTCCGGAAAAGCCTTATTGGGCTCATGCTGCTTTCCCTTTCCGTCGGCCTTTTGGCCTATGCGGGTAAAATGATCGGATCAGCAGTCGAAGAGCGTGCATCAAAGGGACAGAGACCGTCACAGAAGCGCGAACGTATTTTTACAGTAAATGTGGTTCAGGCAAAACCTCAATCCATTACGCCTGTTCTTAAAGCCTTTGGTGAAGTGCAAAGCCGGCGTACGCTTGACCTGCGCATGGCCTCTGGTGGTCAGGTTGTCGAACTATCGAAGAGTTTTGTGAACGGTGGTCAGATAAAAGCGGGCGAACTTTTGGTGCAGCTCAACAGGTCAGATGCGCAGTCTACTTTGCTGCGCGCTGAGGCAGATGTGACGGACGCATTTGATGAAGTCGGTGAGGCACGTCGCGCACTTTCCCTGATGAAAGATGAATTAAAGGCGGCAGAAGAGCAAAAATCATTGCGTGCAAAAGCCTTGGCGCGACAAGTCGACCTTCAGACCCGCGGAGTTGGCACAACAGCAGCAGTTGAAACAGCAGAGCTGCAGGCCTCCTCTGCGCGACAGGCTCTTCTGTCAAAGCGTAGTTTACTGGATCAAGTCAAATCGCGCGGCGCACAGGCAAATACCAGACTGGCTCGAGCAAAACTTGCCCGCGATGATGCGCAGCGTAGACTTGATGACACCGCACTTTATGCTGAATTTGACGGTATATTGAGTGATGTTACCTTGGTGAAAGGCGGCCTCGTAAGCTCAAATGAACGTTTGGGGCGCCTGATTGATCCAAGCGCGTTAGAGGTCTCGTTTCGCATCTCTACGGACCAATACACCCGGTTTTTAAATGACGAGGGTGATTTGATCAAAAGTCCTGTGAGCGTTTCTATGGAAGGACTAGTGAATGATCTGATAGCGGAAGCTGAGCTGGTTCGCGATAGTGGTGCTGTAGGAGAGGGGCAAAGCGGTCGGATGCTTTTTGCGGCAATGGAAGACACGCGCGGCTTCATGCCCGGTGACTTTGTGTCACTAAGTGTCACGGAACCTATGCAAAATTATGTAGTGAAATTGCCAGCGAGCGCTATCAACGCCAATTTCGAAGTTCTTTTGGTTACAAACGAAGACCGTTTAGAGGCGTTGCAAGTCAAACTTGTGCGCCGCCAAGGTAATGAAATTCTGGTTCGCTCGCGCGATCTTGCTAATCGTGAAGTCGTGGCCGAACAGACCCCTATGCTTGGCGCTGGAATAAAAGTCAAACCAGTGCGTTCGGGTCCTAAAGGTGCGAAGATCGAAGAAATCGAGATGGTGGAGCTTACCGAAGAGCGACGATCCAAGCTTATGGCCTTTATCGAAGGCAACGGTTACATTCCACCTGATGCCAAGAAACGCATCCTAGGTCAGTTGAGAAAAGACAAAGTTCCAGCAAATGTTGTAGAGCGTATTGAAAGTCGTATGGGTGGTTAAAGGTGGTTCGTAACCTTCCAAGTTCTGCGGGCGGCGTCCTTTCTTATTTCACCCGTCATCGCACGGCAGCAAATCTTTTATTAGTGGTCTTGATCGTCGCAGGGCTGTTTTCAATGCCGCGCATGCGGGCACAATTCTTTCCCGACGTAATCGTTGATAATGTGGTGGTTTCCGTTGTCTGGGCGGGCGCGGGTGCAGAAGACGTGGATGAAGCAATTGTCCAAGTGCTTGAGCCAGCGCTGCTGAGCATTGAAGGGGCCAGCGATTCAAATAGCGTCTCGACAGAGGGACGCGCCTATATCACGATAGAATTCGAACCGGGATGGGATATGGGACGCGCCACAGGCGATGTGGAAACGGCCATTGATCAAGTCACCACCCTTCCTGAGGATGCAGGTGATCCCAAAATAAAACGCGGATCATGGCGAGATAGGGTCACCGATGTGATTGTGACGGGGCCGGTTGGGATTGAGCAGCTTGCGCTTTACTCGGATGAACTGGTATTAAGATTGTTTGCTGCGGGTGTCACACGTGCCGCCATCTCAGGCTTGGCTGCTCCGGAAACAGTGGTCGAGCTGCCTCTGTCAAGTATGGTGGCAAACCAAATAAGTATGCAGGAAATTGCAAATGCGGTCGCAGCAGAGGTCACCGCCGATCCGGCAGGTGATGTTGGGGACGCCAACACTCGGGTGCGCACAGGTGTCGCCAAAAGATCAGCGGATCAGATCAGCGATATTGTTCTTCGCACAAATGTAGATGGTTCGAAGCTTCGTATTGGAGATGTTGCCCGTGTCCGTGTCGAAGGTGTCGACCGTGAAGAGGCATATTTCGTTGGCGAAGATCCAGCTATTTCTATTCGTGTTGATCGCTCCTCCAAAGGGGATGCGATCGCAATTCAGGCGACGGTTCAAGCAACAGTCGATATGCTTAGCGAAACTTTGCCTGAAGGTACGCAAATGCAGCTGATCCGAACTCGCGCGGATCATATCTCTGGTCGGTTGAATATGCTCTATGGCAACGCATTGACGGGGCTGGTGTTGGTTGTTGCACTCCTTTTTTTGTTCTTGAACGTACGCACAGCTTTGTGGGTAGCAGCCGGCATCCCCACAGCCCTTTGTGCTGCGATCGCACTTATGTATGCAGCGGGTATAACCATAAACATGATCTCTCTTTTTGCTCTGTTGATCACACTAGGTATTGTTGTGGACGATGCGATCGTAGTGGGCGAAAATGCTGATTACCGCGCACGTATGGGGTTAGATCCTGTCTCTGCGGCAGAAACGGCAGCGCATCGAATGGCTTTACCCGTTTTTGCGGCAACAATTACAACGATTATCGCATTTTTTGGCCTTGTGGCAGTTGGAGGGCGGTTTGGTGATTTGATTGCGGATATCCCATTTACAGTCTGCGTCGTTTTGGCAGCATCGTTCGTGGAATGTTTCTTGATCTTGCCAAATCATATGGCGCATTCTTTGAAGCACAGCGTAAAAGGTCATTGGTATGATATACCCAGTCGCTTGGTGAATATCGGTTTTGAGTGGGTGCGAGACACGATTTTTCGCCGGTTGATCATGTGGGTAACAATGGGACGTTATGTTGTTTTGGCCGGTGCAGTGGCTCTTTTTGCATCACAAGTAGCGATGGTCGTTACAAAAGATGTGAAATGGCGGTTTTTCAATGCGCCTGAGAGATCTTCGGTAAGTGGTAATTTTGCTATGGTCTCTTCTGCCGATAGAGAAGACACGCTTGCTATGATGACAGAAATGCAACGTGCTGTGGAAGAAGTCGGCAAAGAGCTTGAGGCGGAGCATGGCATCAACCCAGTCGATTATGTTCTTGCGCAGATCGGCAGTAATTCGGGGCGCCCAATTTCTGGGACAGAAAACAAACCCAAAGATTTGTTGGGTGCCATTTCGATTGAACTTATTGATCCGGATCTCCGACCCTTTTCAAGCTCAGTGTTTGTCGGGGCTTTGCAAGACAAAGTGCGGAAACATCCACTGGTTGAAACAGTATCTTTCCGTGGATGGCGCTCTGGACCCGGTGAGGATGCGCTTGATGTACAGTTTTACGGTGCAAGCTCTGAAAAGCTTAAAGCAGCGGCACAGCGGCTTAAAGCTGAGCTGGGCAGTTTTGCAGTGGTGTCTGCGGTTGAGGATGATCTCGATTATGACAAAGAAGAGCTCATTTTAGAGCTCACGGCTCAAGGCGAAATGCTGGGATTCACTACTGAGGACCTGGGACGCAAGCTTCGAAATCGGCTGAACGGGCTTGAGGCTGCAAATTACCCCGTTGGCTCGCGCAGCGCTACAATCCGCGTTGAATTGCCCAAAGAGGAATTGACTGCGGATTTCCTCGAAAACATGCAGTTGCGCAGTTCGTCTGGATCCTATGTGCCTCTCGCTGATATTGTAAGCGTGAAACAACGCGCAGGTTTTTCTACCATACGTCGTGAGAATGGTATTCGCATAGTATCGGTGACGGGGGATATTTCAGAAGACGATCCCGACGCGGCAGATGAAGTAATAAAATTGCTGGGAACAGATATCCTTCCAGACATCGCTAGCGATCATCAGGTTGAATGGAAATTATCCGGCCTCGCTGAGCAAGAAGAACAATTTCTGAATGATGCGCGCATTGGAATGATACTATGCCTGACTGGCATTTATCTTGTTCTCACGTGGGTATTTGCTAGCTGGACACGGCCAATCGTAATTATGTCTGTAATCCCTTTTGGCCTTGTGGGGACGATTTATGGGCATTACGTATGGGAAGTCCCTCTTTCGTTGTTTACTGTTGTGGGGCTTTTGGGAATGACGGGCATCATTATAAATGACTCCATCGTGTTGATCACAACAATTGATGACTATGCTAAAGAACGCGGTTTGGTACCATCAATTATTGCAGGTTCAGCTGATCGTCTAAGGCCGGTTATCCTGACCACGCTCACCACGGTTTTAGGATTGGCACCACTGCTTTACGAACGCTCTTCGCAAGCGCAGTTTCTGAAACCAACGGTGATAACTTTGGTATATGGCCTTGGGTTTGGAATGCTGCTTGTACTTTTACTAGTGCCAGCCTTGGTCGCGGTCCAGCATGATTTTCAGCGCCTCTTCAAATCATTCCGGTTTGCAATCTTTGGCCGTGCGCGTAAAGTTACTTTTACGCTGATTGGTTTAGGGATTGTGATTTTGTGCTGGTTTGGTGCAACTTTGGGATGGGCGATATTGTTTGACCGATTACCTGCTTTCTTTCCACCAGTCATCTCTAGCGAAGGTGTCATGGCAAAGGCTCTGCTCCTATTTACCGGTGGTACTACCGTCGTATGCTTGTTTATTTTTTTTCTAAGCTTTGTTGGTGATCTCTTGATGTCGCGCAAAAGGGCGGAGCCGTCTGGTGAGCCTTTGTAGTCCGATCCAATTCAAGATACGTATTACTATTGATAAGCTACTTTGCGCATGTTCCAAGGTCAGCCGCCGTCATTTCGCTTATGACACTTAAAGCGACTTTTGATCTGTCTATGGCGGCCAAGATACCTGAAGAATGGCTAATGATGCCCGACCCGCTCAAAATATTGCCGCGACGTTCGGCCATCTTACTCTGTACCCAAAAATCAGGATACTCGTAATTCAATATAATGACTTCAAGCTTTCCCAGTTTGGGCACTGAGAGGTCAACCGTGACCACCATCCCCACTTCCGACATGGAAAAGTCACATATCACTTCTTTGGCATTTATAGCTTTCTTGGACTTTGGCCGTGAGGCCAGTGCGGCCACAATTTTTGCATCACGTTTTGTACGCTTAGGGCGCAAAGTTGCAGACATCGGAAACTCTGCAGGTACGCAGACTTTATCACAAATGCCAATATTGGCTTGCAGATTTAAGGCAATGGGTTTGTTCTTATCTTGCGGAGTGATGATCATCGGCAAAAGCAATTTGTTTTTATATCCGATCGACCATATATCTGTGTCCCCAAAGAGGATCGGAGAGGGCCATTCAAATACCACATCCTTAAGGTTGTTTGATCCCACAAAGGAAAAAAGTGGCGGTATGCCGGCGATACCGGGCGTGTGCCAATAGGTTTTCCATCCTGCCTCTAGATTTATTTCGATAGCCGCTGTGTGGCTGCCATCATTATTTTGCCATCCAGGCAAAATTTTGGCTTTTTTCAATCCTTGGGTCTCGGCCAGACTTTGGTCCGCTAGTAATCCGACCACCATTAACCCAATGGCAACGGTGTAGTTTTTTGCAAAGGTAAACATACCTCCTTCATGGCCAAAAAAAACGATTTTGCCAAGTCACTTTGCAGAGAGGGGATTGAGAGCTATATTCAAATTGATAAGTCTCATACTTTGTGCGGTTTGTAGAAAAATGACTACGCTAGACGAACCTCTGAACTTGAAAGGAAAATTCCTTGTCGCGATGCCTGGGATGGGTGATCAGCGCTTTGAATCATCTGTTATTTACATCTGCGACCATACTGAAACAGGTGCTATGGGCCTAATCGTGAATAAACCTCTTAGACAGGGGTCTTTTAAGGACCTGTGTGAGCAGCTTTCCATTAAGTATACCAGCGGTAGGGATGTGCCTATTTTATTTGGAGGACCGGTGGAAACGTCGCGCGGGTTTGCGATCCATTCGAACGATTATCTTTCGGAAAATTCGACTCAATTTATTGGCGACAGCCTATCCTTAACCTCAACACGGGACGTTATTGAAGCGTTGGCGGACGGAGAAACTCCCTCTCATGCAGGACTTTTTCTGGGGTATTCAGGATGGGGTGCCGGCCAGTTAGAAGCAGAGATTCTGCATAATGGATGGTTGACTGTGGATGCTGACGAAGCATTGGTGTTGGACAGCGATCACGCTAGAAAATGGCAGGCTGCGCTTGATCTTTTGGGAATCAATGCGCTTTTGCTATCAAGCGATGTGGGACACGCTTGACGTTCTCTGATAATCGCAAAGCATTACTTTTATAAAAAAAACTTAGACATATGCTCAGTCGCGCGGTGCCGCGGCGCGGATCAACCTGTCGTTGATAGCTTGACCTAGGCCATGCTGCGGAACAGGCGCAACGGCAATGCATGCGACCCCTTTTTTGTCCAAAAAATGAAGATGGGCAAAAAGATGTGCGGCCGCTTCGGTCAAATCAGCATCTTGTGACAAATTCAGGTCACATTCCATATCTCCAAAGCCGATAAGAACCTCTTCATCAAGTGCGGAGGTGGCATTCAAACGCAATTTTGCGCACGGCGCATAATGCGAACTCAGCTGACCGGGCGCTTTGATCCCATCTTTAGCCTGAGTATTCTGTAGCTTTTTCCCCAAGCAGTCTTCTATGATTTCAACTGGAATACCTCCGGGTCTGAGTAGAGTCGGTGCTACAGTAAGGTCGATAATGGTCGACTCCAAGCCAAGGCGACACGCGCCTGCGTCAATTACGCCTTCTATCTTACCAGCAAGGCTGGAAAGCACATGTTCAGGTTTCGTTGGGCTTATAGCGCCTGAGGGATTTGCCGAAGGTGCGGCTATAGGACTGGAAAACTGATGCAATAAATTAGAGGCTATCGAATGATCAGGGACCCTAATTGCAACACTTGAAAGGCCTGTGCTGAGCAGCGCGGAGAGTGTGCTGTCCTGACGTTTTTCTAAAACCAAAGTGATTGCGCCAGGCCAAAAGGTATTGGTGAGGATATCTGCTTCCTCTGACCAGTGAACATGCGACTTTGCAGAGTCTGCATCCGGAAAATGCGCGATTAATGGATTGAATGTAGGACGCCCCTTTGCCGCGTAAATACGGGCAACGGCGAGGTCCTGTGTGGCATCTGCCCCAAGCCCGTAGACAGTCTCCGTCGGAAAGGCCAGCAACCCGCCTTTCCGGAGGATATCAGTGGCCTGTTTCATTCCCGCCGAGTTGGTCCTTAAGGTCATTGTCTGGATATCGCTCATTGTCACGCTGCGTTCTGGTTTTAGATTTGCCATTTTGAGTTTAAATGCTAATTACTCAGCCGAATAAAGGCAATCACCCGTAGTGCCAAGCGAGAAATCAAGGAGAGCAAATGCCCTATAAAGCCCCATTGGATGAATACCAATTTCTTTTCGATAACGTGGTTGGATTTTCCAAAGTGTCTCAAACTGATCGCTTTAGTGAAGCAACCTCCGACCTCACTGCCGCTATCCTCGGTGAAGCGGGCAAAATGTGTGAAGAGGTGATGGCGCCTGTTCAGCGCGCTGGGGATCAACAGCCTGCAGTATTGGAAAATGGTGTGGTGCGTACATCACCAGGCTATGCCGAGGCTTATAAAGCCATTGCGAATGGTGGATGGGTGTCTATTGCCGCTAGCCCAGAATATGGCGGCATGGGACTTCCAATGACCGTCACCACGGCAGTAAATGAAATGATGTCAGCGGCTTGTTTGTCGCTTCAGTTGAATCCATTGATGACACAGGGCCAGATTGAGGCGTTGGAGCATCATGCAAGCGACGAAATAAAAGCAGTATATTTGCCAAAACTGATCAGCGGTGAATGGTGCGGCACCATGAATTTGACAGAACCCCAAGCGGGCTCTGACGTGGGCGCATTGCGATCAAGTGCGAGAGACAATGGTGATGGCACCTACTCGATTACAGGGCAGAAGATTTATATCTCGTGGGGAGACAATGATTTTTCGGAAAATGTCTGCCACCTTGTTTTGGCGCGCCTCCCTGATGGTGTGCCGGGGACTAAGGGAATTTCGCTATTTTTGGTTCCAAAACGGCTACCAGATGTCGACGGAAATTCAGGGGTTGCAAATTCCTTAAAGGTGGTCAGCCTCGAAGAAAAAATGGGCCTTCACGGAAGTCCCACTGCGGTTATGCAATATGATGGTGCAACCGGATGGCTGATCGGTGCGCCCCACGATGGTATGCGTGCAATGTTTACAATGATGAACAATGCCCGCCTAGGCGTGGGAGGTCAAGGCATCGGGGGCGCTGAGGGTGCCTATCAGCATGCGCTTGCCTATGCAAAGGACCGCAGTCAGGGCAAAAGCGGTATTGAAAATGGTAAGGGCAGTATTCTAGACCACGCCGATGTGCGTCGGATGCTCAGCACAATGAAGGCGGATATTTTTGCTGCGCGCGCCGTTGCGCTGTCCAATGCTGTAGCAATCGACATGGCCAATGCGACAGGTGATCGCGTTTGGCATGCACGCGCAGCACTACTGACACCAATCACCAAAGTTTTTGGTACAGAGGTTGGTATTGAAGTGGCCAACCTTGGTATTCAGGTACACGGCGGTATGGGGTTTGTCGAAGAAACAGGCGCTGCGCAGTATCTGCGAGATGTGCGTGTCACTGCGATTTACGAAGGCACCAATGGAATTCAGTCCATGGACCTCGTGGGTCGTAAATTGATGGACGGAGGTGCCGCTGCAGGGGCGCTCTTGGATGAAATTTCGGACAGTGTTAAAGGAGCGTATGCGGGTTATCCTGATTTGTCTGCTACTCTTTGGGATGCGATTGAGCGCTTGCGTGAAACTACAGAATGGATGCTGGCGCAAAAGGAAATGAAACATCGGTTTGCGGGTGCAGTGCCATATCTGAAAGCATTTGCTAGAGTGTTAGGGGGATATTACCATCTTGCAGCGGCTTCAAATGAAACGGGGTATGGTCCTCGCACAAAACTCGCAACCTTTTATATCAAAAGTCTTCTTCCCGAACACATCGGCCTATTAGCTCAGGCCACACAAGGGGCAGATGATCTTTACGCGCTAGACCTTCAAGATTTGGCTGGCTGAACAATAAGATGAACACAGGTTTACATATCCCATGGCAAGGTCCCCCGGTCGAGGGGGACAGTATAGAGGTGGCAGAGGGGATACATTGGATTCGCCTGCCGCTTCCGATGAAACTTGATCATGTAAATGTTTACGCGCTGGATGATGGCGATGGGTGGACCATTATCGACACGGGCATGAACTCCAAGCGTACCAAAATGATTTGGAAAAAGATCATTGCCGGGCCGCTTGGCGGAAAGCCGATACATCGCGTAACCCTGACTCATCACCATCCTGATCATATCGGGCTTGCGGGATGGTTTATGGTCGAATATGGCGCAGAACTAATGGTTAGCCGCACAAGCTACCTCATGGGGCGTATGTTGACGCTTGATGTTCAGGCTTTGCCGCCTCAGGAAACGATCGACTTTTGGCGCCGTTCAGGCATGGATGGGGCGATAATTAAAGAACGCGCAGAGGGAAAGCCGTTTAATTTTTCTGACATGGTTGCTCCTATTCCACTGGGTTACAAACGTCTCCAAGAGGGGGAGCACATCTCTATGGGCGGCCGCAACTGGGTTGTGCGTATGGGGAACGGTCATGCCCCAGAGCATGCAACATTTTGGAGTGATGACAATGAGCTTGTAATCGCAGGGGATCAGATCATTTCCTCTATTAGCCCCAATTTGGGTGTTTATGCTACTGAACCAGAGGCGGATCCCGTAGGAGAGTGGCTTTTATCGTGCAAAAGTTTTTTGCCGCATGCTAGACCAAATCATTTGGTCCTTTCGGGGCATAAAGTACCTTTTAGGGGCCTTTTATTTCGCCTGCAGCAATCGATCGAAAACCACTATTCTGCTTTAGCTCGTTTGCGGATATTTTTAGACAAGCCAAAGACAGCGGTCGAGTGTTTTAATCCCCTTTTCAAGCGAACCATCGGTGCAGATGAATACGGCCTTGCCCTTGTTGAGGCGGTAGCGCACCTCAACCATCTATTCGCTGCGGGCGAGGTGAGCCGTGATTTTAACGCGAATGGTGCCTATCTTTATCAATATCTAAATAAAAGCTGAACAGGTGCGGCGACACGCAGCAGCTAAGGTTATCTATTTCAGATGACACCGCTGAGTGAATCGTTTATCGTCAGGCCAAGTTTTATAAGTAGGGAATAATCAATGTCTAAGCATGAGCATGGCTCAATGGATATCAAAGTGCAGGAAAAAACATTTGAAGGATTTATGGGTGTTGTAACCAAAACGACGATTGCTGCCATAATTGTCCTCGTTTTTATGGCACTAGTTAACTCCTGAACTTGTCGACTTTTAAGAGTTGCGTTAGTTTGCCGCGGTCCACGTTTTAGGTTGTGTAGTTGATTAGGTTAACGGATCAAAACACGGCACCCGCGCCATTCGTTATGAATACGATTAACTGTTGTCTAACAAGCGATGTACAATACGTAATAATGAGACATGTAAGGGCGTACGAAGCAATCTAATTATCAACGCGACTAAGAACTTAACTTTTAACTCTGACGGCACGCCCGGATTTGAAATTTTCGTTGAGCAAAGGAATGTTACCGCGGTGTAAAGCACTTTGTTGCAGTTTTTTATACCCATTCGCATCCACTTAAAACATTTAATGTGGTATTACAAATAGTAAAAGTGCTCCATGAAGTAGAAGGGAGATACTTGATTTTTACCAGATAAAAAAGGCTGTAGCCCTAGCACTTTGTGTGATGTGCACATCGGCGATACGCAAAAAATTCCTATCTTTGAGGCAATAAATTCAACGTTTTTCCCACAAAAACTGTGGTAAGAGTTTGAAATGCTTCTGAGTCTGAGCTAAACGGTTCGATATGAATATGAGGATGCGGATAAATTCAAAGAATTGAACGCCCATGTGAATTAAGTTGGACAGGCGCAGAATTTTAAAGCCTCAACCCAAAGCTCCATAAAACAAGCTGCTTGCAGGTCTGGATTTCATTGAAAATATGCAGTTAACTGGTGGCGTTCCAAAGGAGGATTGATGATTTGAAACGTCCCGAACTTAGCCAAGCTTATGTGATCGCTCCTGATGTGAACCAAAACTGGCTGACGAGAAGGGTATGCGGTAAGGATCAGTCAGGTGTGTTAAAGGAAATAAATGTTGTAGAGGAACGCCCCCTGACAATATTTCTGAATTCACAAGAAATTGTGACCTCAATGACCATAGGGGATCACCCAAAATACCTTGCCGTTGGGTTTTTAAGCAATCAAGGCATGCTGCGTTCTGATGATGAACTCACTGGTATAGATTATGATAAGGAATTGGAAACCGTCATAGTCCGCACTGCGCGCAAAACCAATTATGAAGAAAAGCTGAGTAAGAAAATACGCACAAGTGGCTGTGCTGTAGGCACAGTTTTTGGCGATATGATGGAAGGAATGAATAGCCTCACGCTACCCTCTACACGTTTAAAAACAAGCTGGCTTTACGCATTGTCGCATAAGATCAATCAAACCCCATCGCTTTATCTTGAGGCAGGAGCAATCCATGGTACGGTTCTTTGTGAAAAAGATACCCCTCTTGTTTATATGGAGGACGTTGGTCGTCATAATGCGGTGGATAAGATTGCCGGTTGGATGCGGCTAAATTCGGTGGAAGCCAGCAATAAAATTCTATATACAACAGGGCGTTTAACCTCGGAAATGGTAATCAAAACCGCCTCGATGGGTATTCCTGCGCTAACGTCCCGATCTGGCTTTACCGCTTGGGGTGTAGACATTGCGCGTCAGGTCGGTTTAACGCTGATCGGACGTATGCGTGGACAGCGTTTCATTTGTCTTGCTGGCGAAGCGCGGCTTTTGTGGGACGCAGATCTGGATAGGATTCAATGCGAACCCCAGAAAACCCGAAGAAAGGGATCGCAAAAATGAACATACCTGTTGGTGTCATTCTTGCCGGTGGTAAGGCAACCCGATTGGGCGGGGGGGACAAAGGGCGTTTGATGCTTGGACAGCACAGTCTTTTTGACCATGTCATTCACCGGTTACGGCCACAGGTATCCTCCATCATATTGAATGCAAATGGTCCAAAGGACCGGTTTTCTGATCTGAACCTGCCTGTGGTGGCTGATAGCCTTCCCTGCCATCCAGGTCCACTTGCCGGCATACTAGCAGGATTGGAATGGGCCTATGCGCACGGTGCAGATCATATTGTCAGCGTTGCGGCAGATACGCCGTTTTTCCCTAAAGATCTCGTTAAGATCTTTCTTACCCAGGCTGAAAGCATGGAAACCCCACTTATTCTGGCTGCGACCATGGGGGAAGCAGGTAAAATATTGCGCCAGCCGACTTTTGGGCTTTGGCCTGTCGCGTTGCGCGATGATTTGCGGAAAAACCTTGAGAATGGTCTGCGAAAAGTGGTGCTTTGGACAGATAAGCACGGCGGTCGCGAGGCGATTTTCGAGGCGGATGAGATGGATCCGTTTTTCAACGTTAATACGCGAGAAGACCTCCTTCAGGCGCAAGGTTTATTGCCGAAAGAAAAAGTTGGGGGAAGCACATGAAGATTTACGGTATCATAGGCTGGAAGAATTCTGGAAAGACTGGGCTAATCGAACGTCTGATTGCAGAATTTACCGAGCGTGGTTTCTCGGTATCAACGATAAAACACGCCCATCACAGCTTTGACGTGGATCATCCGGGCAAAGACAGTTTTCGTCACAGAGACGGTGGGGCTAAAGAGGTTCTTTTGGTGTCTCGCAATCGTTTTGCCTTGATGCACGAATTGCATGAAGAGGAAGAGCCAACGCTTGCCAGCCTGCTTACAAAACTCTCTCGTGTCGACCTTGTCCTGATTGAAGGTTATAAAAGAGACAGGCATCCTAAAATCGAGGCACATCGCAAAGAAACAGGAAATGATCTGATTGCTTTCACAGATGATACAGTCTGTGCTGTGGCGAGTAATGATAACCCTTCACTTGATAAACCCGTATTTGACTTGGATGATACAAACTCGATTGCGGATTTTATTCAGGCAGAAACAGGAATTTGATGTTTGACACAGTCATCGCAGTGGATTGGTCTGCTAGAAGCACCCCATCACCTGTAACACCAAGCAAAGATGCAATTTATCTCTGTGTTTCACGGTTAGACGAAGGGACATCCCAGCATCCGGAATATTTCCGCACAAGGCACGAAGCAATGGCGCGGATTCATACGCTTTTGGATAAGGAAATGGCGGCTGGCAGGCGCAGTTTCATTGGATTTGATTTCAATTTTGGATACCCTTCTGGATTTGCGAAACAGCTGACAGGGCGTACAGATTTTAATTCTGTGTGGAAATGGCTGTCGGAAAGGATCAAAGACGGACCCGACAACAAGAACAACCGCTTTGAGGTTGCTGCAGAGATCAATTCGCAATTTCCTGGCATTGGCCCCTTTTGGGGTGCACCCAATTCTCTCCGCCTAAAAGGCTTACCGCACAAAGGTAGTGTGCGTTGTGGACACGGGATGGAAGAATGGCGTCAGTCTGATCTTGCTTCCAAAACAGCGCAAAGTGCATGGAAACTCTACACCACAGGTTCGGTAGGCTCTCAGGCGCTTTTGGGGATCACTTATCTGTACAAACTCAAACGCTGGCTTGGAGGACGGGGGGCGGTTTTCCCTCTGGAAACTGGATCACAGATTCTAGATTGTCCGGTGGTAATTGGAGAGATTTATCCGTCTTTCTACCAAATTGAATATAAGATGCCACTTAAAGAAAAATACCCAAATCAGCTTTATCACATTTTAGATGCATGTCAGGTACGTCAGGTTTGTGACCGATTTGCCTACTTGATGCAGACAAAGATGCATGCTTCGCATTTGTTTGATATAAAGTCGGTCAAGAAAAGTGTTTTAAAAGAAGAGGGCTGGATCGTGGGTGTGCCGGCAAATGGAAAAACAAAATGATTGAGCCTCCTGATCTTTGTGATGATTGTTTTACATTGCCGCCTGGGGTGGATTGGGTTCCTGTGCCTGAGGTCTTTGAACTTTTACAGAAGGCATTGGTTATCAGAGTAAAAACCGATACCGTTACCCTTGCCAAGGCGAATGGTCGTTTCCTCGCTAAGCCTATTGTTGCCAAGCGGGCCAGCCCCCCTTTTGCAAATTCGGCAATTGACGGATACGGCTTTGCAGGCCACCAAAGCGCGGATGCAGGACCTGTTTACCTTCGTCTGTTGGAGGGGCGCGCTGCTGCAGGGCATCCTTTTGATGGGCTTGTACCCGAGGGAAGCGCAGTTCGCATCCTCACGGGCGCCCTATTACCCAATGGTGTTGATACGGTTGTACTTCAAGAAGATGTGAATAAAGATGAGCAGAACCTTGCCTTTCACGGGCCACTGAAGATAGGCAAAAATACCCGCCTCGCTGGTGAGGATATCAAAGCGGGACAAGTCTTGTTTGAGAAAGGGCATCGGCTCTCTCCGCCCGATCTGGCGGTACTGGCGTCTATTGGAATTTCTGAAGTAAACGTTTTTGCATCACTGCGTGTTGGGGTGCTTTCGACGGGCGATGAGCTTTTGGAACCCAATCGAGATATCCAAAAAGGGGAGATCTATGATGCGAACCGTCAGATGTTACTGTCGCAGATGGAAAGCATCGGTTGTCTTACGGTAGATTTTGGCATTGCGGAAGATAATGTACCCGCGTTACGCTCATTGCTTAACGAGGCAAGTGCAAATTGTGATGTATTGCTAACAACGGGTGGTGCCTCTGCCGGAGATGAAGATCATATTTCTGCACTATTGCGCAGCGAAGGTGCGTTGAATATCTGGCGCATTGCGGTGAAACCAGGACGGCCTATGGCGATGGGACTTTGGAAAGGGCTACCCGTCTTTGGACTTCCCGGCAACCCAGTGGCCGCTTTCGTGTGTACATTGGTTTTTGCGCAACCTGCTCTACGCTTGCTTGCAGGGGGTGACTGGCGGCGTGCAGAAGGGTATCTGGTTCCTGCAGCTTTTTTTAAATCGAAAAAACCGGGTCGGTATGAATATCTTCGTGCCCGTTTAGTGGATGGACGAGCCGAAGTCTTTGCTTCTGAAGGTTCGGGACGGATTACGGGCCTCAGTTGGGCAGAAGGCCTTGTAGAATTTGATGAAAAAGCACGGAATATCGAACCAAACGATCCTGTAAGATTTATTCCTTATTCATCTTTTTAGACTGCCAAGCGCGATGCCGATACTCGGTAAAGAAAGCCCAGGAAGATTTTTTAAGTAGTCAGTATTTTGTTTGAAAGTTTAAAGATAGAATTGACTCATAAAAAGAGCAATTCTTGTTATTTAGGAAACCTTTTCCAATTGCTGCAGGCTGGGAAGCCTGTGGAATGTACTTGCCTAATCAAACGTTCCAGTCACCCGCCCTAAAAGCATAAATGCACGTGCTGTGCGTGTGTTGGAAAAGGCGGATAGCTCCACATCCGTGGCACGATCTTCAAAGTGGGAAAAAACTTTGTCAAACTGTCTTAGAAAATGATGCACGGTATCGCGAAAAATTGTATCCTGCTTCATGCGTCCGTTTGTTAATGCTAGAGAAGAGCGATCTCGGATACCTGCAAGGACAGCAATTTTTCTCCCCCTTTCACCTCGAGCAAATCGTCGCCATGCGTCAGCTCGCGCCATATCCGGACGTAGGTCGTCCATGTAAATTCCATCCTGACTGAGAAGCGTTAATACGTCTTGTGAAGCCTGAATAAGGATGGCCGTTTCGCGATCTTTTAATCCCCGCCGGAGGGCTATAAATCCCTCTTCATCCTCTGCCGTATCCGGAAAATTTAGCGCCTTTATAAAATCATCTATGGACAGTGGATCTTGCAAGTCCTCTGTGCTTGTTCCAAATTCAAGGGATTTTTGGTTATCTTTTTCATTTGGGTGCTTCGCATCTCGCGGATTGAAAATCGTTCTCTGGCGGCTCGTGACAAGTTCCGTGTTATACATCGTTAGTGCATTTTGAATTTTGCGCTGAGTAGTAGAAATCTCATCTAAACGCCGTAAGACGAAAGTGTCTGGATTCGTCTGGCCATTTAACTTTTGTTGATCCATGTAGGTCTTGCGTAGCGTGTCGATGGCCGTCTGCAGCAGCCGTATCTCTTCCCGCACTAGCCGTGAAGTTCGCATCACAGTTATGCTTAGGCATATTATTGCAAAAGGCATGACCATGACCAGTAATTGAACAAGCAACTTACTATCAGAATTCAGCTTGTCGCTTAAAAACAAAAATAGAGAAAAGACAATCCAAATAATTGCCAAAATATAGCCAATAATCTCAGGTAAGTTCAATCCAACTGTCTGACGTTTGTCAAACGGTAGGGCCAACGTGGTTTTCTTCGGGTCGATATCCATTTAAAAATGCGTTCCAAATTAGGCGGGGCAATTTCAGCGATAGGTGATTGATATCACTTCATATGATTTTTCACCGCCCGGCACGCGAACTTCGACGCTGTCGCCTTCCTCTTTTCCGATTAATGCACGGGCAATCGGAGATTTGACGTTTAAAAGGCCGGCCTCAATATTGGCTTCATGTTCTCCGACAATTTGCCACGTCTTTTCTTCATCTGTATCTTCATCAATTAGCGTAACGGTGGCCCCGAACTTGATGGCGCCTGAAAGAGTGGAGGGGTCAATCACTTCGGCAAGGGATAAAACGCCCTCAAGATCTTTGATCCGTCCTTCGATAAAGCTCTGCTTTTCGCGCGCGGAATGATACTCTGCGTTTTCAGAAAGATCGCCATGTTCGCGCGCTTCTGCGATGGCTTTTATGATGGCGGGGCGTTCGACCGATTTGAGCTGTTTCAGCTCTGTTTCCAAGGCAAAATGCCCTGTTTTGGTCATAGGGATTTTTTCCATCATACTTACGCTTCTTTTAGTTCGTTTCAAAAATGAAAGCCATGCGGTAGTGCAATGACTGCTTCAGTGAGGCTGAAGGTGATTATTCTTCTTTGCAACCAAAAATGGACAAATCAAGGCGTAAATAGAAAAAATAATTTCAATTCTGAGGAAAAGACAGGGCCTTTTGCCGCAAATACACATTTAATCAACAGCTTCGCATTGACGAAAACCTTGCGTGCGAGCTAACGGTTTGTTTGCAACGACCGCTAAATAAACAATAGGAGCGCGCTGTGAGTGAAGTTGAACGTGAAGTAATGGAGTATGATGTGGTGATCGTTGGCGCAGGTCCTTCGGGCCTGTCTGCCGCCATCCGCCTCAAACAGTTTGATGTAGACCTCGAAGTTGTTGTGCTGGAAAAAGGGTCCGAAGTTGGGGCGCATATCCTTTCTGGTGCGGTCTTAGATCCCAAGGGCCTGACACGGTTGATCCCGGATTGGAAGGAAAGAGGGGCACCAGTCAATGTCGCTGTGAAAGAGGATAATTTTTTCGTCCTTGGAGAAGCAGGAAAAATTAGGATTCCGAACTGGTTTATGCCCCCATTGATGAATAATCACGGAAACTACATCGTGTCTATGGGTAATGTGTGCCGTTGGCTTGCAGAACAAGCAGAAGAGCTTGGCGTCGAAATTTTCCCAGGCATGGCATGTTCGGAATTGGTATTCGGCGACACGGGCGAGGTCAGAGGCGTCGTTGCGGGTGAATTCGGAAAAAACCCAGATGGAACGCTTTCAGATGGCTACGAACCTGGGATGGAACTGCACGGGAAATACGTGTTTCTCTCTGAAGGGGTTCGGGGATCTTTGTCAAAACAAGTTTTGGCGAAATACGACCTTGCCAAATCAACGGACGTGCCAAAATTTGGCCTTGGAATGAAAGAAATTTGGGAAGTCAGCCCAGAAAAGCATAACGAAGGCGAAGTGACCCATACCATGGGCTGGCCACTTGGATTTAAAAATTCCGGTGGATCATTCGTTTACCATCTGGATAACAATCAGGTCTACGTCGGTTACATCGTAGATTTGAACTACAAAAACCCGCATCTCTCTCCATACATGGAATTCCAACGCTTTAAACATCACCCAAAGATAGCAGAGCTGTTGGAAGGTGGTAAGCGTATTGCTTATGGTGCACGTGCCGTGACAAAAGGTGGGTTGCAATCCATTCCAAAGGCGGCATTCCCAGGGGGGGCACTGCTTGGTTGTTCGCTTGGGCTTGTCAACCTGCCACGAATTAAAGGAAACCATAATGCGATGCATTCGGGTATTGAGGCGGCGGAAGCAGCTTATAAAGCAATCAAAGATGGCCGTGCTTCTGATGTGTTGCATGAATATGATACTGCTTTGCGTGCGGGGCCAGTTGGCAGAGATCTGGAAAAAGTGCGCAATGTGGCGCCTTTGGCGGGGCGATACGGACCGCTTGGTGGTCTCGCGTTTGGCGGGTTTGATATGTGGTTTCAGACCATTTTTGGCTTTTCCCTTTTTGGAACTCTGAAACATGGCAAAACCGACGCGCAGTCCACGGAGGAAGCTTCAAAACACGATCTGATCGTTTATCCAAAGCCTGACGGTAAGCTGAGCTTTGATCGTCTGACCAACGTGTCTTTTTCCATGACTAATCACGAAGAATCACAGCCAGCGCATTTGCAGCTGAACGATGCGAACATACCCGTTTTGGTGAACTTTCCCAAATACGCAGAACCTGCGCAACGCTATTGTCCTGCAGGTGTTTATGAAATTGTCGAGGAGGAGGGCAAGGACGCCCGTTTCGTAGTCAATTTCCAAAACTGTGTGCATTGCAAAACTTGTGATATTAAAGATCCAAGCCAAAATATCACATGGGTCACACCACAGGGCGGTGACGGACCGAATTATCCAAATATGTAATTGTGATTCGATACTGTCATTGGCTTACAGTGAAGCCATTGCCTTAGCCTGTGGTACGGCCTATCTTTTACCAAAGGCTGTTCCCAAACCGACAAAATCACGGAAATATTAACTGTGCGAAAATTATGGATTGTACTATACCTACTGGGCGCACTTTGTTGCGAAGGGGCTTTAGCGCGTCAAGTCGCAGGATCTTATCTGGCTGCACGTCAAGCGGGATATCTTGGTGATTTTGAAGCTTCAGCGCTGTATAATGCCAGAGTGATTTCCCGCGATAAGACAAATATTAGAGCGATGGAGGATCTGATTGTCGCATATGTGGCGATGGGGCGTATGGAATCGGCGATAAACGTCACAAATGTTTTCCAAAAAAGTGGTTCCGGCAGTTACTTTGCTCATTCTGTTGCGCTTGCGCAGGCTGTTCAGGCGGAAGATTACGAGGAGGCGCTTGAGCTTTTGGATAAGGAAGAAGCGGGCCGCAGTTTCCTTTTAAGCGCTTTGATCAAAGGTTGGGCTTTGGCAGGGGTTGGGCGAATTGAAGCGGCTATCGGGCAATTTGAAGCATTAGCCGAAGATAAGAATGTTGCTGGTTTTGCGCGGTATCACAAGGCTTTATTTTATCTTTCTCAAGGCGATGCGGATTTTGCAGAAACAACGCTGAAATCCTATCTGGACGATGGTGGCTCAGCTACGAGTCGTTATTTGGTCGCTCTGATTCATGCCTTGATGCAGCAGGGAAAATTTGACGAAGCCAAAGATTACTTTCAAGCAAGTTTCGGAGATACGGTTCCGGTGGCGCTTTCAGCTCTTTTCGATAGAATCCAAAGAAAACAAAAACCCAAGCATTCCCTGATTACCGATCCACGGCAGGGCGTAGCAGAAGTTTTTTTGACGATCGCGCAGATTTTGTCTGCCGATGATAGCGATGAAAATACGCTTGTGTTTGCACGCATTGCCGAGTTTTTGCGCAAAGATAAAACCGAAGCCACATTATTATGCGCAGAAGTCTTGGTAGATCTTGAGCAATATGACATTGCGGCTCAGACTTTTGCAAAAATTCCTGCCGATTCGCCAGAAGCGCTTGCTAGCGAAATTGGGCGTGCTAAGGCTTTGGCCAAAGATGGGCGGCAAGCTGAGGCGATTGACGTATTACGTGCACTGACATCCAACCAACCTGATGCAGTTTCAGCCTTTCAGGAATTGGGCGATGAACTGCGTTATTCAGAGCGGTATAAACAGGCGGTCGCTGCATACAGTACGGCCCTTGAATTACTGGCCAAGCAGGAACGGAAAAATTGGGTACTGCATTATTCTCGTGGCATGGCATTTGAACGTCTAGATCAATGGGACGATGCCGAGGCAGATTTTCGCGCAGCCCTGAGACTTCGGCCAAATCAACCTTATGTTTTGAATTATCTTGGTTACTCTCTCGTCGAGAAAAAGCTAAAGCTGGGTGAAGCCTTGGAAATGATTGAACTTGCCGTTTCCTTGCAGTCCGATAGCGGTTATATAGTGGATAGCTTGGGCTGGGTTCTGTTCAAATTGGATAGACATGAGGAAGCCGTGGTGCACTTGGAACGCGCAGCAGAGTTGATGCCAGTGGATCCGATTATCAACGATCATCTTGGTGATGCTTATTGGGCCGTAGGTCGAAAACGCGAGGCGCGGTTTCAATGGCGCAGGGCGCTTTCCTTTGATCCTGAAGAAAAAGATCAAACACGTATTAAGTTGAAATTGCAAATTGGACTCGATGAGTTGTTGAACCAAGAAGGTAATATGCCTAATTCGTCCTCTGCTCAAAATGATTAAACGATTTGCTCCTGCAAAGGTAAACCTTTGTCTTCACGTCACGGGGCAAAGGTCAGATGGCTATCATGAACTTGACTCGCTCGTGTTGCATCTTGATCAGGGGGATTGGGTCGGTGTGGAACCTGCCGACGAGATTTCTCTCTCACTTAGTGGGGTATTCTGCGAAAATGTTCCCGTGGATGGTCGCAATCTTGTCCTAAAAGCAGCGCATCTATTAGCGGAGAAAGCTGAAGGCAGTGTTGGCGCCAGGCTTTCTCTGATAAAAAACCTCCCCTCTGCCGCAGGTATTGGCGGCGGCACAAGTGACGCAGCTGCGACGCTGCATCTTTTGAGTGAGTTGTGGAACGTTGCTTTGCCAGATGAGATAACATTGAGCACTCTTGGCGCAGATGTCCCTGTCTCGATGTCATGCGAGCTATCACGTATGGAAGGGATTGGAGAGCACCTAACCTATCTTGGTGATCCGCCGATGTTGAATTTTCTTTTGATCAATCCTGGCGTTGACCTTCCTACTCCAAAAGTGTTCGCAGAGCTGACTCAGAAAAATAATCCTCCCTTGCCCAAAACGCTGCCAAAGCTTAAAAACTCACAGCACTGGGTCGCTTGGCTTGAAACCCAACGAAATGATCTGGAAGATCCTGCAATAAAGATTCACCCCATTGTTGGAGAGATTTTGAGCGCACTCAGAAACTACTCAGGTGTTAGACTAGCGCGCATGTCAGGGTCCGGGGCAACTTGTTTTGCACTTTTTGCACATGATGCAGCGGCACAAGGCGCAGAAGCATATTTTAAAGCAAAAAGCCCCAACTGGTGGGTCAGGGCAGCTAAGACATGGACTGGAAAAGATCAGGTTAGCCGATCCACAATGTAAACTGAAAGATCACCAAGCAAGGTGCGAAGGGGATGTTCAGGCAAAACAGAAAGCGCGTCTTGAGCCCTTTCTGCCCATTCCAACGCATCCTTGCGGGTTGCTTCTGCGGCGCCATGATAATGCAAGAGGTTCAGAGCATGTTCTAAATCTCCATCCTTTTGATCACCCTTTTCAATGGTTCTGATCCAAAATTGGCGTTCTTCGTCCGTAGCTTTTGAGATAGCTTTGATGAACGGAAGGGTAAGCTTGCGTTCGCGAAAATCATCACCAACATTTTTGCCGGTTTTCCCGCTGTCCCCTATGACATCTAGTAGATCATCGGCGATCTGAAACGCAACCCCAAGAGCGTCTCCATAATGATAGAGCGCCTGTACATTCGATTGAGGTGCATCCGCGATGACGCCGCCCACTTCTGTTGCGGCCGAAAAAAGCGCTGCAGTTTTCCCCCGTACAACTTTGAGGTATGTATCCTCCGTCGTGGAAATATCTTGCGCCGCTGTCAGCTGAAGAACTTCGCCCTCTGCGATTGTGGCAGAGGCATTGGCGAGAATATCCAAAACCTGCAATGAACCTGTTTCTACCATCAATTGGAATGCGCGAGAGAAAAGATAATCACCCACAAGGATTGAAGATTTATTATCCCAAAGAAGATTAGCTGTCGGACGCCCACGCCGTCTACCGCTTTCATCCACGACGTCGTCATGAAGCAAGGTGGCGGTGTGAATAAACTCTACAGTAGCGGCAAGATGGACGTGATACCGGCCCTCATACCCGCACATCGCAGCGCTTGCCAACGTAAGCAATGGGCGCAGCCTTTTACCCCCTGCGTTCAACAGATGCGCTGTTATCTCTGGAATACGCGGAGCGTTTTCAGAACGCATCCGTTCATTAATTAATGCATCAACGCGCGCCATTTCAGGCGCAAGAATTTCGGCCAATTTGTCGTGGGGTTTATGGTTTAACTCTTTTAGCACTCTTGCTCCTGTTGTGCTTCTCGACTCTTTGTAATGTCATGCATACTATCCTTCCATGGAAGAGCTTCTGCGCACAAACGATATTACTATAATCGCATATGCGAATGCAATTTTGACGGACTCAGGTATAGACGTGTTTGAATTAGACGTAAACACAAGCGTTCTGGAAGGAAGCATAGGCATTTTGCCACGCCGATTGATGGTGCGGTCAGATGATTTGATCAAAGCACAACAGTTGATGCGTGACTATGAAATAGCTTTTAGATGACTGAGATTTTGCAGAATATTACGTTGGATTTGTTTTTGGGCGGTAAGCTTCGGATTTTTCAACCAAGCTCTGGATATCGCTCTGGTATTGATCCTGTTCTTTTAGCGGCCTCTTTGCCGGTAAAGGAAGGCGAGCGCGTATTGGAACTTGGATGTGGTGTAGGTGTTGCTTCTTTGTGCCTGATGCAGCGCGTTGGGGGAGTGAATGTTTCAGCAATTGAGCTTAAGCCCTACCTTGCAGATTTGGCGCGGCGAAATGGTCGGGAAAATAACTTTTCTCTGGAGGTTTTTAGTGGTGATATTTCTAATATGCCGCACGATTTGACGGCGCAAAGTTTTGATCACGTTATGGCTAATCCACCTTATTTTGACCGTTCGCGTGGCAGCCGGTCAGAGGATCATGACAGAGAACATGCCAGAGGCGAATACACGCCTCTTTCTGTTTGGGTGGATACCGCAGCGCGTAGGGTGAAACCAAAAGGGTATGTGCATTTTATTTTTCCAACAGAACGTTTGGCAGATTTACTAGCAGTATTACCAAATCATGTCGGCAGTGTTCAAGTGACACCTTTGGTTCCACGACAGGGCCGTGGCAGTGACTTAATGATATTGCAAGCGCGGCATTCTGGCCGTGCGCCCTTTAAACTTTTGCCTCAGATCGTGCTGCACCAAGCCGAAGAACACACTAAAGATGGCGACGATTACACAGCGCATTTGTCGCGCGTGTTACGGGATGGGCAGGGGCTTTTTTAAGCAAAGCCAAATAAACCTATTCATAGAAACAATTTTAGGCAATTTTTTACCGATTTGTTGAAATTTTGCATCTGCAGCGTGACAGAAACGATTTTCTGTGTTTCGATTTCAGTGTTTGCAAAAGGATATTAAAATGAGCTTAGTAGAACATGTTGCGGTACTCCAACAGAAACATGCAGAACTTTCTCTCAAAGTTGAACAAGAACAAAAATCTCTGGGAACTGACAACTTCGCCATCGTTACAATGAAAAAACAGAAACTTCGATTGAAGGAAGAAATCCAAAGACTAAGTAACTAGATCGTTTCCACTCAAGTAGCAGAATATTGCCACAACCTGATCTAAGGAGTATCCTTTAAAAGTCACTTCAAAGGAATTCATGGAATTGTGTGGTTCCATCTTCTCAAGCCAACACAAGGTCCGCGGTGAAAAAGGGATCTTCCATGATGGGGTCAAGACAACTTTCCAGAAATAGAAGCTGTTGGTCCGCCTTTTCGTCTTCAATCCTTCCCGTCAGAGTGATGTTAAATTTTCAGGCGTCTAAGACATATGGGTAACCCCATTCATAAAGCCGCTGCTCTTGATACTGGCTGAGATAACGTTTTCGTCTTTTCTCAATTTCAACATCATCCAAAGAGGCACGATAAGGGTCAAAAAACTTTACACAGTCATAGGCGAGACGATTGATGTCTTATAGTGCGCTCGTGGGAACAAGGGCAAGGAACGCGCTGACCATCTTGGGTATAAGTCGCTCACTGCGGGCTGGCATTGTCTGTGCGTAAAATTCTTCAAACCCTAGGATAAGCTCTGTTTCTGTATGCGGTGTTTTAAGCTGAATGGGGGCTTTAGAGTTGCATGTAAAACGTATTTTCGGGGCGCTTTGGTTAGCGCAAGAAGATCGCAATCAATACCCTTTAAGTCTAAAAACGGCACCCTTGCGCACGCTCTAGGGTCCCAATCGAGCCAAGAGGCTCCAAAATTGCCTAAGGCACCGTCAGGCATAAAATAAATTGCTTAGCAGTTAATATTCATATGCTGTATCGGCGGTATTTTATATTTCTTTCAATATTTTTCTGAAGCAGTAATTAATTTTTCAGCTTAACTTTAAAAAATCAACGCAGTGTTTTGCCTGGACTTAGCGTGGGCAACAACTCCACAATTTTGTCGCTTTTCTCAAAACTGCCATCTAATCGGCTGCGGATGATTTCTGCTGCTTTCTGACCAATTTCTTTCCGACAGGCATCCATCGTTGCGGGTTCTATGGGCAATCCTTTTAATAGCTCCAACCGATTGAAACCCGCAAGTCCGATTTTGTTTGGAATATCGGCACCCCTTTCAAGGAGATAAAGCAATCCCCCTGCGCTAATCATATCATTGGAGTAGTACAAAAAATCCAAATCTGGGTTGCGTTCAAGCATTTCCCGGGTCATATCGCGGCCTTTGGCGAGCGCGGATCCACCTGAATAAAATTCCTGATCGGTAATCTCAATGCCGGATTTTGCAAGACTTTCAGTAAACCCTTCAAACCGTTTGCGTGCACGGTGATCCAGAGGCATTTTTGTACCGAGAAATCCAATCTTTTTGTAGCCCGCTTTGTTGATGGCTTCTGCCATTTTGCGTCCCGCGCGGCGATGAGAAATACCGACCGCACAATCAACAGGCGTGCCATCAATATCCATAATCTCAACTACCGGAATCCCTGAGGCTATCATCATTTGTCGTGATGCCTCCGTATGCTCTAGCCCAGCTATGATTACTCCCGAAGGACGCCAAGACAACATCTGAAACAGCACTTTTTCCTCTTTCTCTGGCATATAATCTGTAATGCCCACAACAGCCTGTAATTCAGTGTCCTCCAATGCGTCGTTGATGCCGGTCATGACTTCTGGAAAAACCATGTTAGACATGGAGGGAATAATGACAGCGATCAGATTTACGCGCTGGCTTGCCAAAGCGCCCGCGATTTTGTTGGGCACATATCCTAATTCTTTAGCCGACTTGAGGACTTTTTCACGCGTGGGTGCCGAAACATCGCCGCGCCCGCGCAGCACTCGGCTTACGGTCATTTCGGACACACCAGAGGCTTCTGACACATCCCTCAACGTAAGAGCGCGTCCGCCAACCTCGTTCATTGCTACGTTCCACCATATTAACTTTCCGACAGTATCCTAATTTTAATCGGCGTGTTCAAGTACTACAAACATTGCAATCGAAAAGACCTTGATACAGAGACACCCTGACAAAAGCTGCTTTATGTTTTTGGCGTTACCAGATATCCTTAAAACTATCGACTCCGTGGCTCAACTGGATAGAGCAGCCCCCTCCTAAGGGGCAGGTTACAGGTTCGA
>CAJXHI010000029.1 GCA_913051655.1 uncultured Alphaproteobacteria bacterium
CTCATAATCAGGATTAAAAACCCTATCAGGCAATTCAACCGTTTCACTTGGTACATCTTTATAGGGAATTTTGCTCAAAATATGTTCGATACAATTGAGCCGCTCGCGTTTTTTATCGTTGCCCTCGACGATATACCAAGGTGCTTCGGGGATGTTGGTTCGTGCAAACATTTCCTCTTTCGCCTTGGTATATTGTTCCCACCGCACGCGAGATTCAAGATCCATCGGTGAAAGCTTCCACTGTTTCAAAGGATCATGAATACGCATAAGAAAGCGCAGTTGCTGTTCTTCGTCGGAAATCGAAAACCAGTATTTAAGCAGTATAATACCTGAACGTAAAAGCATTCGTTCAAATTCAGGCACGTCGCGGAAAAACTGTTCCACCTGCGAAGGGCTCGCAAAACCCATCACACGTTCTACGCCCGCGCGATTGTACCAAGATCGGTCAAAGAGAACCATTTCTCCCCCTGCTGGAAGGTGGGGGACATAGCGTTGAAAATACCACTGCGTTTGCTCGCGCTCAGTTGGTTTGGGAAGTGCCACGACACGGGCAACCCTGGGATTGAGACGTTGGGTAATACGTTTAATAACTCCACCTTTTCCAGCACTGTCGCGACCTTCACAGATGATTAACACCTTTGCGCCTGTCAATTCTACCCAATCCTGAAGCTTGATCAACTCCATCTGAAGCCTCAAAAGATTTTTGTAATACACGCGCCGGTCAAGCGGACTTTGCACATGATTTTTGTAAAGCTGACGCATTTGAACCGACATCATCGGCTGGCTCAGTTCATTTTCAAACATTTCATCCAGCGTGTCTTGCAGTTCGGCCTCAAGCCAATCCATAGACTGCGGGTCTGTATCGTTCATGTTTCCACCTCTGCTCCGTCCCCGATGTCATGCATATGTTAAGGCAATGTGTGAGCGCAAAGAAAAAAGCGATTACCAATGTTTTATTTGTAAATAGCGCAAATCCTACCCATTGAAAGCATTTGCATCGGTCGGCCCCTTTCAACGAGCGCTATTACGCAGCTGTTTTTATCTGTGGCAAAGTAGCTAATTGAGACTCTCGATTGCCAAACTGACTATTTTAGAGTGAAATTGATGCAGATCGACCAAGGTGAAAAATATGCGCAGCTCGAAAAGCATCCACATAATCTCTGCCCACGCAGAGGGTGAAGTCGGAGATGTGATTGTTGGAGGTGTTTTGCCTCCGCCCGGAGAAACAATTTGGGAGCAAAGCCGATTTATTGCTAAGGATAAAAAACTGCGTAATTTTGTTTTAAACGAACCCCGTGGAGGTGTGTTTCGCCATATAAACCTTCTGGTCCCACCGAAACATCGTGAGGCCGATGCTGCCTTCATCATCATGGAGCCCGAAGATACGCCCCCCATGTCCGGATCAAATTCGATCTGTGTCGCAACCGTATTATTGGAAAGTGGCCTTGTACAAATGAAAGAGTTGGAAACACATTTGACCCTTGAAGCTCCGGGCGGGCTTATCCGCGTCAAGGCGTTCTGCCGGAGCGGGAAAGCCGAAAAAATTACGTTCCAAAACTTACCATCCTTTGCTGATCGACTAAACGCCAGACTGTACGTAGACGGCTATGGCGAATTAACGGTCGATACTGCCTTTGGCGGAGATAGCTTTGTAATCGTTGACGCAGAAGCGCTCGGATTTTCACTTAAGGTAGAGGAAGCTGGCGCGCTTGCCCGCTTGGGAATGAAAATCACCGAGGCCGCCAATGAACAACTAGGATTTAGCCATCCCGATCTTACTGACTGGTGCAAGATCTCTTTTTGCCTTTTTGCGGGTCCCTTGGAACACCGCGCCGGTGGACTTGCGACAAAATCAGCGGTTGCCATCAGACCCGGAAAAATTGATCGTTCCCCCACAGGCACTGCTGTATCTGCACGTATGGCAGTATTGCATGCGAGAGGGTTGCTTCAAAACGGTCAAAGCCTAACAGCGACCTCGATCATAGGATCCCAGTTCGAAGGACGTATTGCGTGTTCGCTCACGCTTCACGATAGAACCGCCATTATTCCAGAAATTTCGGGTCGTGCATGGATTACAGGAACTCACCAATTGATGCTGGACCCAGAAGACCCTTGGCCAGACGGATACCGTCTTAGCGACACATGGGGCGCTCCGTAAGATAAAGTGTCATATGATGACGTAAAATTACGTCACTGGTAAGGCAGTCGTTTTAAACACGGTGCGCAAGGCGAAGGAGGATTGTATTTGTGCTACCCTTGGCAATCGCGTCAGGTACTGACGATAAATGCGTGCAAAATCCTCAGTATTTTCAGCCACAACCTTCAGGATATAATCTGCGGTTCCGGCCATCAGATGACATTCCAAAACATCTGGAAAAAGTGCCACCGCTTTTTCAAAATTTTCCAAAACTTCATCCGCTTGCACAGACAATCTGATTTCAACAAAAACAGTCTTAGGCAAACCAATTTTACGCGCATCAAGTAATGCAACATATTGTCGGATGAAGTCATCCTTTTCCAACCGTTGCACACGCCGATGGCAGAAAGAGGGCGAGAGGTTTACTAATTCCGCTAAATCCGCTTTTGAAAGCCTCCCCTGTTTTTGCAGAACATTAAGAATTGCACGATCCATTCCTTCTATTGTCATATTTGCACATTTCTTTGTAATATTTTAAATTTTTTGCAAGATGCTTCGATGGTTGTTTCAAAAAATGCAGTATTTTCAAAACAATTGTTTCTTGCCTTTACTAACCTATACCGAAAGAAGGAGACGCAAATGAAAATTGGGTGCCCAAAAGAAATCAAACCACAAGAGTTTCGCGTTGGCCTTACGCCTACTGCTGTTTTTGAATTGACGCGCAACGAACACAGCGTGCTCATTGAAACCAACGCTGGCGGTGGTGCCGGATTTAGCGATCAAGATTATCGCAATTCAGGCGCAGACATTGCAGAAACTTCCGAAGACGTTTTTGCCACAAGCGACATGATCATTAAGGTCAAAGAACCCCAAGCGATTGAACGCAAAATGTTACGCGAAGGGCAGCTGCTGTTCACTTATCTTCATTTGGCACCCGATCCCGACCAGACTCAAGACCTGATGGACAGCGGATGCACGGCGATTGCCTATGAAACCGTAACGGACGATAACGGCGGACTACCCTTGCTAGCACCGATGTCAGAGGTGGCGGGCCGTCTTTCTCCCCAAGTTGGTGCTTGGACTTTGCAAAAGGCCAATGGCGGACGCGGCGTGCTTCTCGGCGGTGTACCCGGTGTTGAAGCGAGTAAAGTGCTCGTCATCGGTGGGGGTATTGTCGGCACCAATGCGGCACGCGTTGCGGCCGGTATGGGCGCAAATGTTACTGTTATTGATAGATCGCTTACCCGTCTGCGGTATCTTGATGACCTGTTTTCGGGAACATTTAAGAATGCCTTTGCCAGTGCTGCTGTACTGGCGGAATTAGCAGCTTCTGCTGATTTGATCATCGGTGCGGTTCTTGTCCCCGGTGCCGCGGCACCAAAACTAATCAGCAAGTCCCATTTGACCACGCTCAAATCCGGTGCAGCAATAGTGGATGTCGCGATTGATCAGGGAGGATGTTTTGAAACCTCACGAGCGACAACTCATGAGGACCCAATTTATGAGGTCGAAGGTATCATGCATTATTGCGTTGCAAATATGCCCGGAGCGGTATCTCGCACTTCTACCATTGCGCTGGGAAATGCGACACTTCCCTTTGTTATGGCCCTTGCCAATAAAGGATGGAAACAGGCCTGTTCTGACGACATTCATCTGCTCAACGGCCTAAACGTCCATGCAGGTGACCTGACCTATCAAGCCGTTGGCGAAGCACTTGGCATTCCGACGATTGCACCCGGTCTGCTTTTGCGCACTGTCGCATAAATAAAAACAGCTCCGACATCATTTCCGAGCCGTTCACTTTTTTTGAGGGATTATAACATGCCCTCATTTATAAACGTTCTACCTTGCAATACATACAAGGCCGGTTGAACATGATGTAGATCATTTAAAACTTTACTTGTTCTAAAGCGGCCAAGGGGAGTCAAATACAATTCGCTTAATTCAGCGCCCTCATACAGCAGACATAAATTGACATCACGCTGTCATTAAATGCAATGGAAAAGAAAAACTTGATGTTAAGCTTTTGGCAAATTGCCATTCAAGACATAGTCCAAAATATCAACCACCTGTTGGGGCGTTTCAACTACGGCCAGCGCAGCTGCGTCAATTTCTTTCAAGGCATGTTGATGATTGAAGCCATGCATCACTACCAATGATTTGCCCAACGCCGCAGCATACCCCGCATCAAAAGCGGCATTCCACTGTTTGTATTTTTCTCCAAATCGGACTACTACGATATCGGCGTCCTCAATCCCTTTCCTGGTGCGTATCGCGTTAAGTTTTGCACCCTTATTGTCATGCCAGAATTTATCATGCTCTGCTCCCATAATCGTAACACCGCAATCATCGCTGGCGTCATGGTCAGTAACGGGGCCTGTGAAAATCACATCGAGTTCTCCGGCACCCGATACGATTTGTTCGCGCCAATCGGTGTGTATCTCACCCGAGAGATAAACATTAATCATTCTATATCCCTTTTCTCAGTCGGCGCATATTAAACACGCAATTCACCACCTGTGGCTTTACTAACCTTTTCAATCACCTTCTCGCTGACCTGTTTAATATCTTCTTCTTTCAGCGTCGCCTGAGTTGGCTGTAAACGCACAGTGATGGCAAGGGACTTTTTATCTTCCCCGAGGGATCGACCCTTAAATTCATCAAAAAGACGCACCGACGCAATCAACTCTTTATCTGCTCCGGCAGCCGCGTTTATAAGTGTCAGAGCATCAATCGACTGATCTACGACAAAAGCAAAGTCACGTTCAACCGCTTGCAACTCATTGAGACGTAACGCAGGTCGCGTTGCAAGAGTTTGACGCGGCATGGGAATATTCTCAGGCCAAATTGTAAAGGCCACAGCCGGACCTTTTACATCCATATGTCGCAAGATTTTAGGATGAATTTCTCCAAAAACTGCAAGCATTTTCTTCGGACCAAGGCAGATGCGGCCATGACGTCCAGGGTGCCACCAAGATGCGCCTTCGCGGAAAACTTGCGTTCTTGCAGGTGCGCCCAGTGCTGCCAGGACATTTTCCACATCGGCCTTCGCGTCATAGATATCAACCGCTCGACTTTCCCCATGTACATCATTTGGACCAGTGCGACCAATCAAAAGACCCGCAACCTGTAGATGCTGTTCCTCAAGTTCACCACCGTGAAAGGCTGGGCCGACTTCAAAAAGCGCCAGATCCGAAAACCCACGGTCCTGATTACGCTGTGCCGCTTGCAGCAACCCTGCCAAAAGATCAGGCCGCATATGGCTCATTTCGGAACTGATCGGGTTTTCAAGTTTTGTCATGTCGTCCCCACCGCCAAACAAGCCGGCAGATGCGTGATCGATAAAAGAGTAGGTGATACATTCGTTGTAGCCGAGGGACGCTATTGCGCGCCGCGCAATCTGTTCGCGTTTTTGTACGGAAGCGAGGATTTGTTTCGGAATACCGGCTGTCGTCCGTCTCAATGGTTTGCCCCGAAGTTTGCTCAACGATGCAATCCGCGCAACCTCTTCCACAAGATCGGCTTCTCCCAATACATCGGGGCGCCATGAGGGCACGTGAGCTATGTCACCATCCAACGTAAATCCCAAATCAATCAGTGTTTTGCGCTGGGTATCAACGTCAATTTCCATACCGACCAAAGACTGCACACGATCCACATCTAGGCGGTAAGCACGGGAATGATCGGGCATCTCACCAGCAACGAACACCTCGGAAGGCTCACCGCCACACAGTTCCATAATCATTTTGGTTGCAGCATCGATACCCTTAGGTGTCCAGAGGGGGTCAATCCCACGTTCAAAACGGTATCTGGCATCGGAATTTATTTTCAGCGCGCGCCCAGTAAAGGCTGTACGGATCGGGTCAAAAAATGCCGCTTCAAGAAAGACATTTATCGTATCCTCCGTGCAGCCCGAATGGACTCCCCCCATGATCCCGCCAAGACTTTCAACACCATTTGCGTCTGAAATCACGGTCATTCCTTCGCTCAAGGTGTAAGTTTTATCGTCAAGTGCGTTAAAATTTTCGCCACCTACTGCGCGATGCACCCTCAACGCGCCGCCGGCTACTTTGTCGGCGTCAAAAACGTGCAAAGGCCTGTTGTTATCAAAGGTGAAAAAATTCGTTACATCCACAAGAGCCGAAATTGGGCGCAAACCAATGGCCTTAAGGCGGTCCTGCAACCATTGCGGACTTGGACCATTCTTCACACCTTTGATCACACGAGCGTAAAAGATGGCACATTGATCACGTGTATCTTCGTCAATGCTTACAGTGACGGAGCACGGGAAACTTGCTTTTACGTGATCTATTTTTGTCGCCTTTAATACGCCAAGACCACGCGCAGCCAAATCGCGTGCAATACCGCGCACGCCCAAAGCATCAGGACGGTTGGGGGTAATCGCGATTTCAATCACTGTGTCAACCTTGGCGGGGTCATTGGCTGCCAGCCAATCTGTAAAACGCTCTCCCACCTCACCAGAGGACAATTCAATAATTCCGTCATGTTCATCGGAAAGTTCCATTTCCCGTTCTGAACACATCATGCCAAAGCTTTCGATCCCGCGAATTTTACCAACGCCAATGGTGGTATCAATACCCGGCACATAGGTGCCTGGCTTTGCGACAACGACTGTAATGCCCGCGCGTGCATTCAGGGCACCGCAAATGATCTGTATTGATCCTTCATCTGTTTCAACCTGACAGACACGCAGTTTGTCGGCATCAGGATGTTTTTCTGCACTCGTCACTTTGCCAATGGTAAAATCATGCAGTCGCTCAGACGGATTGCTGACCTCTTCGACTTCTAGACCCAAGTCAGTCAAAGCATGTAGAATATCTTCGAGCGAAGCGTCAGTTTCCAGATGTTCTTTCAGCCAAGAGAGAGTGAATTTCATAACGAGATCCTATTTTTTAATGGATAAGCCAACCGGCCAATTCGCGCGCGCGCTCTACTGGCTGAAGGGAATCGCGTGTTGTTCCAAGCCGCTCTGTGGCCACGATGTCATTGTCCCCCACCTCCAAATCATCGATCAAGATGGAAACCACAGAAAATATACCGTCGCCCTGGCCCATGGACTTCGTGATAGCATTTGTGGGGCATTTGGGATGATATTGCACTCCCCCGACGAGTAGCTTACGTACACAAATCCGTTCCATAACGGTGCTCAACGGTGCAACTTCTTTCTCATCTACGCCCCAGTACACACCGGACCCTGCAAACACAAAGTCATCAAATTGACCTATTAAGGATGTTCCAAAATTTGTGGCGTACGGTTTCCCAACATGGCAATCTGTAGAGCTTTCAAGCGCATCAAACGCAGCCATGCATTGCTCCATGGCGCGGTATCCCTGCGCGGCAATCAAATTTGATAGATTGCTTTCAACATTAAGGAGCCTTGGACCACTCACCGTGCAAGACCCCCATGTAATGTTGGTTGATCGAGCGCCGCAAATCCATAATGACGCAACCAACGCAAGTCACTCTCAAAGAAAGAGCGCAAATCTGGAATCCCATATTTTAACATAGCGATCCGATCAATTCCCATGCCAAAGGCGAAACCTTGCCATTGCGCAGGATCTATACCACCAGCAGCTAGTACTTTGGGATGCACCATTCCGCTACCAAGGATTTCCATCCAATCGTCACCCTCCCCCACGCGTAATTGTCCATCTTTCCACGAACAACGCAAGTCGACCTCAGCCGATGGTTCGGTGAAGGGAAAGTGCGATGCACGAAAGCGCAATTCAACATTATCAACATTGAAAAAGGCTTTGACGAATTCCTCAAGGGTCCATTTAAGGTTAGCCATAGAGATATCTTTATCCACGGCCAAACCTTCTACCTGATGAAACATCGGCGTATGTGTCTGGTCATAATCTGCGCGATATACTCCGCCTGGACAGATGATACGAACAGGGGCGCCCGTTTTTTCCATCGTTCTGATCTGTACCGGGCTCGTATGCGTGCGCAAAACATGGGGCGGGCGATTGTCGCCGTCAGCACGATGCATGTAAAATGTATCCATCTCCGCGCGCGCAGGATGGTGTCCGGGAATATTCAGGGCATCGAAATTGTACCAATCACTGTCGATCCGGGGCCCCTCGGCAACGGCAAAGCCCATATCAGCAAAAATTGCTGTGACTTCTTCTGTCACTTGACTTACAGGATGGATGCTGCCCTGGCCCCGCCGGCGTGCAGGCAAGGTGACGTCTAACCATTCACTGCTCAAACGTTCTTCGAGCGCAGCATCAACAAGCGCTGCTTTGCGTGCGGCAAGCGCGGAGTTAATCTCATCTTTCAGTGCATTAAGAGCTGGGCCCGACACTTGCCGTTCTTCGGGTGACATTTTGCCAAGTTCGCGCATTTTCAACGCGACTTCACCTTTTTTACCAACAGCGGCAATGCGCACATCTTCGAGCGCCGCTTCATCGGCAGCTTGAGCAATTGCGTCTAAATATTTCGCGCGTAGCTCTTCCATTTTAACCCTCCGCTTACTCAAGGTGTTGCTATCACATTGGCCCTGTAGCGCAAGGCCAAGGCCGTAATTGGCGGCAAATCTTTGGCATTACAGGCATCATTTCAAAATATTTGACGCTAACCTTTTTAAACTGCCGAAAAAATCAAAAAGCCGCGTTCAAGGAACGCGGCTAAATAAGCTTTTTAACTCTCGTCTTTAAGACAGCGCCGCTTTTGCCTGTGACACGATCACTCCAAAAGCTTCTGGCTCATGGACAGCCAGATCGGCCAACACTTTGCGATCAACTTCGATGCCTGCCAAATTCAGACCGTTGATAAAACGGGAGTATGTCAAAGCCTCATCATGGCTACGTACCGCTGCATTGATGCGTTGTATCCATAAAGCGCGAAAATTGCGTTTGCGATTGTGGCGATCGCGCGTGGCATATTGGTTCGCCTTATCCACAGCCTGCGCAGCAACTTTAAATGTATTCTTACGGCGACCATAATAGCCTTTGGCTTGCTCGATGATTTTCTTGTGGCGGGCGTGAGTTACGGTTCCACTTTTAACGCGTGACATGTTCGACCCTCCTTATCGCGAATAGGGCATCATCGACTTGACGATTTTCTCGTCTGGCGTCGACATTACGGTTGTTCCGCGCGCTTGGCGAAGGAATTTTGTTGTGCGTTTGATCATTCCATGACGCTTACCAGCTTGCGCAGACTTCACTCGACCGCTAGCTGTCACCTTGAACCGTTTTTTGCAGCTCGATTTTGTCTTCATCTTAGGCATTTCCGTCTCCTGTCTATCAGATACGCTCACGCGCGACTCGGCATGCCATCTCGCCGGCCACGCACCAAATTAGTGGTATACGTTGCATTCTTCGCAGAGGCAAGACCAAATTCTATTCTGGGTCCATCGAATAAATCTGGCGTTCGTCGCATGGCGCCACTCGCAAAATATTGGTGGTCCCCGGAACGTTAAAAGGTACACCCGCCATGATGACCAGTTGATCATCAGAACTGGCATATCCCTCACCAAGAGCGGCGCGCACGGCAGATACGACAGCTTCTTTAAACCGATTTTTGGGCCCTGTCATAACACAGTTTGTGCCCCAGCTTAGTGCAAGTCGGCGGGCGGTGCGCATAACAGAGGTCAGTGCGAGAATAGGTACCCTTGGTCTTTCGCGCGCAGTTAAAAGAGCGGTTGTGCCAGACTCTGTAAAACAGCAAATACTCTTGATTTGAGTAGTTTCGGCAATCTCACGGGCAGCAGCGACAATGCCCTCAGCGATTGTCGATCGATTGGCTGTGCGAGTGGCTTCGATCATATCAGTGTAAGTAGGATCATTTTCAACTTCCACCGCGACGTTGTTCATGGTGCTAACTGCCTCAATCGGGAAAGCCCCCGCAGCGGATTCTGCTGAAAGCATGATCGCATCAGCGCCTTCATAAATGGCATTTGCTACGTCAGATACTTCGGCGCGCGTCGGCATTGGGCTTTCGACCATGGATTCCAACATCTGCGTCGCGACAATGACCGGTTTTGCCACTTCGCGGCAACGCAATACAAGACGTTTCTGGATGGGAGGAACATTTTGCACAGGTAATTCAACACCAAGATCGCCACGGGCCACCATTATCCCATCGGATACGTTTAAAATCTCTTCAAAATGTTGAATTGCAGAGGGTTTTTCAATCTTAGACAGGATCGCCGCCCGCCCGTTTGTTAGTTCGCGCGCCTC
This sequence comes from uncultured Alphaproteobacteria bacterium, assembly GCA_913051655.1. Taxonomy (GTDB): domain Bacteria; phylum Pseudomonadota; class Alphaproteobacteria; order Rhodobacterales; family Rhodobacteraceae; genus LFER01. Next base: position 10,342 of record CAJXHI010000029.1, read on the forward strand.
CATCAAATCCTGCGGTCTTTGCACAAAAGAGAGCGCTAACCAGTCCACGCCAATACTACAAACAAACTCAAGATCCATCTTGTCCTTTTCAGACAAAGCCGCGAGCGGTAACACGACATCGGGCACATTTACACCCTTGCGGTCAGAAATCGTGCCACCGGCAATAACGATACATTTGGCATAATCGGACCCACAACTGTCAACGCGCAATTTGATTTTGCCATCATTTATCAGCAAATGTGCACCAGCTTTAAGAGCCGAAAAAATTTCAGGGTGGGGCAATTGTACCCGCTCTCTATTTCCTACGGCCTCATCCAGATCCAACCGGAAAGATCCCCCATCCTCTAAATCGACGGGACCATCACCAAACACTCCAACACGTAATTTGGGCCCCTGAAGATCGGCGAGAATGCCGATTGGACTGTTGAATTCCTGTTCCACCTGACGGATGAGGCGGTGTCGCATTTCAATTTCCGCGCGCTCCCCATGGCTCATATTCAAACGAAAGACATCAGCACCTGCCAGATGCAAATCTTTGATTGTTTCATAGTTCGATGAAGAAGGCCCGAGGGTTGCTACTATTTTTACATTCCGATCCCGCCTCATAGTGCCTCCTGCGTGCTTTTTGATCTACCCACGGTATGGCTGCGCACAATTTCATATTTTATCTTGTCAGCGCTCTCATTACAGATTGTGAGGAATATCTCCAAGGGATTTCTTTGGATATTGGGCCTATTTAGCATTTTCCGCCTTGTGTACGCCTTAAACGCCTTTATGTCACATGGTAAGTGACTCAACGAAGGGACCCGCAATGGATGCTCAAACCAAACTTGAATTAGAAGCCGCCGCTTTTCGGACCTTGCGGGCACATTTGATGAAAAAACGCACTGATGTTCAAAACATAGATTTAATGAACATGGCTGGCTTTTGCCGCAATTGCCTGTCGCGCTGGTATCAAGAAGCTGCTCATGACAAAGGCATTAAAATGTCTAAAGATGAGGCGCGCGAACTATTTTACGGCATGAGTATGGAAGATTGGAAGGCCAATTATCAGACTGATGCTAGTGAGGCACAGAAAGCTGATTTCGAAAAATCCGTTGAACAAAACTCCGGGAAGTAACTCTTTGCTGGTTCAACGCTTGGCTTTAATCACCTGAAGCAATGGCAAAAGGGCTGACATATCCGGCCCATGCGATTTGCCTGTTAATGCCTTACGTAATGGCATGAATAGTGATTTTCCTTTGCGCTCGGTGACCTCTTTGACAGCCTGTGTCCAATTACCCCAGCTATCTCCAGTAAAAGGTCCATCTGGCAAGAGCGCTAAAGCCTGTGATACAAATTCGCGGTCCTCATCTGAAATTTCAGGCTCTGCGCCTTCACAACATAAAGTCCACCAATCGGACAGATCATTCAGGGTTGTGATGTTATCGCGCACCACCATCCAAAATGGCTTTGCATAGTCCTCGGGCACACCTGCCGCCAAGACACTCTTAGCAACAGCCTTGAGTGGAAGGTTCTGCAAATATCGCGCTGTGAGCGGGAAAAGATCTTGCTTGTCAAATTTAGTCGGCGCTGAACCAAAATGTGAAACCTCAAAACCATCTGCCACCGCGTCCAGCTCTGTTTGTAGTTCAACTGGCTGAGAGGACCCGAGCCGAGCCATCAGACTGATAAGAGCCGCCGGCACGATGCCTTCCTTGCGCATATCACGTAATGACAAAGATCCAAACCGTTTTGACAACCCCTCTCCTTGTGGTCCAGTCAAAAGTGAATGATGGGCAAAGGTTGGAACGGTTCCTTCAAGGGCGTCCATCATTTGAATTTGTGTGGCCGTATTTGTCACATGATCTGACCCACGAACCACGTGGGTAATCCCCATTTCAACATCATCAACAACAGAGGCAAGCGTGTAAAGGTATTGTCCGTCCCCACGGATTAGTACAGGGTCAGACAAGCTAGACGCATCAATGGAAATATTCCCAAGAATACCATCCGCCCATTCAATGCGGGTATGGTCGAGTTTAAACCGCCAGTGTCCCTGCCCCCGCTCTTCACGCAACGCACCTTTTTCGGCGTCACTTAACGCCAGAGCAGCGCGATCATAAACAGGCGGCTTGCCCATATTAAGCTGCTTCTTCCGCTTCAAATCCAACTCTGTTGGCGTTTCAAAACATTCATAAAGAAGCCCTTTCTCGCGCAAACGATCCGCTGCTGCATCATAGTGGCCTAAACGATGTGATTGCCTTTCAATGCGATCCCACGTGATGCCAAGCCACCTAAGGTCTTCCTTGGTGGCCTCCACATATTCTTCTTTGGAACGCTCCGCATCCGTATCATCAATGCGTAAAATAAATGTGCCGCCCAATTTATGCGACATGAGATAATTCATCAGAGCAGCACGAAAGTTACCAATGTGTAAATAGCCAGTAGGGGATGGCGCAAAACGGGTGATAGTCATTTGGGATCTCCTGTTATGGCGACCTTTTCCACAGCGCCACAGATTTGTCCAGATGTGGGATGTACAATGGCGCTGCCGTTGCCTTCCAAAGCCAACACTGATTACGTCTAAATCACATTGAATTTCAGGCCTTTTTCGACCCCCTGCGCAATCTTGCTCGAAGATAATGCTTCGTCTGTCAAACAAAAGAAAATCGAAGATAAATCCGCATCTTTAATAGCAGTTAAGATACCAGAAAAGGATGACAAGCCAAAGATGGTATGTATTAATTTAGAAAATAAGCAGCGACTGGTTTAAAGTTTGGTATTTTAAGACAAAGGACAAGTAGGAACGTGAAGAATATACTCGATGATGCCCATGTAATTATCCCAGATCTTTTTGCCACACACGCGCGGCATTACCCAATGAAACCTGCACTCATCTGCGGGGAGCAGCAGCGTACGTGGGGTGATTTTGTCTGAAATATCAATCGAGTTGCAAATTATCTGATCGCCAATGATATACAGAAAGGCGACCGCGTTGCTGTTTTGATGGGCAACTCTCCAGAAATGCTTGAATGTTTATTTGGCGTTATTCGTGCCGGGGCTTGTGTCGTACCTCTGTCCGGCCTGCTTACCTCTGATCAAATAAAAGGCTTGCTGCAAGATAGTCACGCCGTTGCGGTATTCACCTCGCCAGAATTTGAAGACAGGCTCAATCCATTGAAAGACCTTCTGACAAATGTCATCACATGGATTGGCCAAGACACAAAATTGAAAGGCGCGATCGATTTGGCCGGCCTATATGCAGACTCGCCGGACACTTTACCAAATGTTCAGCATGGCCTGAATGACTCTTTCAATATCATTTATTCCTCTGGCACAACGGGTTTGCCCAAAGGCATTATTCAAACGCATCGTGCACGTTTGCACTGGGCGTTTTCCAATGCGATCGAGATGGGGTTCAGATCGTCAAGTAGTGCCCTTACGACTACACCCCTCTATTCGAACGGAACATGGCTTATGATGCTTCCGATCCTATTTACCGGAGGCACTTTGCACATAATGCCAAGTTTCGATGCGGCAAAATTCCTGAAAATTGTCTGCAAGGAAAAAATTACTCATACCTTTATGGTGCCGGCCCAGTTTTTGATGGTTCTGGAACAGCCTAAGTTGGCCCAAGCGGATCTCTCCAGTTTAGTAACGGTTTTGTCGGCTGGGTCACCTCTGCGTCGCGACACAAAACGAGAGATCATCGAGAAAATTTCGCCAGGTTTGTTTGAGCTTTATGGGTTCTCTGAAGGCTTTGCAACAATGCTGAAACCCGATCAACACGCAAGCAAATTTGATACTGTCGGAACACCAGTTTTAGGCTTTGAGGTGCGTATTTTGGATGATCAAGGAAATGAAGTGCCTGCTGGTAAGCCTGGGGAAATTGCCGGCTATGGGGCTGGAATAATGCATAGTTACAATAATCAGGACGACCTTACCAAAGAGCTAATCTGGTATGATGAGCAAGGTCGGTCATTCATTCGATCCGGTGACATTGGCGTTTTAGACGAAGACGGTTTTCTTAAAATTTTGGACAGAAAAAAGGACATGATCATTTCTGGTGGTTTCAACGTCTTTCCAACCGATGTAGAGGCAATCGTTGGCCAGCATACGGATGTATTGGATGTTACAGTGATTGGTATCCCACACGTAAAATGGGGTGAAACCTGCCTTGCGCTCATCATTCCTACCAAAGGGTCAAGGCCTGACCCAGAACAGATCAAAAATTGGGCAAATGAACGACTGTCACGGTTCCAGCGTCTTGAAAAAGTTGAAATTCGTAATGAACTTCCACGAAACGCGCTAGGAAAAGTCATCAAGAAAGAGCTGCGAGTGCCGTACTGGAAAAAATCTACTGCGTGACTTGCTTTAGAACCCTAATACGCATTTTTAAACTCGTAGTGCTACTGGAGCAATGAAGCTTTAGGTCTTTTCAAGCAAAACCACAGAGCAGGCCGCTTCGTCAAATCCAATGACGCCGCCTCCATTTTCTGCCAAGGCAATTTTTGCACGATCACTTTGTCTTTGCCCAGCTTCGCCCCGTAATTGCAGCATTAATTCATAGATCATAGAAAGACCGGTGGCGCCGACAGGATGACCTTTGGAGACCAGTCCACCTGACAGGTTAACGGGCAAGTGCCCTCCAAGTTTCGTTGCACCGCTTTCAACAAAGCGCCCTCCCTGCCCATCTTTTGCAAAGCCTAGCATCTCTAGCTGGTAAATTTCGCAAAATGATGTTGCATCATGTACTTCTAATACATCAACATCATGTTGGGTTAGACCAGATTTTGAATAGGCTTTTTGCGCAGCCACGCGGCTCAAACTGGGTTCTGATGGACGCCTGTATTTACCCCCTGTTAAAACAGATGCGCGCACAAGAACAGCACGATCTCGAATGAATTTGGGCTGACGCACCAATACGTCTTTTGATACTAAGATTGCAGCCGATGCTCCATCCCCAATCGGGGCAGCCATGGACCTCGTGATTGGAAAAGATACCTCTCGGTCCTTTAACGCCTCTTCAATAGACACTTCAAACGTATACTGCGCCTTGGGATTCATAGATCCGTGCCAATGGTTTTTTGACGCTGCGATTGCGATCTGTTCTTGCGTGGTACCCCATGTCTTCATATGCCATGCCGCCTGCATCGCATAGGTGTCCATAAATACCGTACCGCCGCCAGAATTTGGATCAAATGGCTTTCCGCTTTCTTCGCCACGCTTGCTGTAATACGCATGCCACTCTTCTGGAATTATCTGATCTATACCACCTTCAAAGATTTCTATGGTCTTTGCGGCGTCCTCCTGGAAAAAAGTTTTTTCCACACCAATCGCAAGGGAGACATCCATATCTTCAGAAGCAACGTCTTTCCACGCGCCATGGAATGCCATTGACGCCGTCGCACAACCTCCCTCTACGTTAATGATTGGTATACGTTCCGGAAATAAACCCTCTCCCACAAGCGGCGTGAAACAAACCTGACCACGAATATTTCGCTGACCGAAAGTACCCATGCCACAATTGGCAAACCATGTCTGTTCTATGGCATCCCCATTTTCCCAACCAGCATCGTCAAGAACGTCCATATAGGCTTCTCGTGTGAGATCCTTAAAACTATCAGCAGGTCTTTTGCCAAAGGCGGTACATGATGCTGCTATTACAAAAACTTCACGCATTATGTTCTCCCACTAAAATTATTTTACCAAACCGGTTAGCCCGTCCCGCATGGGCGACAGCTTCATCAACTTTGCTGAGAGGATAACGTTTTTCAACCTTGGTGTGAAGAAATCCCATGGCGAGGTTTTTAGCAAGAAAAGCGTTTAAATCTGTGAGCTTATCCTTGGAAGTGGTTTCAAACCAATCCGCAAGCCAAAAGCCCCTGACAACAATTCCGCGAAAAACAAGATCACTTGCAGCTATTGAATTTTCTTCACCAGATAGCAATCCATAGACAACGAGAGTTCCTCCGTCGGCCAGTGATGCAGCCAGCGCGTGGGTTGCCCTTCCGCCGACGGCGTCAAAGGCTAATTTTGGCGGCCCTCCTGACACATTTCTGATTGCCAAGGCTAAGTCCTGCCTGCCATCATCTACTATAACAATGTTAGCACCTTCCTCTTTCAGGCTGTCAATGACGTTAGCACGCCGTACAATATTGATTGTCTGCAGACCCATTTCTTTTGCAAATCGGATAACCATCCGTCCAACGTTTGAGTTTGAAGCATTCTGGACAATCCAATCACCCGGCTTGAGAGACTTTATATCTGTAAGCATTAAATACGCTGTACTTGGATTTGCCCGCATCATTGCAGCTTGTTCTGGATCTACACCGATCGGGGCTTTTGGGGCCATCCGCTCATCAACAATCACTGTATCAGACCATAAACCACCGCCGATCGGCAATACCGCGTCCCCAATCGCAAGAAGCGTAACATCTTCACCGATTGCATCAACAACTCCCCAAGCACCGACACCTGGTGTTGCGGGCAACGTAATAGGCTCAGCACCATAGCGGCCCTCTATCAAAAGTAAGTCAGCTGGATTGATAGTCATGACATGATTTCGAACGCGAACTTGATCAGAGCTTGGAAGCGGATCAGGCTCTTTAATCACTTTGACAACAGTCTCAGGTCGGCCAAATTTTTCAAAGATAACACGTTTCATAGGTGTAGCTCCGCTTTCAATGACTGGGTTTTACAACAACTGGCAAGCGGCTCATGCCGCGGGGTACCATTGCATCGATCCAATCTGGCGTGTCGTCGGGATCCAATACCATATAAGGGAACCGTTTCAAAAGTGCCTGTAAAGCCACTCTGCCCTCTTCTCGAGAAAGTTTTGCACCCATACAGACGTGTATGCCTTGGCCAAATGTCAAATGACGGTTTTGTTGACGCCGAATGTCAAAAACCTGCGGTGCTACGAATGCGCGGGGATCGCGATTGGCCGAGTTTACCATCACGAACACACGTTCACCTTCGTGTAGCTGCTTGCCATGCAATTCATGGTCCTTTGATACGACGCGCACAAGTGCATTTGTGGGGCCGTCAAAGCGCATGACTTCTTCTATCGCACTATGGATGAGATCCGGATTTGCCAAAAGTTGGTTCAGTTGATCCGGATATTCAAGCATCAGACGCGCGGCATTTCCGATAAGGTTTGTCGTGGTCTCATGTCCTGCGAAGAGAATGAGAATACAAGAAGCGACCAATTCATCATCAGAAAGCGTATCGCCCTCTTCATTAGCATTTATCAAATCCATTAAAAAACCCAGTCGAGGGTTTGCTTGACGTTCCTTAATCAGCTTTTGGAAATACGCTGCCATTTTCTGACAGCCATCAGCGGCACGTTCATATTTGTCCAATGAATTACGTGCACCGCCTATAAACACTGACATATCGTCTGACCATTTCTTGAAATCATCCATCATGTCACGCGGTACACCAAGCAAATCCATAATGACATAAGCTGGTAACCTAGACGCAAAGTCCCCAATAAGATCTACCTTGTTCACGGCATTTCGGTCGATACGATCTAAGAGAATTTGGGATATCTCTTCAATGTTTGGACGCATTTGTACAATCGCTTCAGCCGTAAATGCATGGCGCATTATCCGCCGAAGTCGCGTGTGGTCAGGCGGATCTCGAAAGACCAGCCACAAATTCAGGTAATGAATGATATCCTTCAAAATCGCTGCTTGGCGAGGCGGCAAGTTGCTGTAGAATTTTGTGAGCCGGTTGACAGATAAATTATCAGATAACAAAGGGTCACGAACATCTGAATATCGTGTAATAACCCATGATTTCAAACAAGGACTCCAATGAACCGGGTCTTCTTCGCGCAACTTATCATAAATGGGAAAGGGATCTGCCATTATTATGGGATCGGATGGATCATACACAAAATTTTTATCAGCCTCTTTTACCGACATTTTTTGTCCTCCTGCTGTTATCCCCCCACGATCCTGTATTTGCTTAATAGACCGCGCAGTCATCCAGAGAATTTCAAAGTTAACATTTATTGTCAGAGGCTTAAAAACATTCAAGGCTCTATCCGAAGAGCAGCTAGATGATTTATTTCACACTTCCCCACGTGTTACGCGATTCACTTCAAACAGAAAATATATGAAAAAGACAATCAAAAGCAGCGTTCACATTTTATAATTTGCCTCGTGATAAAAACCTGTTCTAATCAAAGAAGTTGCATGGGAAAGGAGACATCATGTCAAAGCCAATTGTCGTTATTGGAGCAGGGATTTGTGGAGCGTCTTGCGCACTCTGGCTCCGTCGATGTGGGCATGACGTTCTTCTTCTTGATAAATCCGAACCCGGTATGGGCGCGTCTTACGGAAACGCAGGCCTTTTAGCGCAGTGGGCGCTGGTTCCAGTAAACGAACCGAGCCTTTGGCGAAATATCCCCCGATATCTCATTGATCCGATGAGTCCCTTATTTGTTAAATGGCGCTACCTGCCAAAACTTACACCTTGGTTGTTCGCCTTTTTAAAGAATGCAACATCCGCAACTAGTAGCCAAACATCTCAAGCGCTTGTTCCGCTTCTCTCAGATGCCGTTGAACAGCATAAATCACTAACCAAAGGCACGAAAGCGCAGAATTGGATCGCCGATAGCAAGTTCAGCTATGCTTACCGAAACCGAGCCGCTTTTGAACAAGATGCCGCAGGTTGGGCCATAAAATCTGCTGCTGGTATGACGCCAGAAGTGCTCACAGGCTCTGAGGTGCAAGACGAAGAGCCCATTTGTGGCCCTATGATCCAATGTCTTGCCGTTCTCAGCGGTCAAGGGCACATCCAAAATCCGCACGGCTACGTCCAAAGCCTCGTAAATGCCTTTGAAGAGATGGGCGGAAAATTCATCCAAGCCGATGTTATTGATTTTGAGCGTGACGGTGACGGGCTTCGCGCAGTGATAACTAAAAGGGGGCGGATTAAATGCAACAAAGCCGTCGTAACAGCGGGAATTTGGTCAAAGCCCCTCGCGACAAAATTAGGTCTAAAGGTTCCTCTGGAAACAGAACGGGGATATCACGTTATGTACAAATCTCCCTCCGAAATGCCCCGTAATCCTATGATGATGACCATCGGGAAATTCTCTGTAACCCCCATGGCTGACGGGTTGCGTTGTGCGGGAACTGTAGAATTGGGAGGCATCAACCTTGGTCCAAGCAAGGCGCCTATACGTCTGATCAGACGACGCGTCTCTGAGCTTTTTCCGAATTTGACCTATGAAAACAGCAAAGAATGGATGGGGTTTCGCCCCTCTACACCAGATGGCCTACCCTTAATCGGGGAAATTGCTCAAAGTGGTATCTTCGCCGCTTTTGGGCACCAACATGTAGGCCTGACCGGTGGAGCAAAAACAGGGCGCTTGATTTCAGATATCATCTCCCAGAGGATACCCAATATCGACATGTCGCCTTACGATCCCAATCGCTATGCTGCGCGCTGACGTCAAAATACGATAGTCTGGGGCCCAGTGGCACGTGGCGGTATGAAACCAACACACAGAAAATAAGTTACTTTGAATGTCGTTTGCCGAAGCGGTCGAGAAATTTTTTTTAAGCCGCCCAATCAAAAACGCATAAAGCGTTTGATGCTTAAGGGACAAAGTATGAAGATTAGTCGTATTTGCGCTGATCTTCGATTACCAAACCGTCACGGGGTAAAGCACCTGGTGCAACCAAAACTAATACACCTTTGAGCTTCAGGTGTCTTTTGACTAGATCATCAAACAGGCTCGGTTCGCTTGCGGTGGTTTCAATTTGAACGCTCATCGCATCCATATCCCCTTCGCGGGTGGCAATCACGCGCGCTCGATCAATAGCCGCATGAGAGGCGACAAGAGCTGCAACCTGTTCGGGTCGTACAAACATCCCCTTGATTTTTGTTGTCTGATCTGCACGCCCCATCCATCCCTTGATCCGCATATTTGTACGACCGCACGGGCTTTGGCCCGGTAAAACAGCGCTCAGATCGCCAGTGGCAAACCGAATTAAGGGATAATCTGTGTTAAGCGTTGTGACAATGACTTCGCCGACCTCTCCTTCTGGAATAGGAGTGCCTGTTCCAGGTGTGACGATTTCAACGATGACACCCTCATCGATGATCATACCTTCCATTGCGGGACTTTCATAAGCAATATTGCCCAAATCTGCTGTGGCGTAGCATTGGAGGCAGGCGATACCACGCTCTGCATAATCCTGACGCAGTGAGGGAAATAGTGCTCCCCCGCCGACAACGGCCTTGCTGATCGAAAGCGTTTCCCCCATTTCGGCCGCTTTATCCAAGATTATCTTGAGGTAATCTGGCGTTCCAGCATAAGCCGTGGTTCCAATGTCCACGGCAGCACGCACTTGCAGGTCTGTTTGCCCAACCCCAGCAGGTAAAACAGCCGCCCCCACAGCGCGCGCACCGCTTTCGAAAATCATCCCCGCTGGCGTCAGATGATAGCCAAAGCAATTCTGTACGATATCCCCTTGTCCAACTCCGGCAGCATGGGCAAAACGGCCCATACGCCACCAGTCATGCTCCAAACCACCAGGTTCATAAATTGGCCCTGGAGATTGAAAAATATGCGCAAAATCACTCAGCGCACGCGCATTATATCCACCCAGGGTCTGGCCTGATTTTTGCGCTTTCGTCAGATCCGACTTACGCAAAACCGGCAGTTTTGCGAGATCGCCTAGTGTTAATACTGCTTTAGGATCGACTGAAGAAAAGCTCGATTGGTAACCAGAAAGTGTTTTTGCTTGCGCTATCTGTGCGCGCAGTGCGATAAAATTCTCGTCTAACCGCTGTTCTGCTCTTCGTGTTTCCAGCGCATCAAAAAAGCTCATCCCAATATCCTTAAAAAAATACGCTGCACATCAATACTCACAACCGTACGGCCGTATCTAACTCCGTTCTAGTTGCATTAGTTCAACCAACGCTTACGTCGCCGGTAACTGCGCGTGTCGCGAAATGATTTGCGCCCCTCATCAGACATTCCCAGATAAAACTCTTTGACATCTGGGTTTTCGCGCAATTCAACTGCAGGTCCATCCATAACTACGCGACCCGACTCCAAAATATAACCGTAGTGCGCATACCGCAAAGCGACGTTTGTATTCTGTTCCGCTAACAAAAAGGTCACGCCTTCCTTTTCATTTAAGTCTTTCACAATTTGAAAGATTTCCTCAACCAGTTGGGGCGCAAGACCCATAGATGGTTCGTCAAGCAAAACCGTCTCAGGTTTTGACATTAAGGCCCTACCAATAGCCACCATTTGTTGCTCACCACCCGACGTGTATCCTGCCAGTGATTTGCGCCGCTCTCTCAAACGCGGAAAGTACGAATAAACCATTTCCAAATTCTGGTTCAATTCCGTGCGGCCAATCTTGCGTGTGTAGGCACCTGTTAAGAGGTTTTCCTCAACAGTGAGGTGTCCAAAACAATGACGCCCTTCCATTACCTGGATAACACCTTTGCGCACTAAATCCGCTGGTGACAAACCCGCGACCGCAGCACCGCGATACTTGACAGAACCTTTGGTAATCTCACCCCGCTCTGACAGCAATAGATTAGAGATTGACTTCAGTGTCGTTGACTTACCAGCACCGTTACCACCAAGAAGGGCGGTGATACCACCTTTCGGAACCTTGAGGCTGACCCCCTTGAGGACGAGGATCACATGGTTGTAAATCACCTCTACGTTACTGACTTCCAATAACGTTTCGTCAGTATGAGTATTGTCCAACATTTATTCCAATATCCTTACGGTAAAAGCTTAGCGTGGCCCTTGCGGGCCACACCATAATCAGTGAAAAGATTAACCGCAGGTCTGACCCTTCCACTCTGGCTTGTCTGCTTTGTAAGCTTCAGCCGCAGCAGCTAGAAGTGGTTGCACAACATCTGTCATAGGTGAAATTGGATCTGTGATCTTTTCCCAGTCAGAACCATTCCACTGCTGCATAAAAACGCCGCCGGCACCTTCGTGGTCCTTACAATCTCCTTTAACATCACCCGTGAATCCAGGCAGTCCTATCTCTGCAAGTCTAGCTTGATCCAAAACAAAGTTTTCAAGACCTAAACGCATGTCTGTACCATCGATTTTAGTTTTCCCAGTCAACTTTTGCGCAGCACGAATAGCTTCTGAAACAAGCACAGCGTTGTATAGTCCTCTATTGTATAGAACATTACCCACAGTAGACGGGTCAGCCTGAGATTTTCCAGCGTCAACAACGTGCTTTATAACATCCTGAAGTGCAGGGAAGTCTGTTCCAATACCTGAAAAGTTCGCAGCAATATACCCCTTGCCTGCCTCTCCAACCGGTACTAAATCTGCATGAGCTCCTGACCACCAATTCCCAATAAAACGATCCAATGGATACCGTGTCTTGGCAGCTTCTTTTACTGCGGTTGCATTCATTGCACCCCAGCCCCACATAATCATCCAATCGGGGCGCTCTTTACGCACATTGAGCCATTGAGCAGATTGCGCTTGCATTTCTTTACCAGCAACGGGAAACATAGCAAGTTCAAAGCCCATTTCAGGCGCCAGCTGTTCGAGAAGAGGAATTGGCTCACGTCCGTAACCAACATCAAGGTAGATAAAGCCGATTTTTTTACCCTTCAGTCCACCATTCATGTCGATGTACTTTAGGATAGACGACATTTGAGACCAATAAGAAGTAGGGTATGCAAAGGTCCAAGGAAAAGTTTCACCCATGGCAGCTGCAGAAAGGCCATAACCCATTTGAAGTACTGGGATCTTGTCCACTGGTGATTTTGGAATCAACTGTAGGGTAATGCCCGTCGAAAGCGGGTTATATACAAGAGCGCCTTTACCTTTTGTTGCCTCATAGCACTCAACGCCTTTCTGAGCATTATAAGCGGTTTCGCACTCTTCCATTACAAGTTTTGCACCACCAATACCACCATCGCGCGTATTCAGCATAGCTAAATAATCATGAAAACCATTTGCGAAAGGTGTACCGTTGCCACCAAATGGTCCGGTGCGATAAGATAACATCGGAATGTATAGTTCGTCGTCTGCATGAACTACGGTATAAGATGCTCCGAACGCTATTGCAGCGCTTAAAGCACCCGTGATTAGTTTTTTAAACATATTTCACTCTCCCTTTAAGAATGTGGCATCTCAAAGCCACAGCCTAGTTTGGAACCGTATTTTTTCTGCCATTGGACCGGCTCCTCTAAGCCAACGGCTAAAATCGACCCTAATGTGCAAAAGGCCAAATTCTGAGTTTTTGTTTCCCAAGTTGCCACAACCGTGCGAGGCCGTGCGGCTCTTTAATAAGGATGAACACAATTAAGACGCCAATAGCGACAAGTGAAACATTCTCCATAACTATAGAGTCAATATCAAACACTCTTTTTCCAAGCTCTTTTAAAAGTATTGGAAAAGTCCAAATAAATGCTGCACCCATGTAGGAACCTGTAATAGATCCTAGACCTCCAAAAATAACCATGAAAAGATACAAAAAAGAATGATTGACATCAAAGCTTTCCACCTCAGCTGCTCCAAGCCAGAGAAACACCATGAGTGCGCCAGAAACGCCACAATAATAGGAGGAAACAGCAAAAGCCGATAATTTTGCACGCAATGGTCGAACCCCGATCAATTCAGCGGCAATATCCATATCTCGGATCATCATCCAACTTCTACCAACCCTACCACGGACAAGGTTTCCGGCTATGATGGTCAAGAAAATAAGAATACCAAGAACGACAAGGTATCGCGTGGCCGGGGAGGCAGCAGCCCCCGTGACGATTATGCCGAACACCTCTCTTTGAGGAACTTCGATAGCCCCAGATGGATTATAGTTATAGAGCCACTCTACACGGATGAAGCACCACTCGAGAAAAAATTGCGCTGCAAGCGTTGCAACAATTAAATAAAATCCTTTAATTCGAAGGCTTGGCAGACCGAAAAGTGCGCCTACTGCAGCTGAAACAAAGCCGCTGGCTAGAATGATAATTATTATGTTCACATCGGGAAAATAAGTTGTAAGTTTATAGCAAGCATAGGCACCTACCCCCATAAACGCACCTGTGCCAAGACTAATTTGACCTGTAAAACCAACGAGAATGTTCAGTCCCAATGCAGTAATAGTGAAAATTGCAACTGGGATCATAATTGCGTTCATTGCAAAGGTATATTCCAGCCCAGGAAGACCGAAAAACGGCACGTAAAAAACCGCTAATGCAATCCAAATGGCGATACCTATCCGATCTTCTCGTAAGGGAAAAGCCTGCAAATACTCATTATAGGAAGTCTTAAATTGTCCTGCTTCTCTAAAAAACATCGCTTAGACCCTCTCTATAATTTTTTCGCCAAACAGACCTTGTGGTCTGAAAACAAGAAAGACGAGCGCGATAACATATGCAAACCAGCCTTCCACTCCAGATCCCAAAAGTGGCCCCCAGTAGATCTCAAATAGCTTTTCACCTATCCCGATAATTAAACCACCTACAATTGCACCGGGTACGGAAGTAAATCCTCCAAGTACAAGCACCGGCAAAGCTTTTAACGCAATGATCTGAAGAGAAAAACTCACATCCGAACGCGCGCCCCACATGATACCTGCAACTAGCGCAACTATGCCTGCGGCAAACCACGTAATAACCCAAATCTGATTAAGAGAGATTCCAACGGAAAGGGAGGCTTGGTGATCATCAGCAACGGCTCTTAACGCGCGACCAATTTTTGTTTTAGAGAAAAATAAGGCTAGGCTGACGATCAAAAGTGCTGCGATTATTGCCGCTGCGATATCAATATGCTGAAAAATCACAAGCCCACCGTTTGGCTCCCAAACGGAGGAACCAGTTGGAATCAAAAGCTCTGTAGTAATCATTGATTTAGTTTCCGAGCCAAAAATCCACTGCCCGCCACCAATCAAAATATTTGTTAGTCCAATAGTTGCCATGAACAAAATAATGTCCGGTTGGTTTACGAGATTTCGTAAGACTAGACGTTCCACGCCAAATGCAAGAGCATACATTACGCCTAAAGTAGTAAATAACGCAATAAAAGCTGGCACACCAAGCGCATGCAATCCTACGAGTGTAAGACCGGAAAAAACAACCATAATACCTTGGGCAAAGTTAAAGATACCCGATGCTTTGAAAATAAGCACAAATCCTAAAGCAATCAACGCATAGAGGACACCAGACACAAATCCTTCCCAAATGACTTGAATGAAAAAGTCGGGCATTTGCCACATCTGGACGAAGGGATCTCCGAGAATACTGTAAACGAAACTGCCCATCAATGTTCTACCCCCAAATATGCATCGATAACCGCCTGATCTTTTTGGACCTCATCTGGTGTGCCGTCAGCGAGTTGCTTTCCATAGTCCAAAACTACAACTCGGTCCGCAAGATCCATAACAACGCTCATATCATGTTCGATTAAGGCGATTGTGGTACCATATTGATCATTCACATCCAGAATGAAGCGCGACATATCTTCTTTTTCTTCAACATTCATGCCGGCCATCGGCTCATCTAGCAGAAGTAACTTTGGTTCCATTGCCAAAGCTCGCGCAAGCTCAACGCGCTTTTGTAGCCCATATGGCAGACTGCCCACGGGCGTGTTTCGGATAGCCTGAATTTCGAGAAAATCGATGATTTCTTCACAGCGCCGGCGATGTTCTACCTCTTCTTCCAGCGCAGGTCCCACTCGAAGAAGCTGCCATAAAAAGTTTTTCTTGAGCATCAATTGTCGCCCGGTCATCACATTTTCAACAGTCGTCATGCCCTTAAAAAGCGCGATGTTTTGGAAAGTTCTAGCAATGCCCTGTTCTGCAATCTCATACGGCTTCATAGATGGGCGTTTGTTGCCTCGGAACCATACTTCTCCCTCTTGAGGGTGATAAAAACCATTGATGACGTTTAGCATAGATGATTTGCCTGCGCCGTTTGGGCCGATAATTGCCCGAATTTCTCCTTCACGAATATCAAAAGACACGTTGTGAATCGCTATAACGCCGCCGAAACGCAGCGTTATGTTTTTCATTTCCATTATGATGCCGCCAATGTGGCGTCCATCGTCGGTCACGTAGCCCTCTACTTGGTCTTTCACCCGATGCCTCCCTATTCTGCTGCCATTGGTTGTGACTTGGCAACAACAGCAGCATCACGGATTTCTAAAGTGGCGGTTATTTTACCCTTGCGACCATCTTCGTAAGTGACCTCAGTTTCTGTGTAGATACTGTCACTTCCATCGTATAGTGCCGTTACTAGATCGTGAAACTTTTCACCGATTAACTTACGTCTTACTTTGCGAGTGCGCGTCATTTCGCCATCATCTGCATCAAGTTCTTTGTGTAAAACAATAAAGCGTTGAATTTGGCAACCCTTCAGCATTTCATCTTCAGATACTGATTTATTGACGCTTTCCACATGCTCTTGCACCATTCCAAGCACCTTAGCGTGACCAGACAACTCTTGGTAGCTGGAGTACGCGATGTTATTACGTTCAGCCCAGTTGCCCACCGCGTTCATGTCAATGTTAATAAATGCAACGCAATGGTCACGCTCTGCACCAAATAAAACGGCCTCAAGGATATTCGGGAAAAACTTGAGCTTGTTTTCAACATATTTGGGCGCAAACATTTCGCCCGTTGAAAGTTTTCCGACATCTTTCGCCCGATCAATAATACGAAGATGCCCCGTGTCTTTTTCGATAAAGCCTGCATCCCCAGTCGCAACCCAACCCTCAGAGTCTTTGGTTTCTGCTGTGCCTTCAGGGTTCTTATAATATTCAACAAAAGAACCTGGTGATCGATAGTAAACTTCTCCGTTATCGCCAATGCGCACTTCTGTATCAGGTGCCGGCACGCCAACCGTGTCAGACCGCACTTCACCATCCGGCTGGACTGTAATGAAAACAGAAGCCTCAGTTTGACCGTATAGCTGCTTAAGGTTAATGCCAAGGGATCTGAAAAAATCAAAGATTTCCGGCCCAATTGCTTCACCGGCAGTGTAACCAACCCGGACCCGGCTTAATCCGAGTGCATTTTTAAGGGGTGCATAAATTAAAAACTCACCCAAACGATACTTCATGTTATCCCAAAGGCCAACAGATTTCCCATCTAACAACGGTGCACCAACTTTGGCCGCATGTTCCATGAAATATCTATACAACTTCTGTTTAAACACTCCCGTATCTTCTACGCGTAGTACAACTGCCGTCAGCATAGTCTCAAAAATACGCGGTGGCGCAAAATAATATGAGGGGCCAATTTCTCTGAGGTCTGCCGAAACAGTCTCACGGCTTTCAGGGCAGTTCACCCGCAAGCCCACGACTGCGGCTTGACCAAATGAAAAAATGAAATCGCCGACCCATGCAATTGGCAGGTAGGAAAGGATTTCCTCTTTGTCAGTCAAATTGTCAAACTTGCATGAATTCAGCGAAGAAACTATGATATTACGATTGCTAAGAACAACGCCCTTGGGGCGCCCCGTCGTCCCAGATGTGTATAGCATCACGCAAACTGTGTCTAAGCTCAACGCTCCGAAACGACGCTCCAGCTCCATCTTTGCGTCTTGAGACGCTTCACTTCCAGTTTTCTGAATTTTCTTAAATTCATGGAGCTTGCTGTGATCATATTTTCGCATTCCGCGTGGGTCAATGTAGATCATCCGCTCCAAGGCGGGCAAATTGTCTTGGATTTCTAAAACTTTGTCGACCTGTTCCTGATCATCTGCAATAACAAAACCCGCACCGCAGTGTCCAAGGACGTAACCCATTTCTTCAGCAACCGCGTCTTGATACAACGGTACTGGAATGGCTCCAATCATCTGTGCGGACATCATCGACCAATAAAGTGTAGGCCGATTTCGACCAATAATTGCAATAAAATCACCCTCTCGAACGCCCAAATCTAAAAGGCCCAACGCAAAATCAGTTACAATTGTTTCGACTTCTGACCATGTCCACGTTTGCCAGACGCCAAATTCCTTCTCGCGAAATGCAGGTGCGTTCTGCAGCTTCTTGGAATTGTGGCGCAAATAAGCTGGTATGGACAGCAGAAGGCTGTCCTCACTAATGCGGCTTGCCAACGATTTTCTCCCTAAAGCTTTATGCTTTTTATCATGCGTAGCCAACTTGCTGGATATATTCAAGCTTGGAATTGACCGATTGATCGCGATGAGACATAACGTCGCCAGCGCTTGTTCCCCGTGAATTAAAAAGATGGGGCGCAGGTTCTCCTAACCAAACGTATATTTTATATTTCATCACACAATTATTGTAAGCTGAGAGCCCAGTCACTTAGATTTTTTTAAACCCGTTCCATCGTTTTAAGCATCAACGCAACTTTGGTGGCTTTGCGGGATCCATACCGGGGATAGAAGGTTGATGTGGTTTTTTGGTGGGACGTTCAGGAAACAGCAGCGGGCGACCCTGACGTTTTACACTTTCAACCACTTTGTCCTGTCCGTTTAAAAAGGACACGTCAAATGGCAAGTTCTCAAATCCGCTTAAGGCGACCGCTTCCAGCGCTGCCTTGGCGAGGGCCGCTTCCGCTTCTTCGCATGCATCAATAATGATTAGCAGCACGCTCCTAGAATGATTATCATATTCCACAACAGTCAGCCAAAACGAATCTGCCAATGCAGCCGCAGATAGGAGCTTTTCCATTAAAACTGTGGTCAGGATTTTACCCTCTTTGCCCGGCGAAAAAAAAGCCGTTGGACGCGCTTCATGCGTGTCAGGTGCCTCTGCGGCAATCCCATTAAGCCATGTGATTTCCTCAGCTGTGAGGATCAGCTCCGAGGATGACAGACCAAAATTAAATGCAATTCCCGACCCTGCTTGCGCCAACATGTCCACGATCACCCGCCCAGACAGGGCAGCGTATGGGGCAACCTTTTCCGAATATTCCGCCAAATTGTCTTCGCTTGCGAAAACGAACACGTGTTCTGCGCCTTCATGCGTGGCCACGATTGGAGAAACCGTCTCCTCGCCGGCGTCCTCGCTCAGCAGCAAACACAGCTCGGAATCCAGAAAGGCATTGAAAAACCGCATCCTTGCGGATTGATCCGCAGGAGAATGACTTACATCTTGAGCCAATACTTCGAGTCGGCTATTTTCTGTCACATCAAAACCTCCACCAAAGATTGGCGAAAGCGGCGATAACCTCGGCCACAAACCACGGCTTTCTCTTGATCCATGCCGAATTGCGCCAGCTTGGATGTTTCAAGGGCATCTGAAGAGGCAAATATGTCCGCCATTCTGTAAGAACCTTTCTGACTGAAATACGCTCGGAAAGATACCGTTTCTGCGCATAGACCTCCACGAAAAGCCTGAACTTAATATTTGGAAAGGCATTTCATACATCCATACGCCATATTTTGCATAGATCGTGGGCGGTGGCAGGTCGGCACCAATGGCATCGTAGCCGGGGAACAAAATCCCATCGGCAGAATGGTGAAGGGTGTATCTTAGTAAAAAACTGTTTCATTCACGCCCATCCAATCGCGCTAAGGATCTCACGAAGGATCTATAAAAGGCCGCCCACTTTGATGCACTAGTGCACCTGGTGCCTGCCTTGATATCAACATCATTGCGGAGGCTCCTCTGATAGAGCTTCGGACCATGCCCGGTCACGGTCGCTGCAGATTTATCTTTACTAAGTGTGCAAACATCAAAGCGAGCAAAACTATCGGTCATGAGACTACACAATCCAAATTTACCGTAGTACTTAAAGACAATCATAAAAGCTTTGGATAAACATAATACAAAAATCTGCAATCACTTATCTGCAATATTTTTTCAAAAAAAGGAAAGCGTGAAGTCTTTTGGCGCGGCGCGGAGCGGGTTGGTTTTTTAGCTGAACAACCCTCAATAACCCTGTCTTCTAGTAAAAGTTGCTTTATGTTTTCTATGTGTAAGAATCCTAAAGGCTTTGCTATATTTCTCGCGAATGCAATGAATATTGGGCGAATTGGAGGGTCAAGGTGTTCAACCGATATTTCTGACTGCGCTCGTTGACGAGCCTGCTCATTTGAACGATGTTTCTGCGGTACCTTTAATCGGTAGTCCCGTTCGTTAAGGGATGAATATTTGAGCTGCCACGATTTCTGTACTCTCCGGCGTCATAAGCTGAATCCCTACTGCA
>CAJXHI010000030.1 GCA_913051655.1 uncultured Alphaproteobacteria bacterium
TTCCCGCCTACTCCCTTAGCAGGGGAGCGCCTTCGACCACTCGGCCACGTCTCCGAGCATGGGTGTACATTCATATGTAAGGAAAGAACAAGAGCGAATTGCAAAAAATCACGCAATTTGCTCACTAGCCTCTTTTTCCACCCAGATGAACACAAACAAGACACAAGCTTTTGAAATATAATACCAGAGCACGGAACCTTTTTCCCGTGACAGCATCCAATGTTTAAAAACGTTTTTCATTAAATCAAGCGATGTAGACCAACCTTATTACCACTCGATTTGATTGGATCTCACCGGTTTCACCAAATAACTTGATATTTGCAGATGGCTAGGTGCGCAGATTACCATCATTCCGTGTAAAAATCACAACTTTGTTGCCGTCGTTCCAACCACCAGCCTGATTGTTCTGGCCAGCGATGGTACTGGCATTTTTCGTTTAATGCCTGACGCGCATGCCAAGGCCAATTCGGATTGGCCAAAGCTTCTCGTCCAATCGCAATCAGGTCTGCCTGATTTTCTTGCAAAATGGATTCAGCCTGTTTTGCGTGAGTGATCAATCCAACGGTCATTGTGCTTATGCTTGCACTTTCTCTGACCAACGCAGCAAAGGGCACCTGAAAGCCGGGTTGCCGTAGGCCCGAATTTCCCGTGGTCGCAGAACCAGCAATCCCGCCAGACGAACAGTCTATCACATCTACTCCAAGCGATTTGAGCGCTTTTGCAAGATACACCGTATCTTCAATCTGCCAACCATCTGCAGATCCATCAACCGCGGATACCCGAAAAAACAGTGGTAGATGATCGGGCCAAACCGCTCTTACAGAATCTGTGATCTCAAGCGCCAAACGTATCCGGTTTTGCAGATTCCCCCCATAGGCATCCTTGCGGTGATTGGAGATAGGGGACAGAAAGCTATGTATAAGATAACCGTGCGCACCATGTATCTCTACCACATCGTAACCGGCACGCTCTGCCCGTCTTGCTGCGGCTACAAAATCATCCTTTAAAGCCTGAATATCCTGAACTGTCATTTCATGTGGGACAGGCCATCCATCATCAACAGGAATGGGGGACGGTCCCAATGGCGTCCATGGATTATCACCGCGCACATGATCTTCCTCTTTTAAGAAACTGTTCCCATACCAAGGCCGTTGCATGCCTCCTTTACGACCAGCATGGGCCAATTGGATGGCTGAGGCCGCGCCATGGGTTCTTGCAAAGCTAGTGATTTCTGAATGCGCCGCGATCTGGCCATCTTCCCAAAGTCCTGGGCATCCATGGGTGATCCGCCCTGATTTTTGAACGGCTGTCGCTTCGGTAAAAATCAACCCTGCGCCCCCCATGACAAACCGCCCCAAGTGAATTTTATGCCATGCATCAAGATACCCGTCATGGGCACTGTATTGACACATTGGAGAAATCACGATCCGGTTGCAAAGGCTTAAGCCACGCAACGCACAGTCTGTGAAAAGTTTAACAAGTTCAGACATTTGCCTTCGTTCCTCTATCAGATGACAGTACTTTCCCTAAGCTATTCCACAACGTCAAGGGATTTGCTTTCATTAGCATACTTAACGGCACAAGATGTCACTTTACTGCTAGGCCTTCATGCTAGACCTACCCAATGCAAAGTTATAAATCCGTTATACCAAGCTCTTTGCGGATGATTGGAATATAACGCTCAGCTTCTGGACTAGCAGGAAAAACACTACGCAGTGTTTCATAAGATTGCATCGCTTCTTCCAGTTGACCTAGGCGTAGACTGATCATACCAAGGCCGGAAATCGCTCCGAAATGGCGCGGTTCTCGTTTAAGAACTTCAACTACATCAGCGCGTGATTCTTCAAATTTCCACAGCATGAAGCGTACTGTTGCTCGCTTGTTCCATGCTTCAGTGAATTCCGTATTCGCTGCTATCAGATCACCAAATATTTTTTCAGCCGCGTCAAGCCGGCCTGCGTTCATGGCCGACATTCCCCTCTGCATGAGACCTTTTTCTTCGTCAGTTTGATGTGCGTTTGTCCAAGCGTCCCAAAGAGCAGCGATGATCGGCTGTGCCTCACCAAGCGTTTGCGCAGAAGACAGATCATCTAAAAGGCTTTGGCTTTCATTCGCCTGCGCAGGCTGCGCAAAATGAAATAGGATCAAAAAGCTAAGGTAGAAGATCGGTTTTAACATCGTTCTAGTATCCTTGTTTCCAGCGTGGCTTGGAAAAGCAATCCTGCCACAGGGTTAGCTCAATACATTTTGTTGTTTCATAACGAAAGGCGCGCCAACAGGTCAGGAATATGTTCCTTAAACCTGAAAAACCCATGCGTTGCGTGGGGCCAACACGTCCTATCATATTCCGAAATATATGGAACCACATCTACTCCAATCTTGTCTGCCTCTTTGGTCAGTTTGTGCAAAAAACTATGCACTGGACCACAAGGCACATATGGGGTAACGATTTGTTTGGCAGATAACTTTTGCGCCAAATCGAGAATATTTTCGGCTGTATTGGTCAAATGAACCGGACCAATTCGATCCTGCCAGCGTATTACAGCATCCTGCGCAAGAGCCTCCACAAAATTCGTCACACTTTCTGAAATTTCAAAAGGGCTCAACCGATGCAAGCGTGATATGCGTGCCGCGCCTAACGGGTGATCGAATGTTTCTACAATATTACGCAACTGCATGTCCTCTTCATGTAGCAGGAAGAGGCTTGCTAAACTCGGATCAAAAGATTTTTGGGCCGGAGGAGGTTGACGGGTGTATTGGGCTTTTTCGCGCAAAGTAGGTGCAACCTTTGCCAGTCCAACGGGGCGAAACCGCCCTTCTGTAAACTTTTCGATATTATCAGCTCGCGCAAGATAGGTCTTCCCGACAGTTTGCAGACCCGCAACCCATCGCCAGCTTAGCGTATTTGACGCTGGATCTCCATCCAACAAGTGGCGCAAGAAAAAATCTGCCCCTAATTGCCATGGCAAGTTAAGCGTGAATATCCAAATTGAAGCAAACCACATCCGGGCGTGATTGTGCAAAAATCCGGTGTTAACAATTTCATCCACCCAAGCGTCAAAACAATCGATCCCTGTATTCGCAAGGCAGGCATCCTCCCACCTTTGACGTAATCCAGATTGCGTCGCAATTTGATTGGACAATTGTGCAAGATCATTTTGATAGGATGTCCAAACAGAGGGACGCATTTCCAACCAGCCTTTCCAATAAGTGCGCCAAAAAACTTCTTGTACAAATTTTTCAGCAGATTTCAGAGAATGACGGTTGAGTACAGCGTTCAGCACTTCGGCTTCGCTAACGCTACGCCGGCGAATATAAGGCGACAGTTGCGATATATCACTATGCGCACCTGGACCATGGTCGTAATTTCGAAGCTTTGCATAGGCACTGCCAGCCTTAGGTGCGAATTCGGAAAGTTTACGAAGCGCCTCTGCTCTGCTCGGGATGAATTCTGTCATTTCTTATATGTTCTGTGACTTTTCGTTTGTGAGGGTAGATATAATTCAGACAGGGCCAAGATCAATTTGGCATTCTTGAATATGCCCCGCCCCAAACGAAGCGCTTGTATGGGATAAAAAGCCAGTTTAGGGTTTGAACATATTCAAAAGGAGGTTGACAAGATATGGCCCAAGATGCTTTTACCCTGCGCCGGCGCAGCGTGAATGGAGGAACGCCCATTCTGTCAAACTGGGGATTTCGTAATGAAACCGATCTCTTGACAGATGTTTTGCTGGGATCACCTGCACATCTATATCACAGGGCAACCTCAAGCCTATCGCGCAAGTATTTGCGTGATAACCCATGCGATATCCAAACGGCACAAGCCCAACATGCAGAGCTTGCCTCTGCCTACCGCCATCACAACGTAAACATCCATATGCTGGACCCAGAACCCGAGTTGACCATGCAGGTCTATTCACGTGATTCCAGTGTGATGACGCCCTATGGGGCGATTATTACCGCCATGGCCAATTGGTGGCGGCGGGGGGAAAATTATGCTGCAATCCGCGCATATGAAAAGCTTGGCGTCCCGATTTACGATATGGTGACGGCAGGCACTTTTGAAGGGGGCGATTTTAATGTCATAGAAGAGGGTTGCGTACTAATCGGTTGTGGTGGGGCGCGAACCCAAGAAGAGGGCGCACGCCAAGTTGCAAGCTGGTTTAAAGCCGAGGGATGGGAAGTCCGCCTTGCCTTTTTCGACGAATACTATGTGCATATTGATTTAATGGTCGTACCGATCGCAGAAAAGCTCACTGCTGTATGTCTGGATTGTACAGATCCGGGAATTGTGGATTGGCTGAAAGCCAAGGGGCACGATATTATTGATGTTCCCTTCCGCCAGACAATGGAACTTGGCTGTAACCTGATGTCCCTTGGCAGGGACCGCGTGATCGTACCAACAGCTTCGACAACGCTGAGCGAAAACCTCAAGGCGCGTGGTTTTGATGTCACATGTGTTGAGACGGCAGAGATTTCAAAGACAGGCGGCGGCATCCATTGCATGGCCCAAGCACTGCGTCGGGAAAAAGTTGCCTAGGGCTGGGCACAGATTATTTCCTCAAAAACAAAGCGGCCGGAAATAATGTGCCGTTCTAAAACCCGCATATGGTGGCCTTCTTAGACTGCGTTTTCAGGGACAATCATGGTATTCACAGTGTAGACGCCGATTTCTTCAATATCATACCCGCCTTCCATCCCAAAAAATGCCGGCAGTCCTCCAGCGGCAATATTGGCCCCAAGACTCAGGTAATCATCATTTTTAATTTTAAAGAAACTAATCGGATCGTTTTCAAACGTGGCCGCACCCAAGGAAATAATCAGCGCATCAAGTATGAAATCTGCGATTTTCGCTAAGCTTTATAAAGCGCTCAAAGATCCGTATAAATCAACACGTCGATCACGAAAAATACTCCAAGATTCGCGGTAGCGCAATGCCGCTTCTAAATCAATACTGGCCGAAATATGTGTTTCCTTCCATTTGTCTGCCTCGGTGATTTTTTCGCCGGTGAAATCGGTTATGAATGATGATCCGTAGAAGGTAATTTCAGAGCGTTTTCCCGATTCTTTTCCAACTCGGTTTGACGCGACCACCGGAATGACATTGGCCGCCGAATGCCCTTGCATTACCCGTTGCCAATGTGCCGAACTGTCCAATGTGGGCGCCTCAGGTTCGGAGCCAATCGCTGTTGGATATAACAGCACCTCAGCGCCCATAAGTGTCATGGCGCGGGCTGCTTCAGGAAACCATTGATCCCAACAAATGGCACAGCCCAGTCTGGCAAATTTAGTTTCGATGATTTGGAACCCCGTATTCCCCGGTGAAAAGTAGAATTTCTCCTCATATCCTGGGTTTTGCGGAATATGGGATTTGCGGTAAAGCCCTTTGATCGTACCATCCGCATCTGCGACGACAAGCGAATTGAAAAATACCTGACCCGCGCGCTCGAAAAAGGAAATAGGTAAGACGACACCAAGCTCTTTCGCTAACGATGCGAAATGCTGGATCAGTGGATTATCCTTTCGGGATTTGGCTAAAGAAAAATACTTCGGATCTTGCTCAAGGCAGAAATATCGCGTCTCAAACAGCTCCTGCAGCAAAATGACCTGCGCCCCGTCGGCAGCCGCGGCACGAACCAACGCTTCAGCGCGCGCAATATTGTCATCATTATCCCAACTACAGGCCATCTGCGTTGCACTGAAAGTGATATTTGCCATTTTTCAATTCCTTATAACGGGATGTCATTTCAGCATTTCAATGCTTTGCTTTAGCGATGTTTCACAGCTATAGAGCTGATCAAGAGTGATAAATTCATCAGGCTTATGTCCCTGACCGGCCATTGATCCGGGGCCACACACGACCGTTGGAATACCAAGTTCAGCAAAAATACCAGCCTCGGTACCAAAGGAAACTTTGCTGATTTTTTTGTTGGCCACCAAGCCAAGTGCAACCTGCGTCGCAAGGGCTGTTTCTGAAACGTCTAACCCCGGATAGCTGAATACAGTCTCAAGCCGGATGGCGTCTGCACTAAGAGCGTCCCTGTACGTTGCATTGATCCCATCCACGGCCTTGGTGATATCAGCAAAAACACGGGCCTCGCCGTCTTGTGCAAGGTAACGACTTTCAAAGGTTATTTCTGCACGATCTGGCACAATATTCAGCGCCCGTCCTCCTGAGAGTTTTCCGACGTGAAAGGTTGTAAAGGGTATATCATAATACGCATCTAGTGCGCCGTTCTCCTTGTATTGCAACTGCAGTGCGCGCAGCGCATCGACCATATCCGATGCCACAAAAAGCGCGTTCACGAAATTCGGAGCTAATGCGGAATGTCCAGCTTGCCCTTGGCAAATTGCACGATAAGCTGCTTTTCCTTTATGACCGACCGCCACCTGCATTTCCGTTGGCTCCCCCACGATGCAAAGTTTGGGGTTACGAAGTTTGGCTTTCAACACTGACTTCATCTCCTCAATGCCGATACAACCGACCTCTTCGTCATAGGAAAACACCAACGTCAGCGGTTTGGTAAGCTTGGATTTCGCAGCCAAATCCGCCGCAGACAGCATACAGGCAAGAAATCCTTTCATGTCTGTGGTTCCGCGTCCATAAAGCCTGTTGTCTTCGCGAGTTAAATCAAACTGTGGGCGTGTCCACTCTTGTCCGTCTATTGGCACTACATCTGTGTGGCCAGACAACAAAATGCCACCACTTTGCATGGGCCCAAAACGCACAACAAGTCCAGCTTTATCCTCCGCTGCATTTGGGATGAGATCGACTTGGCCCCCGCGTGCACCGCAAAACTCTTTAATATAATTAATCATATCAAGATTTGATTTAGACGAGACTGTGTCGAAGCCGACAAGTATTTCCAAGTTTTCTTCGACAACTGACACGCTGGACGCTCCTAATCGATTGCAAGCTCTGTAATTTCGCGGCGAAATGGTAATGCATCGCCAAGGTTGGGTTCGTCTAATTCGCGTGCATAGCGGTGTCCCGCATAGGTCGCCCATGCAATCGGTCCCGGCGCATTGGCGTCTCCAATGAGTTTAACAGATGTGATGCCAGCCTCTGCCCATTCTGCTTCCCGTACTTTTAGATCAAGGTAAAGGCCGTTGTTTTCTATTTTGGAGGCGACCATCAACACCGCGTCGCATTCAAAGCGCTCTATCGTATCCGTAAAGACGCAGTTAGATATTACATGATCATCAGAAATCACAGTCAAGCCTCTGTTTAATATTATTTTTACACCAAGTTCCGCTAACCGACGGTGGATCACATGTTGTTCCAGTGTGTTGACTGTCCAATCTGAAACATAAGCCGAAGGCGTGACAAAGGTTACCTGACATCCTCCGTTCACGAGCAATTCCGCCAAAACACCACCCATGTAATAATGATCGTCATCGTAGATTACCACATGGCCGCTTGGACGGACGCCTGACATGATATCATCGGGCGTAAACACGTTGGTAGCTTTGCTCACGGGCATAGGCACAACATGTTGCCGGCTCACCCCGTCGCGGCGCCATGCTGATCCAGTGGCAAGGCAAATATGTTCAAATCCAAACTCTAGAATCGCATCTGCATCAAGTGCGCTGTCTAAGTATACTTCCACATTTGGTTTTTTCTTGATATGAAATTCACGGTAATCCACCACACGTCCCCAAGCGCTTAAGCCCGGCAGATGCCTTTCGCGGGCGACGCGTCCACCAAGAATTTCCGTCGCCTCCGCGAGCACCACATCATAACCGCGCTCCGCAAGCGCTTTGGTCGCTTCCAGACCCGCAGGACCAGCCCCCACCACCAGAACATTATTGCTTGCTCCTTTTGCATTCATCCTCTCAGGATGCCAACCTTTTCGCCATTCCTCCATAAAGGTCGGGTTCTGCGTACATCGACTGATTGACATGGTCATATCGCCCGTAATGCATATATTACACCCTATGCATTCGCGAATATCCTCAATACGGCCGTCTTCCACCTTTTTAGGCAGGAAAGGATCAGCAATTGAGGGGCGCGCACAACCGATCATATCGAGCAAACCTGATTTGACCATACGCACCATCACATCAGGTGAGGTGAACCGCCCAACCCCAACAATGGGTCTGTCGGTAAGGTCATGAATACCCCGCACCAATGTTTCTTGCGCGCCTTCTTCTACAAATCGGGAGGGACCGGAACAATCTTCCCAAGTTCCATGTGCCAGATCCCAAAGATCAGGCAGGTTTTTGTTCATTTCTACAAAATCGCGCACTTCTGCATTCGAAAATCCGAGTTTCCCAATTGTTTCATCCAAGCTCACGCGCAGGGTCAGTCCCATGGTATCGCCAACAGCATCGCGCATGTCTCCCACCACTTCATTGACGAAGCGTGATCGGTTTTCGAGGCTACCGCCATACTCATCACTGCGTTGATTGGTGGCACGGCTCAAAAAATGTTGAAAAATCCCAAATCCATGCGCCCCATAGAGACAAATCAAATCAAAACCCGCTAATTTGGATCGCTTGGCTGCATTCACAAACCACCGTCTAAGATCGCGAATATCTTGTCTATCAAGGGCGCGGGCCTGTACCGGGTCGTTTGTAAAAGTTCGAATAGGTGCGGCACTTACAGCGAGAGGTACTTCGCGGGTATAAAGATTGGGGCCATTGATCCCTGAATAGGCCAATTGAATACCTGCTAAAGCTCCGTATTCTTTCATCTTATCTGCCATTTTGGCGAGCATGGGGATGTCTTTGTCGTCCCAAAGGCGCAATTCAATAAACGGCGTGATCTCAGAACTGTGGTGCATTTCACATTGCTCTGTGAAGATTACTCCCCAACCACCTTCCGATTTTATGCCACGCATAGCAGCGGCTGCAGACGCGTCCCTATATCCACCACCATTGCAATGGGGCACCTGATAAAAGCGGTTTTTAGAAATCACCGGTCCAATTTTCATTGGCTCAAACAGAACATCGTAACGAGGATCGCGCATTATAGCCTCTTGTTTCGTTATCTTGCTTCGTTCATCCCATGACCGCAGGTTAGAAAGAAAGTTGGTCTTATAAAAGCACTGATTAGGGCGAGGCTAAGCGTTTTTTTCATGAAGTTTTTTTCGCAACCCTGTAATTGCATCGCTAATGCATTCGGTTTTGCAATGCTCCACGAAGGCGCGGATTACATTGACATTTTCCGCCTCCGGCGTAGTCAAGATGCCCATTTTCATAGGCCTGACGTCGCCAATGATTGGCACAAAGCGCAGCGGTTTTCCATCAGGGGAACGATCGTTCAAAGGACGCACATTCGCGATTGAATACCCGTAGCCATTGGCCACAAGACTGCGCAAAACGGCCATATCACGTGTGCGTTCTGTCACCAGTGGTTTGACCCCTGCTTGGACAAAGAACGATTGAAAATAATCAGTGCTTAAGGGCAGATCCAAAAGAGCCATCGGATAGGGCGCCAGTTGCTCTATAGAAACAGCGGTTTGTTCACCAAGCGGGTGATTTTCCCCATACATCGCATAGGGTGGCAATGAAGCAAGCACCTGAAAGTTCAGGTCGCTTGGCACATCCAGATCATAGGTTAGCGCCAAATCAATCTCTGCGCGCCGCAGATTGGTGAAAATTGCAGCCTGATCCAATTCATATTGTCGAAATCGCACTTCCGGAAAACGCCGCTCAAAGCTCAAGCGGAGGCTTGGTAAAACCACCTGTGCAAAGGTCAACATACACCCTACGGACAGAGGACCTTGAATTTTGCCTGATATTTCCCCAGCCAGATCAATCATGGACTCTGCTTCACTTAAGACCCGTTTTGCTTTCTCCATCATCTGCCTGCCTGCCAAGGTCAGTGACAATCCTTTTGCATGTTGGCGTGCAAAAAGGGGAAGGCCAAATTCTTCTTCCAGCTGCGATATAGCAGCAGAAATGGAGGGCGAGGAGACATTCACCTTTTCCGAGGCAACCGCAATAGAGCCGGATTCGCCCACAGCGACGAAATACTCTAATTGCCGCAAAGTAAATCTGAGCATCCTTCCCCCGTCTAATCAGTGCCGGCCTATATTTGTCTATTCAACAAGCCTCTTTATCGCGTAACTTACTCATCTCCTGGCACACCGTAAGACGGCGTCTCACTCGGATTTAAAGCACGCTGCTTGTAAACATCCACTTGCGGTTTATAGACCTGCCAAGCGGTTTCAACAGTCCGTATCGGACAATTCGCGGTCCAATCGCACCGCAAATCAGCCACAGGCCAAGATACATTATCGACAATTTTCATGCCGGCTGAATGAATCGGACCGGCTTCGCCGCCTGCGTAAAGACCTGCATGCATAGCCGCTAGTAGGCGATCCCCGATATGTCCCGTCGCTACGATAAAACCTGAAACTATCGCCACTGGCACTTGATCGTTCGCCAGTAAATTCCCCCCAGAAGCGACGTTGTCTCCTTCTGCTTGCGCCCAAATCCCAAGCGAATTTTCACCCGAATGAATAGCGGTGTTTCCCAGACGATCCACAGCCAATATTTGACGATACTCAAGGAACTTTTCTGTTTTTTTTATTGCCACAATTGCGCTTTGGGCATCCAATCCGCTTTCTATTAAGTCAAGCGTTTTCGGACCAAGCGACGGATCCGTGACATTTTGGGAGGCGACAGCACCGACACCTGCCCGCGCATAAGCACAACGCGCCGCCACGGCTGGCGAAGAAGAGGCCACAGCCATCCCGAACATACCGGTCTCAGCGCAACGCGCCACCAAAGAAAAGGTCATGCCCGGTACCCTTCTGGAATGACGGCCGTGCCATCAATTTCCACCAGCCATTCCGGACGCGCCAACGCCTGCACAACCAACCCCGTAGAAACCGGATGCACCCCTTTGATGTATCCACCCATAGTGCGATAGACTGCCTCACGGTGGCGGACATCTGTGATGTAAACTACGACTTTTACGAGATGTTCCATCGATCCACCGGCTTCTTCGATCAACTGGCGAATATTCTGCATGACCTTATGTGTTTGTTCCACTGGATCATGGCTTTCGATGTTCACTGCATCATCGAGGTTTTGCGGACATTGTCCGCGCAGCCAAACAGTTTTTCCACCTTGCGTGATCACAGCCTGACATAAATCATTTTCCAGCTTTTGTTCTGGGTATGTATCTTTGGTGTTGAATTTGCGAATGCGTTGATGCGCCATGAGACAGTCTCTTTGCAATTGAAAACCTGTCAGCAACTATGATGCCGACTCACCCTTGACTTCAAGTGCTCAAATGAAATCAAGATCGCGAATTTGATAGGTATTGGCATTGGGCACTTTAGCTTCAGCCTAATCATTGCTTGGTGAAATTGAATTTTCTGTCCTGCAGTTCAAATCTTATAAATACTGCAGGAGTTAATGCCTCTTTGCTCGGGAACGTCGTAATGTCAGTAACAGAAATCGATACAGTCGTCGTAGGTGCAGGCCAAGCCGGCATCGCGACAAGCGAACATCTAAGCGCCCATGGCATCGAACATGTTGTTTTCGAACGGGATCGCATTGCCGAAAGCTGGCGGACCAAGCGTTGGGATTCCTTGGTCGCCAACGGCCCAGCATGGCACGACCGGTTCCCAGCTCTTGAATTCAAAGAGCAGTCTGGCGAAGCATTTGTGCCCAAAAATGCTGTCGTATCGTATTTCGAGGATTATGTCACACTTATCAAAGCACCTGTGAGATGCGGCGTTGACGTAACCCACGTTAAACGGGACAACGCTTTTGGCGGCTTTAACGTCACTACAACGTCAGGACGCTATCGAGCTAAGCATATCGTTGCTGCAACCGGTGCCTTTCAAACGCCCGTCATGCCCCCAATCATTCCTGAGGACGCAGGTCTTCAGCAGATGCATTCCGCAGATTATCGTAATCCAGAACAATTGCGCGAGGGCGCTGTTTTGGTGGTCGGCGCGGGATCATCGGGGGCACAAATTGCGCAAGAACTTATGGAAAGCGGACGCAAAACCTACATTTCCATCAGTCCCCACGACCGACCGCCAAGACGCTATCGGGATCGCGACAATGTCTGGTGGCTAGGCGTTTTGGGTAAATGGGAAATGCCCACCCCAGCGCCTGGTACCGAACATGTGACCTTTGCCGTCAGCGGCCAAGGTGGTGGGCACACCATAGATTTTCGAAAATTCGCGGCCTCCGGCATGGTACTTCTTGGTATGACGCACGCCTATGAGAATGACGTTTTAACCTTTGCCGACGACCTTCAAGACAATATCGCCCATGGTGATAAAAATTACCTATCGGTTTTGGAAGAAGCCGATGAATTTGTACGCCTTAATAACCTCGATCTTCCCAAAGACCCGGAAGCACGCAAAACGTGGCCAGATCCAGAATGTCTGAAAGACCCTATCCACGCTTTGGATCTGGTAAAAGAGAATATCACGTCCATCATCTGGGCAACCGGATATAAGCTGGATTTTAGCTGGCTTGATATCGGCGAATATGACGCGCGTGGACGCCCTCTTCACTCTCGCGGGATTTCAAATGAGCCGGGCCTATATTTTGTTGGGCTACCGTGGCTGTCGCGGCGGGGATCCTCCTTTATTTGGGGTGTTTGGCATGATGCGAAATTTATCGCCGATCAGATCGCCATTCAACAAGCTTATCTAGATTACCGTCCACCGTTAGAAAGATAAAATCTCATAAAATAGAGCATCTTCAGTAAGCTTATTGTCAGAGGCTTTTCAAATGCGCCGTTTGTCATTTTATTATGAGGCCGATGTTTTCTTTACTTTGATAGAAACCTCATGGTATTGTTTTCTTAATTCATGAAACTGGGCTTGACCCGACCCCAATACAAAATCTGACTTGTTCTGAGATATCAATCAGGACCCAACGAGTATCCCCTTCAAATAAAAAAGCAGACGCGAATTTATTGGCGCGTCAGAAAAACCAGCCAAAGGCACTAGAGGTCTGGTTTCAAAGCTATGTCTCACCGGCACACCGCCAGAATTCAGCAGGATCCCAACCCATTTTCATTGACTAAAATTCTTGGCGGAGACAGTGGAATGATCAAGGCAGAGGGGTCTTCGCGCGACATCGTGTCAGCAACACGAACACACTCTTCCTAAAGGTAAAGGAGAGAAAGCTTACAATCAAAACCACCGTATAACCGCGATGACCTATCTCATATTCAAGATTTCAAAGCCCTGAATATAGATGCGTCACTCACATGCGTTAGTCACCATACTTGCTTAAAATTCATGCAATGGATTAAAAGCCCCATTTAAGTAGGGTTTAAATTTTTCCCAGTTTTTTGAAGCGCCTTGGTAGATTTTTTGCCGTACTTGCTGCTGGGAAGCAGTGCGCACGCTTCGGGTATTTTTATGCGGTAATAAGCAGGCCCGCTCCCAAGGTAGGTTCACATATTGGAGCAATTTACGGGTTTCATTTTCTTGATCGTTGGTCAGGGCCTCGTAATCCAGATGATAAAGGGTATCACGATAATTCCGCTCCCAAAACGCCATCAAATCTCGATAAAGACTAAAGTAGTCCACCACATCGCTGAGGTCGTAACTATACCCCAATCCGGCAGTCGAAAAATAATGTTTAAAATTCGACCAGCATGTTGCACTGGCGTCGCGGCAAAGATGAATAATTTTGGCCTCTGGCAGGGCCGCACGGATAAGGGCGATACACAAAAAGTTATGGGGTAATTTGTCGGTGACGAACCCCTTGCCATGCGAGCGCTTCGCAAGATCATTGAGATAAGACATTCTAAGAACATCAAGTTTTCCCGACGTAACAATTTGTCGACCAAAATGAAGCCCATCCGCATGCTGCCGGAGAAAAGGAAGTTCACCACCTCCCTGAACCTCAGAATGGCAAGATAAAATCTGTTCAACCAAGGTTGTGCCAGAACGTGGCATACCCAGAATGAAAATTGGGGTGGGCATTTTGGGATCCGGAATCGGGAAAATGCCTTGATCGCGGATCCCTACCGCATGCTGTTTAACCTTTAAGAAAAACTGTTGGTCCTCTGCCAGATCATAGCGCAACAGCTTCTTTCTGATCTGGCCCCCAGCGACATAATGTTCAAGGGCTTCTTGAAGTTCGCCCATGTCTTCTTTCATTTTCGCGCAGGCGTAGTGGAGTTCACATCTTTGCTCTTGGCTCAACTGATCATCGCACAGAACAGCCTCAACCTTAGACATATGAGGATGTTTGTCGTGATAGGATATCAACGCACTTAATGCCCTGTAGGCACTGGCATATTGGGGACTAGTTTCTAGCAGGTCTTCAAAGACTGTAACCGCAGCGTCTATTTTACCCTGCTCCTGTAACACATTACCCAAATTAAATTTTGCTTCATCTTGCGCGGGGTTTAGGCGCAGCGCAGTTTGAAAAGCTTCTTCAGCGTCACTATGCCGACCCCAATCTTTGTGCAAAAGACCCAAATTGTTATATGCTTCGGCATAATCTGTTTTGATTTCGACCGCCTTTTCAAATGCCTCTTGCGCTTCTTTTCCCATTCCAGAAATACGAAGCGCATTTCCAAAGTTATATAATATTTCCGCCGATTTCGGCTCAAATATTAACGCTTTCTGATACATCTCAATTGCGTCTTTGGTATTTCCCAATTTGATCAATAGCTTTGCAAGATTATTGTAGGCATCACCAAACTGGGGATTAAATCTGATCGCGTTTTCATAAGCCTCAAGAGCAGCGTTGGACTGATCCAGCGACGCTAGCACATTGCCAAGGTTGTTATAGGCTTCAGCAAAATTCGGCTTTAGGGCGATAGCCTCTTCATAAGCGGTAACAGCCTCCACAAGCTGGTCTTGCAGCTCATATATTATTCCTAAATTGTACTGTGCTTCTGGATAATTGGGAGTATACGATAGGGCTGCTTTATATGCTCTTTTTGCTTTTGAATACTGCCCCAGCTCTTTAAATAAATTTCCCAAATTGAAATGACCTGCACTATAGGTCGGGCGCAGTGCGGTGATTGTTTGGAAAGCTTTAACGGCAGAGCCCATGTCCCCGATTTGTGCCGCAGCCGCTCCTTGGATATTCCAAACCAGATAGGCTTTCGGAAAACGTAGTGTCAGTTGATGTGACAAATCAAATGCCTGTTTCAGCTTCCCCGATTTATAAAGATTTTGCAGCCGCTGCATATCTTCCGAGGGAGGATGATCTTGATCCAGACTCTGCCGCGCCCTTTTCAATGACGATAAACCCATGAGTGCCTGCTGGTTTTTGGGAAGGACTTTTAAAATCGCTTCATAAAGAGACTGCGCCTTGGCATTCTGGCCCTGCAGTGTATAAACTTTCGCCTTTGCAAGCGCCTCATTGACAGATAATTTGCTCATCTTGTTATTCTGTGCCCGCTTTTAAACACTAAAGAGCCACTAGTAACCTAAACAAAACTGCCTCTTCCAGTTGGATCAACAATATCACAGCCGAACGTTATGGCCAATCCTTTGCAAAGCAATAAATAGCGCTTAGCATGTCTATCCTCGTTAAAGGTTTTTTTGCTACGCTCAAGGATCGTTCAGAACATACAAATATGCAAACTTTATTCCATTCTTTTTCCAGCTAAGCACATTAATAAAGCCTTGACCGTCAAAGAATAACAGCAATTTT
Source organism: uncultured Alphaproteobacteria bacterium (assembly GCA_913051655.1). GTDB lineage: Bacteria > Pseudomonadota > Alphaproteobacteria > Rhodobacterales > Rhodobacteraceae > LFER01. The sequence continues at coordinate 15,610 of CAJXHI010000030.1, forward strand.
TAGCTGTTGTGATCCTCAAGCGAGAATAGGCGTAATTCAAAATTTTTGTTGCGCGGATGGCGTTACGTATCTGTGGCACAGGACAGATAAAGAATAACTTTTCCATCAGATAAGCGGTGCGAAAACCAATCATCGTTTTGGTCGTTTGTGATGCATTCTAGACCTAAGCCATCTTTACACATACGCCATAAATCCATCAATCCGGCCCGAGCCACGTTAGAGCAGATCCATTCCCCTTAAGACGTGTAAGTCAGTATGTCAGTATGATCAAAATACTTGGCAAGCTTACGTTCCTCTACACCTTCAATCGGAGGGGTTTAAATATCGAAATGCGATCCCGCCGAGCGGTGTAGGCGAGCGTTGAGCCATCAGGAGACACTCCATGCCTCCAAGAAGGGCTTTAAGCAGTGAACCGCGTGGGCACCCCGCCGGTAAACAGCGCTTTTTGAATCACAGAAGAAGTTACCTTGAAAGAATTTCTTACTATCACAGTTTGGCCATCTGGCAGTATACCGAGATTATTATAAAGATAAAAAAATGGCCGATGGGAATAGAAACTTACGTTAGATCATTTGATTTTATACAGTAAAAGCACCATCGGCATTGAGCAAAAAATATCCCTCAGGATGCCAATTCAAGGCGTTCAATAAAAGTACCCATAAGCCTATTGATCAGATAGCCCACCTTTCGGTAACGGTTTCCCGGTGCTCTGGGGACACGCTGAATCTCCTCATTAGCTGATAGCAAAAATGTAAATCGTTGTTTGAGAGATTACCGCGTGAACACTTTATATGTTTGTATGGTATTTGTCCGTTCAATACCGTCGATATTCAGCAAGTTGTCATTGATATATCGGCCAATGTCCTCGTCATTGGCCACACGCATTTTTAGGAGAAGATCAAAGTTTCCACTGACCGAATAAAGTTCTGAGTGCAATTCGCGGAGCCCGATCTCATCAGCGACCTCATAAGACGTACCCGGCCTACAACGGATTTGAATAAATAACGTTTGCGCCACCTTTGTTCCTCCAAATTCTGAAAGCACTTCGTCAAAGCTAATTTGAACGGTGACCCGTTATCAGCCAGAAACACCAGATGTTCTTCCGCATTAGTTCAACATTTATCGTTTCGTGGGTCAACTGAATGATGTGGGAATGTGTCAGTACCTTTGTACGCCTATGTCCTACATTTTTCAGAGTGGACAATTCGAAATGCTAAAAGGGTCTGTTTAGCGCGTATTGACCTTACAAGCCAAGATACTTTGCACGAATATCCGCAGCACGTTCCAATTCTTGCGATGTCCCAGTCCAAACGACCTGTCCTTTATGGACGATATGATGACGATCTGCCAATTTCATTAGATCTTTAAGGTTCTTATCAATTATTAAGATCGCCAGACCATCCGAACGAATTCGGTCCAGTGACTCCCAGATTGTTTTGCGGATCAATGGCGCGAGGCCCTCAGTTGCCTCGTCTAAAATCATTAACTTGGGATTGGTCATAAGAGCACGGCCAATGGCCAACATTTGCTGTTCACCCCCCGAAAGCAGATTTCCCATACTGTTTTTGCGCGCAGCCAATTCGGGAAAGAGATCATAAATACGCTCTGCGCCCCAGATCTGTGAAATATCCTCCCGCGCCGTTGCGATAAGATTTTCGTGGGCACTCAGATTTGGGAAAATCTGACGGCCCTCCGGAACCAACCCAATCCCCAGTTTCGCCACCTTATAACTGGGGTAAGATGATATATCAGTGCCTTCAAATTCAACACAACCCACAGTTTTGGGTACAATGCCCATGATAGAATTTATGGTCGTCGTCTTTCCCATGCCATTGCGTCCCAAAAGGGTAACAACTTCGCCAGCAGTCAGTGAAAAACTCACACCATAAAGCGCTTGACTATGCCCATAATGGGTAACCAAATCTGAGACGCTTAACATTGCTATGCCTCCCCCAGATAGGCCTGCTGTACTTCGGCGTTTTGCCGAATGTCTTCGGGCGGGCCAGTCGCTATAATGTGACCATACACTAGAACCGAAACGCGGTCTGCAAGGGAAAAGACCGCATCCATATCATGTTCGATCAGTAGCATTGTTTTATGACCTTTTAAGCTATCCAAAAGCTTGATCATTTCTGCCGCTTCCTGACCGCCAAGCCCAGCCAAAGGCTCATCAAGCAAAAGAAGGCAGGAATTACTTGTCAATGCCATCGCAACTTCAAGGCGGCGCTGTTCACCATGGGCAAGGTTATCCACGCGGGATTGGATCTGACCCTCTAGGCCAACCTGACGCGCGTAAGAGCTTGCGCGCTCTCTTTCAATTTGATGGCGACGTACATCGCTCCAAAACCGAAAGGAATGCCCAGCTTGAGCTTGAATCGCGAGTTGCAAGTTGTCCAAGACGCTCATCGTACGAATGAGGGAGGTGATTTGGTATGTTCTACTCATACCCAAATGTGGGCGTTTGTGTTCGCTCATTGTGGTGATATCGCGCCCAGAAAAATGCACTGAACCGCTGTCAGGCATCACATTTCCGCAAAGCTGCGAGATCAGTGTTGTCTTTCCCCCACCGTTTGGGCCGATGATCGCATGTAACTCTCCTTTTAAAATGGAGAGATTTAAGTCATCAGTTGCTTTTACGCCGCCATAGGATTTGTTCAACCCTTTGATGCTTAGCAACTCAGTCATCGGTTTTCTGTCCTCGCTCTAAGAGAGAGGACAACCCTCCCCTCACAAAAAGAACAATGCCAATTAACATCAAACCAAAGGGCAGGTGCCAATAAATTGTGAGTGATGAAAGCACTTCTTCGACCACAATAAACGTAATCGCTCCCAAAAGGGGACCCATTGTGGTTGCTACGCCCCCTAAAATGACCATAAACATCAATTCCCCAGAGCGAGCCCAGTCGATCATTTCTGGCGAGATAAAAGTGGTGAAATTTCCCAACAGGGCGCCAGCAAACCCGCAGATCACGCCAGAAATGACATAGGCCACTAGCTTATAGCGAAATGTATTATACCCGAGGGAAATCATGCGAGCTTCGTTGCCTTTGATCCCCTCCAGAACCATGCCAAATTGGGACTTTGCAATGCGGCGCACCCCCCACATTATAATAAATAAGCTTAGCACAGAGACGAGGAACATCTGTAGCGGATCATCCAGAGAAATAAGAGGGAATTCTGACCTTGTATCAATCACCAGCCCATCATCCCCACCATATTCTGAAATCGACACCAAGAGGTAATACAGCATCTGGGCAAAGGCCATTGTAATCATGATAAAGTATACGCCTTTGACCTTAAGGCAGACAAGGCCAGTCAAAAAAGCAAACAGTGCACTTGCTAAAATCGCCAACCCAATTTGTAAAAAACCATTGGTAGAAGCGACCATATTGAGCCCACCATAAAGCCAGTGATGGGCGGGAATTCCAACTGCATAGGCGCCAATGCCAAGATAGGCCGCATGACCAAATGACACCATGCCGCCGTAGCCAAGTATCAGGTTCAAGCCCACCGCCGCAATCGCCAGAATGCTTAATCGTGTGGCAAGGTCCAGATAAAAAGTAAATCCAAATGTGCTGAGCATCAACGGCACAATCAATACCGCAACCAAAATTACGACTTTTGCAACTCTTTTTGTGGTGTTCTTTGTAGGATTCATCACAATCATCGCAGCTTTGGTGGGAAAAGGCCCTGCGGTCGCATAGACAGGATTAGTGCCATCAAAATATAGATCAGCATGGAAGACAATGCAGGCGCAGAGTTTTCAGCCGCAGCGCTGGACATAAAGAGTTTGAAAATGTCATCGAGAAAGGCCCGCCCCAGCGTGTCAATAAGCCCGATGAAAAGTGCGGCGTAAAATGCGCCCTTCATGGAACCGATCCCTCCCACGATAATCACAACAAAAGCTGTGATAATGATGTTGTTGCCCATTCCCAGAGAGGCTTCTGTGATAGGTGCGATCAACATACCCGCCAACCCCGCAAGCACCGCACCTAAAGCAAAAACCAGTGAAAATAGTGTTTTTATGTCCACTCCCAGCGCAGAAACCATGGTCCGGTTGGACGCCCCTGCCCGAATAAGCATACCAAGCCGCGTAAAATTCACCAACCAGTAGAGCCCCGCCGCAGCGGACAAACCAGCAGCAATAATGGTGAGGCGATAAGTCGGCACAACGATCTCAGTCAGAATTTCAATCTGTCCGTCCAAATAGGCTGGCAGAGGGATTGCAATCCCTGCCGGCCCCCAAACAAGATGAGCCAAGGTATCAATCACCAGTATCGCCCCAAAGGTACCAAGCACGTGGTCCAGATGGTCGCGTTCATAAAGAGGTTGGGCGATAAAACGTTCTAATAGATAACCGGCAATTGCAACAAGAGGCAGCGCAAAAAAAACCGCCCAAACAAAACTTCCCGTCACAAAGGTCAGAGAGGCGCAGATAAACGCGCCAAGCATATAAACCGCACCATGGGCCAGATTAACAAAATCAAGAATACCAAAAACCAAGGTCAACCCAGAGGCCACCAAAAATAACAATATCCCGAGCTGCAACCCGTTTAACAGCTGAATGACAAGGAGTGTTGTGTCCAAGAAAGCCTCTCGCCTTGGTATGCACCGCAAAAAGCGTAGGGGGGTGACTGGCACCCACCTACCGCATTTTCCTTACTTCAGCTTACAGTCGCCGACATGCGGATCAACGTGATTCGTCAGAACTGTATCAACCACCTGTGTGGTCCAGTCGCCGTTGTCATCGACAACCACTTCGCGCAAGTAGAAATTCTGTACCGGAAAGTTATTCGCACCGTAAGAATAAGATCCTCTGACAGAAGCATAATCCGCAGATTTCAGCGCTGCGCGCAGACCATCCATATTAGACATATCAGCATCAACTTTTTCCACAGCAGCGGCAATCATATTAATTGTATCATATGACTGAGCTGCGTAAAAACTCGGATATTTGCCAAACTTTGCCTTGAAATCAGACACGAATTTCTTGTTAGCCGCGTTATCAAGCGAAGGATCCCATTGCTGGGTCACTTTTGATCCAACAATACCGGAGAAATTCGCTGCTTGTAGCTTTGGCAAGGAGATCCCATCAATGCTGAACACGGAATACAAGGGCAAGGAGTCTTTCAAGCCGGCTTGGTGATATTGCTTGGTGAAAGCGCCCGCTGCAGCACCAGGATAAAAAACAAATATCCCATCCGCACCTGAAGCTTTGGCTTTGGCCAGTTCTGCCGAGAAATCAAGCTGCGCATCCGCACCCCATTTTGTTAGGTCTTTCCCCACGACTTTGCCAGTGAACGTGCGCTCAAGTCCGGCGACCATATCTTTACCAGCCGCATAGTTCGGCGCCATGATATAGAGCGATTTGACGCCCGCTTTGTTCAAAACTTCGCCCATAGCCATAGGTGTTTGGTCGTTTTGCCATGAAGCCGAGAAGAAATTCTCATTACAAAGTTTGCCAGCCATCTGAGAGGGACCAGCATTCGAGGAAATTAGGATTTTACCTGCATCAAGGACCGATTTACGTGATGCCAAAAGAACATGGCTCCAGATGTATCCCGCTACGATATCCACATTTTCTTGCTTAACCAAACGGTCTGTCACTTGTTTCCCGGTGTCCGGTGCAAATCCATCGTCGCCAAAGACTACTTCCAGATCATGCGCACCAGCCTTGCCGCCCAAATGCTCTATCGCAAGGTTAACGGCATTTTCCATGTCTTTGCCGATCACTGCCGCCGGTGTCGTCAAAGTGGTTACAAAACCAATTTTTACGTCTGCTGCTATTGAAGACGTCGCAAGCAACGTCCCCCCCAACAATGAAACGAGCAACTTTTTCATTTTATTCTCCCTGTTTTTTTCGATCTTAACAGAAGATCAGGCCACGTAAACAAGGTATTGATATAAAACTGCGCTGATGTAGGCTCAATGTGTTATAATTGAAGGTTGCGCCAGAATAGGAATTAAATTGCCTGATATTACACATTTCGACTTGAACACAATTTGTATGGATTTCATCAACGATCCCTATCCGATGCTCGCAGCGCTCAGACGCGAAAGCCCCGTGCATTATAATTCTGATGGATCTATATTTTTGACACGCTATCAAGACTGCCTCGCAGTATATAGATCTCATGATATGCTTTCTGATAAGACGGAGTATTTTGGAGCAAAATTCGGTCAGTGCCCATTGTTTAATCATCATACAAACAGTCTAATTTTCAACGATCCGCCCTATCATACCGTCGTGCGCAAGCTTATTTCAGGCGCATTTACGCCACGCAAATTGCGCGAAATGGAACAGTTGATCCATCGGATCGTCGATCAATTGCTGGATAGCATCGCAGAGAAGGATGAAATTGATATGGTGGCTGATTTTGGGATGATTTTACCAACCGAAATCATTTCGTTCATGTTGGGTATTCCAGACGAGTATCGCAAAAAATTACGAAGCTATTCGATTTCCATTCTTGGCGCATTGGACCCTGTGGTATCTGAACAAGGCATGCAAGCAGGCAATCAGGCGGTCAGCGAATTCAGTAATGTTTTAAATGACTTAATCAATCACCGCCGCGCCAACCCTGATGGCGCGCGACAGGGAGAAGTGCTTGAAAGTTTGATCTTCGGAGAACATGAGGGGCGCGTTCTGACGCAAGAGGAATTGATCCAAAACTGTATCTTTATTCTTAATGCTGGCCACGAAACAACCACCAGCCTTGTTAGCAATTCAGTTGGGCTATTCTTAAAAAACCCAGCGCAACACCGCCTGCTGATAGAAAACCCGGACTTGATTACGACCGCTGTCGAAGAGTGTTTGCGCGTTGAAAGTCCCTTACAAATCGGTAATCGACAAGCCAGGGCAGATATCGACCTTGAAGATCATAGAATAAGAAAGGGCACCTACATCCATACCTCAATTGCTGGGGCAAACCGCGATCCTGCCGCATTTGAAGCCCCAGACACTTTCAACATCACGCGTCGACGCAACAAACATATCGCCTTTATCACTGGTATCCATGTCTGCCTTGGCGCAACACTTGCCCGCATGGAGGGGCGTATCGCACTTAGTAAAATATTCCGACGGTTTCCCAAAATAGCCGCAAATGGAAAGGCTGCGCGGCTTCCGTTGGCACGGTTTCGTGGATTTACCCATATGCCAGTAAAATTACACTCATAAGGACAAGGACGCACTACAAAATGAAGAATAAAGCTGCTCAACCACCCCATGAACAACAGCCTGAGGATACGCCAGAGCTGCATCGGCTGTACGCGGATTTTAAAGATAATCACCTCAACCCACTTTGGACGCAGACTGCCAATCTCATGCCACCCCACCCAAAGCCAGAGGCAGTAGCGCATGTCTGGGATTGGGAAGCGCTTTATAAAATGGCGGTCAGATCTGGTGACCTTGTCCCCGTGGGGCGTGGTGGGGAGCGGCGTGCAATCGGGCTTTCTAACCCAGGCCTCACGGGGCGGGCCTATATCTCTCCAACACTTTGGGCCGCAGTGCAGTATCTAGGCCCCGGGGAAAATGCACCAGAGCATCGTCATACTCAAAACGCTTTTCGCTTTGTGATCGAAGGTGAAGGCGTTTGGACGGTGGTGGATGGGGACCCCGTACGCATGTCACGCGGTGATCTTTTGCTGACACCGGGCTGGAAATTTCACGGGCATCAAAATATCGCAACTGAACCGATGGTCTGGCTTGACGGGCTTGATATTCCATTTGGAAAACAGATGGATATTGGATTTTTTGAATTTGGCCCAGAGGTGGTGTCTGACCTCTCCACACCGGATCTATCTCGTGCAGAGCGCCTTTGGGGACATCCCAGCATCCGCCCCTTGAGCAGTCTGGATGATGAGCCAAGCTCCCCTTTGCCGGCCTATCGGTGGGTACACACGGATGCAGCGCTTCGCGAACAGCTTCTACTGGAGGAGGAAGGCCGTGACGTAACGCTGAGTAAAGGTCATGCGGCCATCCGGTTTATAAATCCTACAACTGGGAAAGATGTTCTGCCAACAATGCGCTGCCAATTCCATAGGTTGCGAAGCGGTGCAAAATCGGTCTCCGCACGTGATGTTGGCTCCTCTGTACTTCAGGTGTTTGAGGGTTCTGGTCATGTGACACTTGGCGGCAAACGTTATGACCTCAAGAAAGGCGACATTTTTGTTGTCCCGTCTTGGATCGAATGGTCTGTTGAAGCTGCAGTTGAAAAAGCAAACCCATACCTTGACCTTTTTCAATTTTCCGATGCTCCTATCATGGAAAAACTGAATTTTGCGAAATCCGTCTAAGACAGAAAGGTCAATCGCCCAAAGTGGTGGGCCGGAAATCCGAAAGCACGCAGTAGATTTTCAGCTTCCTTCTTATCTGGCGCCATCGAACCAGAAGCGATCAGTTCAGCGACCTTCCTGTTTATCGCGGAGAGCATGCGTGATTGAATAACCTCAACACCATAGTCGGCACGTTCCAGTTTGGCGAAATATGCCTCCTCCAGCGCAAGATCAGCAACAATCGGATCTTCGACCTTTCCCCCATTTCCAGGATATCTGTACCATCCGGCGCCGGCTTTTTTGCCAAATTTTCCCAGCTCAAAAATCCTTTTTGGAATAAGCGCCCAGAGTTCGTGCCTATAATCAATAGCTGACCAACGAATATGGGCATAGGCAGTGTCGATACCAATGTGATCCTGCATTTCAAAAGGGCCCATATCAAAGCCAAAATCGACCATTGCCTCATCTACTTCCCAAGGATTTGAGCCTAGCAAAAAAGTCAAACATGCCTCTTGGAAATAGGCAAACAACAGGGGATTGGATATTGGCTCGTGCAACATGACCATCACAAATTTGACATGGGGTTAAATTTTTTCACGACAAGTACTTTTTCGCCTTAATCAATGCGATCAACTGCTCAAGAGACTGGTTCAAAGTTAATCCTGATGTGAAAAGTTGCGCATCTGCGCGGGAATAGGCGCTTTCGCGATCTGCCAAAAGTCTCTTGAGCTGTTCCATGGCTGCAGGGTGCCCTGCCATAGGCCGTTCGTCCCCTTGGTCTCTAACCCGCGCCATATGTTCATCGGGACTGGCGCGCAGCCAGATGGTGTGAAATCGCGACATCAGCATATTGTGCGTTTCCGTATCTTCTACCACGCCCCCCGCGGCCGCCATAAGTATCTTGTCATAGCTCTTTGACACTTGCAAAAGTGCGTCTTGTTCAAGCTTACGATAGCCTGCTTGCCCGTATAGCCCGATGATTTCACCCACTGGCATCCCAGCCATGTATTCAATTTGTTTGTTCAATTCCAAAAATGGTACGCCTATTCTATCCGCGGCCAAAGCGCCAATTGTTGATTTTCCAGCACCGCGTAACCCAACCAAGCAAATCCTATTGGCGCGTTCATCTGAAATTTGTTTACTTTCCAATTGCTCCATGATTGCCGAACGTAATTGTGGATCAGCCCTTTGGTAAAGTGTCCACAGCTTTGTCATATCATCCACTTTTGGATTTGGCGCTTTTAATAATCCGTCAAGCGGCAGGTTGAGCGCCATGGCCACGCGCAACAGCAGCGCGATGGAAATATTACCATTTGCAGACTCTAACTGGGCGAGATAGCGTTGCGACACGTCGGACGTTTGCGCCAAAACACGACGGGACATATTCATTTTGGACCGCGCATCTCTCACACTTTGGGCAATATGCTCTTGGAGATGTGAAAGCGCCAAACGAACTTCCTTCTCTTTGTGGGTATCCGTCTTAGCCGTCGTCAAAAATGTAACATTTGTCATATCGTGCCCAAATTCGCCCAACGCTCCCGCGCTCAAAGATCAGTAGGTTTCCACATAGTATCGCCCCTCTTCCCGCATTTCATATTGCCTCGCCGACCATTCCATAATCTGCGCGTTGACAAAACGGCTCAGTGCACTCTTCAATAGCCTCCTGCTTTGGAAGTCCATTCCATTGAATTTGATCCTCTAAAGGGTAGAGCGTATTTACAACCCGCCATTCATCAATAGATCCGATTGGACATACATGAATACAGCACCTGTAGCACTTGCAGTTGCCTGCATCGACCATGACACTGTCATCATCGTGTTCAATCGTCGCTGCGGGACATGTCAGTTCAAAGGTATAACGTCGCATGCAGATCACAGAATAAATCAAAGGCAATTTCACAGGCTTATTCATCAAAAGTCTCCCGTGATACCATCAAAGTAAATGGATTGGAGCGATTTGAATGCCCTATTATGCCTCACGCCATATGCAACTTTACATATTCAAAGTCGCCCGGTTTGTTATCAATCCCAACTTTGGGAGGCGCGATCCAACTAGAATATTCACCGGGGGTATAGCATGGCTTCATCAAGGATTGGATATAGGCACCATCCTCTTTACTAGGCAACCACTTTACGCTGTTTTTCTCCCACTCAGCGTCGGAAAGGATGTCGCCTTCTGGGGATGCTTTGATTGCGGAAAAGACACCAATTTGACGGTGAAACGCCTCATGGGGAAGTGCAAATTCAAAATCAACACCAGCTTTTTTCAACAGTTTGTTCCAGCGCCCTACGCCACCTGCAGCATCGCGCACGTAATCATCCCGAAGACGCATGTTGATGGCAGTCAGCGCCGGCACTTCTTCAGATACAATTGCGCCGTTGACAACATTGCGCACCATGTAGGTGTCATTATTTAACTGGTGATCATCATTGATGCGTACTTCCATGTAACGCCCTTTTATACCTGAGTTAAATGCATTGGCTGCATTCGTGGATACTTCCTGCCCAAAAAGATCAAGAGACAGAGAATAATGCAGGTTCAGTTTTTTCTGGATCGTCGGCAGGTCAATCACATTGTAGGAACGCACGCGCAAAATGTCATAGGGGTCTGAAATCCCATGTTTTTGCATGGCATTGACGGTAGCCTGAATTGTACGACTCACACCGGTTTCACCAACAAACATATGATGGGCCTCTTCCGTCAGCATAAACCGACACGTCCGACTGAGTGGATCAAAACCAGATTGCGCAAGGCTTTCCAGCTGCATTTTCCCATCACGGTCGGTGAAGTAGGTAAACATGAAAAAGGACAGCCAATCCGGTGTTTCTTCATTGAATGCGCCAAGCATCCTTGGCGCTTCGTCTGAACCAGAAGAACGGACCAATAAATCGTCCGCCTCTTCACGTCCGTCTTTGCCAAAATATTTCTGCAACAAATAGACCATCGCCCAAAGATGTCGGCCCTCTTCTACGTTGACCTGAAACAAATTGCGCATATCATACAGTGATGGTGCAGTCAGGCCAAGGAAGCGTTGCTGTTCGACAGATCCTGGTTCCGTATCCCCCTGAATAACGATCAGGCGTTTCAGCATGTTGCGGTATTCACCAGGGACTTCCTGCCATGCTTTTTCACCCTTGTGCTCGCCGCAAGGGATTGTGCGATCTTCCACTTGAGGGGCGAGCAAAACGCCCCAACGATATTCCGGCATTTTGACATAATCGAATTTGGCCCAGCCTTTGGGATCTACGCTGACTGCTGTGCGTAAATAGACCATGGATTCTTGAAAATTCTGTGGGATCAACCGGTTCCACCAGTCAACATAGCCTGGGTGCCATTTTTCCAGTGCTTTTAGAACTTTGCGATCTTCGCTTAGTCCCACGTTATTTGGTATTCTGGTGTCATAATTTACATTGATCAGATCAAGCATGGCTCTCTCCCCAGTTGCTTGTGTGTTGGTATTATTTTACCAAAGTTAGCCCGCTCAAACGCGTTCCATCGAATATTCCCCGCGTTTACCGCTGCCATAGCGCTGTAGTGCGCCATCTTCGCCGACAGCATTGGGGCGATTAAAGATCCAGTTTTGCCAGGCAGTAAGACGACCAAAAATTCGCGTCTCCATCGTTTCTGGACCGGCAAAGCGCAAATTCGCCTCCATCCCTGTCATTGCGTCAGGCGAAAAACTTGCCCGTTCTTCAAGGAAAATCCGCACCTCGTCTTCCCAGTCAATATCATCAAGGATCATCGTGACAAGGCCCAGCGCATCCGCATCTTTAGCTTCAAACGGTGTACCAAACTGTTGCCGTAGCGCCTTAATTTTCTGAGGCTCACCTAGGAAACGCGTTTCCAGCCGCGAAAGACCATTACCCATTGGATAAGTACCTAAATTATCCTCCGATATAGTGATCGTCGCTACTGAACGATTGTCGCCTTCGAATTCGTCTTCCATCATGTAAGTACGATCGACCGACCAAAGCAATTCTGCCAAAACGCCATGAAAGCAAGACCCGTGCTCGACGAAGCCCACCAAAGAACGGGACGTAACATCAATCCGCTTTAGAGTCCGCTTCCAAAAACTGCGAATTTCTCGCGCAAACCAATGGTTGCTATTTTCAGATAATAAATCCTCGTGCGCTTTGAGTAGTTCGCCATCACCTTGGGTGCGAAACACCCATGTCCCGGCCTCAACCTCATTCAGCCGCAGGTGCAAAATTGCATCTTCCAATTCGCGACATAGCCGCAAAAGATAAAATTCCGCTCCTTGAGCATGAGCCGTTTCAATCGTATCAGGTGCTTTGAGTAATGGTCCGCTCAAGGTAATGACAGCGCGGCGTGCCTTACGATCAACGGCCACTTCAACCAGCGAGTAGCTCATCGATCCGTCCTCGGAAATTGAGCGTTTGATCGGGGTCAGTTTTATACCCTGCACATCTTCTGACGCCCCTTGTGCAAATTCAAACGCCCGCTCTCTAACGACTTCATCGAAGCGCGCATTGGGAACAACCTCATCTACAAGGCGCCATTCCACAGCACGTTTCCCTTTGATCCCCTCTTCTGTGGAACAGAAAACATCGGCACGGTCGCGGCGCATTTTACGCTTGTCTGTCAGACGTGTAAGCCCTCCAGTCCCCGGCAGTACCGCCAAAAGCGGCACTTCAGGCAAAGCGACAGAGCTTGTACTGTCGTCGGTGAGCATGATATAGTTGCATGCCAAAGCCAATTCATAACCGCCACCAGCACACGCCCCTTTGACCGCCGCGATATATTTCTGACCGCTTTCTTCTTCTGCGGCCTCAAAATTATTACGTGTTTCATTGGTGAATTTGCAAAAGTTTACTTTGTGGCTATGGCTCGCACCGCCCAGCATACGGATATTTGCACCGGCACAAAAAACTTTGTCTTTGCCAGAGCGCATGACAACCACTTTGACTTCGGGATGTTCAAAGCGCATGCGTTGGACGATATCGTTTAATTCGATGTCAACGCCAAGATCGTAAGAATTGAGCTTCAGCAGGTAATCGTCAAATAGGCCGGCATTTTCATCAACGTCCATTGTCAGCCAAGCAACCGGCCCCTGGTATTTCACGGACCAATGGTGGTAACTTGATGGATCTGCCCGAAAATCAATTGCCTTGGACATCATCGCCTCCGCTACTTCCACATTTCACAACCTACGGCGTAACGCGCGTTTTCCCACATCGCAAGTAAAAGATGAAAAATAGTGCATTTCTCTCTATTATATGAATTATAATGCACTATTTTCACAATATAAGCTTTTTGTAACCCGTAAATCACGCTGTTTTTGTCATTGAGTGAATCCCTTACAAGCGTAAGGAGTTTTTCTAAATAAAGAGAAAATGGAATACATCTTATCAAATGTACATTCCGGAAGAAATCATACAATTGATCTACATGTATTCGCTCCCCAGTATTTTTCACGATTATCCAACATTACTTCAAGAAATGAAGGAAGCTATTGCAAAACGAAACACCTATGCTCATCGTGTATATCGATGTAAAACAATTGCAAAGCTTTATATGAAAAAATACGAACAGTCCAAGATTCAAAAGCTTTTGACTCGTTAGAAAAAGCTCATTTTCATGGAGGCGCTCTTTTTTTTTCTAATTTTGCTTCCCGAGGACACATTGTATTCGATCATGGAAATGTTTCGCGGAGAATATTTGGAGTCAAAGGAAGACACATCAAGCATATTTGTCTCTTGATTGAATACATACTTTATATGTTTCAATTGATTCAATCCATCGGATTCTACATACGATTTATTGAATTGTTTGTTCAGGGTGTTTTTTTCAATGTGTTTTTTGAGATCGTCAAAAAAGTGAAGTATGGCTGAATCTTGGATGGTATAAAACGTACTTCGATTGATCTTCATTTTCTTTTGTAATGCTCTTTTGTGAATCACATTATCTTCAAACCCCCAAGACCAATAGTTTGGAAATCCACGCAACGTTTCAAAATCTTTTCCTCGAATGCTAAAGATTCCTCCCAGGGCAAAGGTATATCCATAAAAATGCTTGATTTCGCCAAACGGTACATCATAATTCAACAATCCTTTTTTATAGGGAACCGTATCCACG
>CAJXHI010000031.1 GCA_913051655.1 uncultured Alphaproteobacteria bacterium
CCCCATCATACCGCAAAGCAAGATGTGATAGACGCTATTGAACGCGCAGCGTAGCGTAGTGGATTGCGTTCCGGGGGAAAAGAATGCATATTGCCCGAATGAATGAGGACTTGTCATCACTACCTTATGATGGTGCAATCAGCCGTTATTTGCTGACTGAGGCCCCAGTGAATGTCAAAGAAGCCATTCTTAAAGGGAAAAAAAAGGACGTACTCACACCATCCTATCCGTATCGCCGGGTCCTAAGCAGGAAGCGATATGAAGCAGAGATGGACTTGCTGCAAGTTGAACTGGTGAAGTTTCAATCCTGGGTGCAAGAGACTGGTCAGCGCGTGGCAATTCTGTTTGAAGGTCGCGATGCTGCAGGGAAAGGTGGCAGTATAAGGGCGGTGACAGAAAACCTCAATCCGAGGGTAACGCGGGTCGTAGCCTTATCCAAACCTTCGGATAAAGAACGCGGCGAATGGTATTTTCAACGTTATGTACAGCATTTACCTACCGCAGGCACAATGACCGTTTTCGATCGGAGTTGGTACAATAGGTCTGTGGTGGAACGGGTTTTTGGTTTTTGTGATGAGCAGCAGGTTCAGAAATTCTTTGTTCAAGTGCCTGAATTTGAACATATGCTGGCGGAAGAAGGGATTCATCTCATTAAATTTTGGCTGAACGTGGGACGAGCTGAACAATTGCGCCGATTTCTCAAACGAGAACGGGATCCTATCAAGCAGTGGAAATTGTCCTCAGTCGATGTCAAAGGTTTGTCCCTTTGGGAGGCGTACAGCGACGCTATACAAAAGAATTTTGAGCAAACACATCACGAAAGTGGCCCATGGTGCGTCGTGCGCTCCGACGATAAAAAGCGCGCGCGCCTGTCGGTCATCCGTCACATCTTATCTAGCTTTGATTATGATCTCAAAAATAAAGCGTATGTGAATGCTATTGATCCTCAAATTACCGGCGGTCCCGACGTTTGGCATGGCTAAGCAAGGTATTATTAAGGGAATTTTTGATAAATCCTTGTTGACTCCGCGCTTAAGCTTCTTGAGTAGCGAGGTCTTACTGGGTTTAGCTTATAAGAAGCAGAGGGACGGGCCAGTATAACGCCAACTGCCGTTTATCGTCATTTTGAGGGCCGCGATGATTTAATCGCAAAGGTGACTTTGTATTTATACGAGGTTCTTCGCAAGTCTGTTGAAATTTTCATATGTTAGAGGCTAACTTTCTATATTAGCCGCTTCTGAGGCTACGGTGCAGGCCTCTTCAACGCTATGTTTGTCGTGCCTATCCCTACTATGCCTAATTTGTTAATAAGTTTTTGCTCGCAATTCACCATATATCGAATGCCAGTGATAGCCGGTAGATCTGGTAGAAGGCGCAAGCTTATAATAAGGGACTAACTATTCTTGAAAAGAACCCTCAGAGACAGTTTATCGCTTCTTTGAGAAGGGTGGTTTGTTACTATTTGCACGGATTGGAATAGGCGTAAGCTCTTCTGGTGCGTTAGGGTCGCGCACAAGACCATCCAGCGCTTTAAGCGCATCATTAATTGCAGTTTTTATTGTGTCAAGCATAGCATGCAGCCTATACAGGTTTTAATTTATTATAGCGGTACGCTGTCGCTTTTAAAGGTGCTATTTGTCACAGAATAAAATTAGTTATGCACAGTTTAACGCGCAAAGGCATAGACTTTTGGTCGTAACGCGCTTTTGGTCTACAATAACCCAGTGTTGCGTGCGTTAATAACAGCATGTGTTCGATTGGTTGCCTCAAGCTTTTTACAAATCGACATAACATGCATTTTAATTGTGCCTTCCGACAATCCGAGCGAAGACGCGATTTGTTTGTTCTTCTTACCTTCGCCTAAATAGCTGAGAACTGTCATCTCGCGGGAGCTGAGCGGACCCGTATTGCCTTGATGTTTTTTTGAGTGCTCGCGTGTCAGGTGAAGTGGCATGTATGTTTCGCCTGATTTAATAAATCGGATCGAATTGGCTAGTGATTTTACAGGGCTTGATTTTGATAGCATCCCCGCAGCCCCGGCCTCCAAAACGTCATTCATCAATGGGCGGGTAGGATTTCCAGTGATTATGGCAACGGGAACACCGTTTGCCAGCGCCATCATTTGACGTAATCCTTCGAGTCCATTCATACCCGGCATATTGTAATCAAGTAGCACTACGTGATAGGGACCTGTCTTTTGATAGACCTCCACCGCTTCGGCAAGGGACGCCGCGGTGCTGACCGACATATCGACTTGTTGGTCGAGGTATAACCGGGCAATGTCTAAAATCAGCTCATGATCATCCGCAATCAAGATGTTGATTTGCCCTGAATATAAACCATTCTGACTTTCTGACGTAACCATTTGGGCTCTTACCTTTTTAACATTGTTGAATGTTACTGCCCTAGCTTTCGCCGTACATCCAAACCACTTTGGCCAATAAGACGTTATAAATTGTTACAGATAAAGCGGGCCAATACTATTGTTCTTGAAAATAACCTAAAGATACAGGCGGCTACGCTATAAGTTAGCCTACAGCTAGAGCGTAACAACCTGAAGCGGTATTCTACAGCACTATTCACCTTTATTTTCTAAATTCATTCGTTTTTACGCAGACTCGATTTTCAGTCTACCTTTCGTGAAATTCCGTAAAACAATTTAATCGAATATTCAGCATCTGCTTCTTCGAGGACGGGAGTAAGTGGGTGCGCAACAGAAAGCTTACGCGCCTCATTTAATGCATGTGACGCCTATTTTAACATGCATCTATTCTGTCAGCTTTGAAAAAAAGAATTAGTTAGAAATTACCTTATGATGCAGGGCCCGACCGGCAAATCTATCCGTTTCAGCAAGGGTGCTGTGAAAAAGTGCGCAGACGAAACTAAATTGGTCAGTATGCCTTCTAAAGAAATTGATTTCGTCCCTGAAAATAAAGTAATCAGGGGAGCAAAATTTAATGTCTGCACCCGCAAAAGCTTGCGAAGCAGCGCAGGTTTTGCTTAGAGGAGCTTCACAGCTGCCGAAACAAATTTCTAACAGTTACTCGTCCTTTATTACGAAATCCACGATCAACATCGTTGTAATGAAAATTGTTGAATCTTTGACAAATTATGTGTGAATTCGTGCGCCCACTTGTTTAATCAACGAAGGCTGCATACAAACGTATGCGAAAAGGGTTCTGAAATTTAAAAGCGACCCTTAAGGACGCACAAAGGGCATGTGATGATACAGGTAGTTGTCGTGAAATGGGGTAGGCGGTACTCCGCTGTCCATGTCAACAATACATTTGGAGAAATTCTCAAGCTGTCATCCCGTCAGGTCAAATGCGTTTGCGTTACGGATGATGCTGAAGGACTAGCAAATTTTATCGACGCTAAAATCTTTCCGGATTGGGGAGATTGGTATGAGACACTTAAAAAAGGGTGCCGTTTAAAACTGTCGATCTTTGAGCCGGGAATACTCAATCCAAATTTGCCGACACTGTTTTTTGATCTCGATACTATGATACTCGGTGATATTGCCGAATTGGTCAAAGAGCTAGAGAAAACCGGTGGTATGTACATGTGCCGTGGGCATTTCATTCCGTTTTGGCGGATTTTAGGTGCCGTAAAGAGCATAGTAAAAGATTATTATTATTACGGCAACAGCCCAATGTTGGCCTTCTATCCAAAAGAGTTTGAAGGCTTGATTGAGGACTTTAAGCAAGAATTTGAATTCGTGCGCTGGAGGGGTATAACGCGTAAATGGCCGCTTGATCGAATTTGCAAAACAGATGAGCGCTTTATTAGCTACTTCGCGCGCGGACGGGTGCGAGTTTTTCCCAATGAGCTAGCTGTTAAATTTACAACAGAGTATATGACACCGTTTGTCGATCTGTCAAAATTTATCACGCGGCTGCCTTGGGTTAAAAGACGGCGGAAATCGCAAATTGCATTGACATTTTCAGGTCATGTTTTGAAACCTTCATTGGTCAAAGATATCAAAAATGGCACTAAAGTGGCGTCACGCCATTACAAAATGACCTGGAATTTCCCAGAATTTTCCGCCTACTGGATGCGGATGGAAGTGCCTAAAGAGGATACTTGAAACACTCTGCGTTTGGCATATCGTCCAGTATTTCAGCTGCTTGATATTTAATGGTTTGGCTCTCCTCATCACACGGTCCTGCTATGTTTGTTCGCAAGAAAACGCATCGGATAGATTGAGCATTTTTGCTGAGGCGAGCCTGAAGCCCAGCTTTGATAAAATTGCACCTCTGTTTGAAAATTAGCATGAAATCGATCTGCTGCTGCCATGTGCTGGAAATGGTGTTTTGGCTCGACAGATCGCCTGTAGTGCACCTCCGATATTTTTGTATGCGCAAATGAGCTCTGGGTGTATCACCTTGAGAACAATAGTTTTTTTGCGAGTTAGCACTGTGTTATTCTCCAGTCCCCTAGTTCTTATCAAAAATTCAACGGGTTATATTGAGGTTCCCTTTTTAACGATACGATTGGGGATCATGAACAAGGTTTAGCAGACCACGATCGCGCTTTGGAATGTATCGTCTGCGCCTGCGAGGGTATATGTTAGAGCTGCATTGGAAACGTAGATTTGTTTTTAATTTTTTTGACGCGTGACCTGGAATTACAATTGTTTTTTCAAAGTGGCTTCCTTACCCTGTAATAAATTTAACTAAAGCGTTCATCGACGAGTCCAAGAAAATTATTTTTGTCTGGTTTTCCTTCATCTTGCTGATTTGCAATATTAATCTCCGGCACTATTTCCTGAAGTGTTCAAATTACTTCGTGGAGAAAGAAATGAAAAATTTGGTTGCAAAACTGACAGCTGTGACCTTAGCTGCAGTTTTAGCGGGTCAAGCCGCAGCTGAAGAGTGGAATGTATCTGTTTGGGGCAAGCGTCGCGCTTTCACTGAGCATATTGAAAAATTGGGTGAACTTTTGAACGCTAAGACGAGCGGAGAATTTACACTCAACATCAGCTACGGTGGGCTGTCGAAAAATAAAGAAAACTTGGACGGGATTAGCATCGGTGCCTTTGAAATGGCGCAGTTTTGTGCTGGTTATCACCGTGATAAAAACCGTGTTGTTACGGTGCTTGAACTCCCATTTTTGGGCGTTGAAAACCTTGAGCAGGAAGTTGCAGTATCGAACGCTATTTATGCACATCCTGCGGCAGCGGAAGAAATGGCGCAATGGAATGCAAAGCTTCTAATGACCTCGCCGATGCCACAGTATAATATAGTAGGAACTGGCGAACCTCGTGATACATTGTCGGACTTTGACGGCATGCGCGTGCGCGCTACGGGCGGTATCGGTCAGGCATTTAAATCTGTTGGCGGTGTTCCAACCTCTGTTACCGCAACTGAAGCCTATCAAGCTATGGAATCTGGTGTTGTCGATACAGTCGCATTTGCGCAGCATGCGCACTTATCCTTTGGGACAATCAACCAGGCTGACTGGTGGACATCCAATTTGAATCCCGGCACGGTGAATTGTCCTGTGGTTGTGAACATTGACGCTTATCAGGCTTTGTCAGATGAGCACCGCGCAGCGCTTGATAGCTCTGTGCCCGAAGCATTGGATCATTATCTTGCGAACTACGGCAAACTCTTGGAGCGTTGGGATGCTGTTCTCGCTGAAAAAGGTGTTAAGAAAGTTGAAATCGCTGATGATGTTATTGCAGCCTTCCGCGCTAAAGCGGCCGATCCGATCCGCGACAAATGGATTAGCGATATGGAATCTCAGGGTTTACCAGGTCAAGAGCTATATGATCTTTTAATAACTACACTGGCTGCTACTAAAGCATCCAACTGATCAAAAAGTGGGGCCGGTCAATTTTGAGCGGTCCTTTTTACTATAACTCAAAGGAATTGGTGATGGCCGGTTCAGCGGCAGTTTTGGAAGACTCAAGCCTTTTAAGCAGATTTGATCGTGCTTTGTTGCCGATAGAACGCAACTGCGCTTTGCTGAGTGGCCTAGCGATTTTTTCTTTGATGTTTCTCGCAGTTTACTCAGTTACCGGGCGCAAATTTTTTGCCTCACCCTTAGCGGGTTACGTGGACTATATTGAAGCTGCCATGCCCATTATCGCGATAATGGGTGTGTCTTTCGTACAGCGTGACGGAACCCATATTCGGATGGATATCTTAGTATCAGCGCTTAAAGGGCGTGTTTTGTGGTTGTTTGAACTGCTATCTGTACTTTTTATCCTCTTACTTATCTCTGCTTTGACATGGGGTGCTTGGGAACATTTTGACCGCTCCTTTGATTGTGCACGTCCACTATGTAGTCGTGACAGCTCAGTTGATATCGGACTGCCTTTATGGCCATCGAAGTTGGTTGTACCTGTTGCTTTTGGTATTCTTGCGCTTCGGTTGTGTTTGCAAGCTGTGGGATATGCGCGCGCTTTGGTACTCGGGCTAGAGCAACCCGTTGCCGTCCCCTTGACGCTCAGCATGGCAGAGCAAGCTGAACTCGAGGCGCGCGCTTTGAATGGAACAGACTGATGGACAGTGTGTCGATCGGCCTCTACGTCAGTGCGGGCATGCTGGTCATGGTGGTACTGGGAATGCGTGTAGCTTTTGCTGCTGGGCTTGCAGGATTTTTGGGACTGGTTTGGTTGCGCTGGAACGGATTTGATTATGATCCGTCCCGGTTTTGGAAGGCGGTTCAGATAAGCGTTAAGGTGGCCGGTTTAACGCCACACTCCAAGGTAAGCGCTCAGGTTCTCAGCCTTATTCCTGTATTTATTCTCATCGGATATCTGGCCTATTACGCGCGTCTCACGATGGCATTGTTTGAAGCAGCAAAACGCTGGATTGCGTGGGTTCCTGGAGGGCTTGCCGTATCAACGGTTTTTTCCACCGCCGGCTTTGCTGCGGTTTCTGGCGCTTCTGTCGCGACGGCCGCCGTTTTTGCCCGCATCGCTATCCCAGAGATGTTGAAAATCGGGTATAACAAACAATTTGCAGCCGGTGTTGTGGCGGCGGGAGGAACTTTGGCCTCATTGATCCCGCCATCTGCTATTCTAGTGATTTATGCGATTATTGTGGAACAGGATGTGGGTAAATTACTCTTGGCGGGTTTTGTCCCAGGCGCTTTTTCTGCTGCCGTATACGGATTTTTGATCGTGGGCATTGCAGTCTTGTTTAAATCCGTTGGCCCGCCGGTGGGTGGTTTTACTTGGAAAGAGCGGTTTGAAAGCCTTCCTCCGGCATTACCCATTGTCGCGGTTGTCGTCATCATTATTTTCTTTGTCTATAACCCGTTTGGTGATGCATGGGGAACGCCCACAGAAGGTGGCGCTGTCGGTGCCTTTATAGTTTTTATTATCGCGCTTTATCGCGGAATGCGTTTGGAACAGTTGAAAGAGGCGATTTTGGAAACTGCTAAGCTAACGGTCATGATTTTCACTATCATATGGGGTGTGCTGATTTATGTGCGTTTTCTGGGCTTTGCAAAGCTGCCAGATGCCTTTGCTGATTGGATTACGTCGCTGGCTATGGCGCCTTTGCTGATCCTGATCTGTATCCTTCTTGCCTATGCTGTGCTTGGCATGTTTATGGATGCTATTGGAATGCTTCTCCTGACGCTGCCTGTGGTTTATCCCGCGGTTATGGCGTTAAACGGTGGCGAGTTTGTAACGGCGCCCGACAGTGCCTTTGGTATGTCTGGCACGATGTGCGCAATTTGGTTCGGAATATTGGTGGTCAAGATGGCGGAGTTTTGTCTGATAACGCCCCCCATCGGGCTAAATTGCTTTGTCGTGGCAGGCGTTCGCGAAGATTTGAGCGTTCAAGACGTTTTTAAAGGGGTTATGCCCTTCTTTGTTGCGGATGGTGTGACAATTGCCCTTTTGGTCGCATTTCCAGGCATTGTTCTTTGGTTGCCCTCTCTCGCTGAAAGCTAAGGGCTAAAGACCCTTGCGCAGAGCATCAAAAGCAAGCAGCTCTTTAACTAATTTGTCCATCTGGTTGAGGGGGATCATATTCGGTCCGTCGCAGGGTGCATTATCTGGGTCTTGATGGGTCTCAATGAATACACCGCTGACCCCCATCGCACAGGCCGCGCGCGCAAGCCCTGCTATGAATTGGCGTTCGCCGCCAGATTTATGTCCTTGCCCGCTTGGTTGTTGAACTGAATGCGTGGCATCAAAAATCACCGGATATCCGGTGTCTGCCATTGTCTGTAAACCGCGAAAATCATTCACCAAAGTGTTATAGCCAAAGGATGTGCCGCGTTCGCAGAGCAGGATATTTTGATTACCTGTGCTCGCGATTTTTTCAGCAACATTCGACATGTCCCACGGAGAAAGAAACTGACCCTTCTTCACATTTATGGGTTTCCCAGTCTTGGCTGCGGCGATCAAAAGGTCAGTCTGTCGGCAGAGAAAGGCGGGGATTTGCAGGATATCTACGACTTCAGCTGCCGCAGCGCAGTGTCTGCTTTCATGAACATCCGTTATCACGGGGCAGCCAAAAGTCTGTGATACATCCTGCAAAATGCGCAATCCTTCATCGATCCCGATCCCGCGGGCAGAGGAAATAGAAGAGCGGTTGGCCTTATCATAGCTTGATTTGAAAATGAACTGCGCCTCAAAACCCAAAAAAAGTTTTGTGAGATTTTCGGCCATCATCATCGCGTGATCGCGGTTTTCAAGCTGACAAGGACCCGTGATAAAGGCGATGGGGTTTTCCGCCCCGATTTTGATTTTGCTTACATTCACGATTCTACGGTTCATGCCATTTGCCTCAATGCGGTTTCAATGCGCGCTATATCCTCTGGGTTATTTAATTCCCAGAATAGCCGTCCGTGCGCCTCCACCTCAACGCATTTTATGCTATGGCCGTTTTCTAGGAACCGCAATTGTTCCAATCCTTCTAGTGTTTCGAGCGGACCTTCGGGCCATAAGATATAATCTCTCAACACAGCTGGGCGATATGCGTAGACTCCTACGTGATGAAAGACAGGAGCCATGTTGGAGTCTGCTACCTTCGCTAAGTCGAGAAATGGAAGGACCTCCTTCGAAAAATAAAGTGCATGAAAATTGCGGTCAAAAACGGCGGTTGTTCCTCCGACGCGGTTGTTTAGACGATCTTCGCGAAAGAGCTTATATGTTTCTTTGTCCAATCGAAGTACGGGTGTTGCCATATCCGCACTTTGGTCCTCCTGCATTGCATTGATCAAACCTTCGACAAACCATGGAGGGGTCAGCGGCGCATCCCCTTGGAGATTGATAACAAGATCCGCATCCAACCCGCTAAGTTCCATTGCCTCAGCACAGCGTTCCGTACCATTGCGGCAGGTGTTTGAGGTCATGATAACTTCGGCCCCAAAATCTTGTGCAGCGCGTTGGATGCTTGTATCGTCTGTGGTGACATAGACTGCATCAATGCCGGAAACGCTACAGGCCGTTTCATAGCTCATTTCAATGAGACTTTTAAGTTGACCATCTGGCAATGTCAGCATCGCCAAAGGTTTTCCGGGAAAGCGGCTGGACGCGTAACGCGCAGGGATCAAAATAACAGATTTCATGCGGCACCCGAACGAAGAAG
Organism: uncultured Alphaproteobacteria bacterium; assembly: GCA_913051655.1. Classification (GTDB taxonomy): domain Bacteria; phylum Pseudomonadota; class Alphaproteobacteria; order Rhodobacterales; family Rhodobacteraceae; genus LFER01. The sequence goes on from CAJXHI010000031.1 coordinate 9,558, forward strand.
GTCGTGCAGATGGAATATGCCTTCTGGCATTGCCTTGCTGTCTGCTACGATAAGAACGCTAATTTTATGCGCATTCATTATGCGTAGGGCGTCAGCGGCGAAGGTGTCTTTGGTTACGGTAATTGGATCATTACTGGCAATCTCTCCTGCGGATTTTTCCAACAGATGTTCCATATGACGCCGCAAATCGCCATCGGTTATGACACCCGTCACCCTGCCGTTTTCAACCACTACCGCAATGCCAAACCCTTTGGAGGTCATTTCCAACAAAGCCTCTTGCATTGGCGCATCGGCTTTAACAGCTGGAAAACGGTCCATACTATGCATGATATCGCCAACTTTGGTCATTTGTGCACCTAGCTTTCCGCCGGGGTGAAATACCTTAAAGTTCTCTGCTTTGAAATTTCTTTGGTGCATCAGAGCGACAGCGAGGGCATCTCCAATTGCAAGCGCCAGGGTTGTGGATGTTGTTGGGGCCATCCCTATTGCACAGGCTTCGGGAACATCGGGCAGCAAAAGCGCAAACTCCGCTGCTTGCATCAGGGTGCTGTCAGCACGGGATGAAACCGCCGCAATTGGAATCGCAAATCTCCTAGCATAGGCGATTATGTCATACAATTCAGCAGTTTCTCCCGAATTTGAGATCAGAAGGCAGATATCGCCCTCAACAATAATCCCCATGTCCCCATGGCTGGCCTCAGTGGGATGGATGTAATAGGACGGTGTTCCTGTACTGGCTAGTGTTGCCGAAATTTTGCGGGCGATATGACCGGATTTGCCGACACCCGCGAGGATGACGCGACCCTCACAGCCGAGGATCTTTTTGCAAAGGCGGGTAAAATCGTTGGGCAGGGCCGCCGCTAACCTTGCCAAAGCCTCGGCCTCTTGGGTGAGGACGGCTCGGGCGTCTTTAAGGATGTTGGCCTCGGTTTCATTCATCATCTTAGCTTTGTATTGGCTCAAGCATCATTATGCTAAGCCTAAGTCCTTATGATAATATTCACGGTACCACTTTGCCAGAGCTTGCACACCGGTTTCTAAGTCAGTGCACGGACAATAGCCTGTAAGCGACGCAAGCAATCGCGTATCGGCTGATGTCGCTGGAACATCGCCGGGCTGCATATCTATCATGTTTTGGATGGCCTTTTTGCCAAACGCCATTTCAAGGGTTGAAATGAAATGTGCCAATTCGACAGGGGCGCTGTTTCCGATATTAACCACTCGAAAAGGCGCGACAGGCGAAAGGCTGTCAAATTCTGTTGATACGGTCTGGTCTGTCGGTGGGCTATCAAGCAAGAGATGGATCGCATGTACGAGATCATCCACAAAGGTGAAATCGCGCTGCATATTGCCATGATTGTAGACATCAATACGTTCGCCCGTAAGAATTCGTTTAGCAAATTTCATGGGTGCCATGTCAGGGCGTCCCCAAGGACCGTAAACAGTAAAAAAGCGAAACATTGTAATTGGTAGATCATATAAATGCGCATAGGAGTGCGCCATTGATTCATTAGCCCTTTTCGTTGCTGCGTAAAACGACATTTGATGGTCGGCTTTTTGAATTTCCTGATAAGGCATGTCTCTATTGGCGCCATAAACCGAAGAGGTAGAAGCAATTAGCATGTGTTTAGCAGGATGCGCGCGTGCCGCTTCGAGAATTTCAAACGTGCCAATTAAATTACTTTGCAAATAGGCGCGAGGATTATCAATAGAATAACGCACACCTGCTTGGGCAGCCAAGTGGATGACGTTATCAAATTTGTGGGTATGGAACAAATCAAACATCACCCCAGAATCTTCGATATTGGCCTCAACAAGTCGCAGTGACTTATTTCCAGTAAAATATTTCAGGCGATCACGTTTCAAAGCGGGATCGTAATAATCATTGAAGTTGTCAATGCCTGTCACTTCATGACCGGCTTCAAGTAATACACCTGCTGCTTTGGCCCCGATAAAGCCTGCAACTCCGGTGATGAGCGTCTTCATGCACAAATCCTCTTTATGCGCCGTGCGAACTGATAGCCTATTCATATTGAAAGGGCAAACTTTGGGTTTGGGGTAAACGATCCATTTTCCTCTTCGTGTCATGGGCGAAAAAGTGCGTGCGCTCCTTTGTAGTTTAACTATGATAATCTAGCGACATTTGTTGAACGGTGCTTAGAAGACGGTATATTGAAGAAAAGCTCAATTATGTTCGGCGGGATCTCCATCAGGCTTGTTAATGTTCCAAAGTCTGTGTTTATGCGATCAGAGAGTATATTTATGTCCCCACCTAAGAATTCCGGCACGATCGTAAGTTTATGTCGTGGTTTTCCAGCCGTCGGGTATATTAGAACTGTGTTTTTTGGTAATTTTCAGACAAACTGTCGCTTATAGTGCCAATACTATTTTGAAATGCAAACGCAATACTCTTATCGATGAAGGTTAACATCATATCCGTATTTTTAAAAATGCTTTCTGAACGTGTAGTGCTTCGGCATTTTTCAGTCAAATATAGGCGTTGCAAAGATTCACGACCCATTTTTATGATTAACGATGATTGTGAAATAGCCTTATCTCATATTACTGTTCACTGGTTGGGGGTCAAAGTAGGTCTATGAGAAAGACATATTATACAAACTGCTGAAGGACGTTTGAATGTCCCTGTGTTGGCCACGAAGCTGAAGGATGAGGCGGACTACGTTGAATAAAATGGAGAGGGCAGTCTGCTAGTTCATGAAACTTCTGACGTGGAGTAAAATAGAAACTTGGGCTTATGGCATAACGAAATTATACAAAGGCTTTTGTCAGCCTTAAACGTGGAAAAATGATCCGGTCCTCAGGATTGGCCGGCATGATTGTCATGGGTTTTGCAGGATAGCGGTTTTTGATTTCGACGTTATTCCGTAACGGAGTGTGAAACGTGTCAGCACCGATGATTTTTCAATTTGCGTCGATTTTTCTATGTACAATAATGCTGTGATTGTGCCGCAATTTGGGGATGAGCACACCTATCAGCAGACATTAAGCTCAATGCAAAAACACATCCTAGATCGCGAAATCGTAACTCTGAAACATGATCCATTGGGTGAACTTAGGGGGGTATCCACTGCGCAACCCGAAAAATGTTTGCGGTTTAATGCGGATTCGTACTTGGCGGGGCGTATTATTTGTCAGCGATCCGAAGAGATTTTAAGGCGTAGATAACAAACGCTGGCAGTGACAAAGAATAATGCCTAAATAGCGTAGTATGAGCACGGCAGAGAAATATATCCGAGCAACGCGCCTTTCCATTGCACCCATGATGGATTGGACGGATCGGCATTGTCGGTATTTTCATCGGCTCTTGTCGAAAAATGCTTTGCTTTACACTGAAATGGTGACTTCTGCGGCATTGGTGCGTGGTGGGGCGGTGCATTTGTTGGGCTATTCTGCCGAAGAACATCCACTGGCGTTACAATTGGGTGGATCGGATCCCAAAGAGCTTGCGCAGGCGGCTAAGCTGGCAGAGCAAGCGAATTATTGTGAAGTTAACCTAAACGTTGGATGCCCGTCAGATCGGGTGCAGTCGGGAGCCTTTGGCGCTATCTTGATGAAAACGCCCGAACTTGTTGCCGAATGTTGCGCCGCCATGCTGGCTGCTGTTAATATTGAGGTTACTGTGAAATGTCGTATCGGTGTAGATAATCAAGTGCCGACCGATGTCTTACCCGATTTTCTTGACAAAGTTTCTGCAAGTGGCGTGTCGCGCTTTATCATTCATGCGCGCAAAGCTTGGCTGGACGGGCTCAGCCCGAAGGAAAATCGGGACATTCCACCGCTAGATTATGAACTTATTCATGCGATGAAGGCGGCATTTCCAGAATTGCACCTCTCTTTGAATGGCGGAATTGGATCTTTAACAGAGGCCAAAGCGGCATTGGACACAGGGCTGGACGGCGTTATGATTGGTCGCGCCGCTTATCAACGGCCGTATGATATTTTGGCGGGTATTGACGAAGAAATCTTTGGCGAGGATGGTCGTATCTGTTCAAAAGAAGTGGTTCGCCAGATGGTGCCTTATATTGAACGGCACATCGAGGGGGGTGGAAAGCTGAACCAAGTCACACGCCATATGCTTGGGCTCTTTGCGGGGCAAGATGGCGCGCGCAATTGGCGGCGTTTGCTTTCTGAACGAGGCCATGTGTCAGGGGTGGAATTAGTTTTAGAGGCACTCAGCCAAGTTGATAGCTCAACCGTTGATTAAGCAGATACGGTTAAGTGGATGTGTATCATATGACGATTTTTTTGTTCAGTGACTTTTTGAATCGAAACTTAAGAAAAGGTCTTTGGCGTGATCATAGGGATGATGCAGAAATGCTGATGAACGTCATGATTATTAACACGATTAGGATTGCTACGATCAAAGAGGTCTGGGTTTATTTAGGGGATCCGGCCGCGGACGACAACTTCTCGGGAGAAAAATTCTCGCCAGTTAAATGTGGCGCGTATTAACCGCCCTAGCCGGGTGAGCACTAAAAGTCACGCCATTGATCCACGTGGCCTTTTCTTGTTTGGAATTTTGCGGTTTACTTCCGTATGCTTTGCAGGAGTGGCTATTTGCTTGTGCTTTACCGCATTTTAAAAGCATCTGTGTGAATTTGTTTGTTGTTGAGGCTTGAGGTAGGGCGCGCATTCCTCTAATGGGACGAAATCAGAGAAAACATGCAGTTAACGGGGCATTCCTTGGGGCTGCCTAGGGACGGATCAAAAAGGATTTACAGCACGATGCAAGTCACCGAAACGCTGAACGAAGGCCTAAAACGCGGCTACTCCATTTTCATCACCGCGAATGAGCTTAACGAAACCGTGGACCAAAAGCTGCGCGAAGCGCAGCCGGAGTTCGAAATGAAAGGTTTTCGCAAAGGCAAAGTCCCGCTACCCCTGTTGAAAAAACAGTTTGGGGAACGCCTGACGGGAGAGGCCATGCAGGAAACTATTGATGGCGCGATGAGTAAACATTTTGAAGACAGCGGCGACCGCCCTGCGATGCAGCCTGACATCAAAGTGTCAAACGCGGATGAGTGGAAACCTGGGGACGACGTAAGCCTTGATATGACCTATGAGGCACTTCCGGATATTCCGGACATGGATCTAAAATCCATTGAACTGGAAAAAATGGTGGTCTCGGTTGGAAAAGACGCCATTGATGATGCATTAAAAAAACTTGCTGAGAACGCACAGGATTTTGAGGATCGTGGAAAAACGGCTAAATCAAAAGATGGTGATCAAGTTGTACTCGATTTCGTTGGCAAAGTGGATGGTGAAGATTTTGAAGGCGGGTCTGCGGAGGATTACCCGCTTGTGCTTGGATCCAACAGTTTTATTCCAGGTTTTGAAGATCAGCTTGTTGGCACCAAATTGGGTCAAAAACTTGATGTTGAGGTGTCGTTCCCGGAAGAGTATGGTAATTCCGATCTGGCGGGCAAAGCAGCTGTTTTTTCCTGCATTATCAAGGCAGTAAAAAAACCAGTGCCTGCAAAAATCGACGATGCGCTGGCGGAAAAATTTGACGCTGAAAACCTTGAAGCTCTGAAAATGCAGATCACTGAACGACTTGAAGCGGAATACGCTGGCGCGGTGCGTTCTGTCATGAAGCGCAAGCTGCTGGATGTGATGGATGAAATCGTCAGTTTTGATCTTCCACCGTCACTTGTTGAAGCAGAGGGTAAACAAATTGCCCATCAGCTCTGGCATGAAGAAAACCCAGAGGTCTCAGGCCATGATCACGAAGAGATTGAAGTCAAAGACGAACATACCGAGCTCGCTTCCCGTCGCGTGCGCTTGGGGCTCTTGTTGGCGGACCTTGGTCAAAAGGCGAATATTGAGGTTAGCGAACAGGAAATGACGCAAGCGCTCATGCAGCAAGCGCGCCAATACCCTGGTCAAGAACGCGAATTCTTTGAATTCATGCAGAAGAACCAGCAAATGCAGCAGCAGCTGCGCGCGCCAATCTACGAAGACAAAGTGGTGGATTACGTGCTTGAATTAGCTGAGGTGACGGACAAACACGTTTCCAAAGAAGACCTCGAAAAGGCTATTGAGGAGCTGGAAAAAGAAGACGCTTAAGCCGTTTTGTAACTGCGACAGAATGTTGCGATTATCGATAGAGGAGTAGAGGGGCCATTGAGCTGCTCTTTTTTGATCTAATCTATATCGTATGTCTACAATCGGTAAAAATCAAAAAATTGACGTTGCAATTTTGTGGTTCAAAAGGGATCTGCGCGTTTGGGACCATTCACCGCTGATCGCGGCTGCGGCTGAGGGGCCTGTTTTGCCGGTCTTTATCGTTGAGCCTGAATTTTGGTCCTTAACTGATGCCTCTGCACGGCATTGGGCGTTTGTGTCGGAATGTCTGCGTGATCTGCAAAACGCATTGGCAAAATTGGGCCAACCGCTTTTGATCCGTCAAGGGGAGGCAGTTACTGTACTACGTTCCTTAGCAAAGAGCTACAAAATCAGCGCTTTGTTTTCCCATGAGGAAACAGGTAACAGCTGGACCTATGCGCGCGATCAAAAAGTACGCGCATGGTGCCGTGATCAAGGGATTATTTGGCACGAAGTCGCCCAACACGGCGTGCAACGCAGATTGGTATCGCGTAACGGTTGGGCGCGGGCGTGGGATCGACAGATGGCAAAAGCACTTGGTGCACCACCCAATTTGACACCTGTCACAGTGTCAGAGTTTGGATCAATTCCGACTGAGAAAGAACTGTCCCTTTCCCCTGACCCCTGTCCGGAGCGCCAACGCGGCGGGCGTGAGCTTGCTTGTGACACATTACATAGCTTTCTAACAGAACGGGGCGAAAATTATCGCAGCGATATGTCCAACCCGCTGAAAGGGGCGACATCCTGTTCGCGGATTTCGCCATATTTGGCATGGGGGTGCCTATCAATGCGTGAAGTTTTCCATGCGACAAATGAAAGACGCCACACGCTTAAAACAGATGCCATCAAAGGGGGCTGGACTGGCGCGCTTTCCTCTTTCACAGGGCGGTTGCACTGGCATTGCCATTTCATCCAGAAACTCGAAGACGAGCCAAGCCTTGAATTTGAAAATCTTCACAAATCCTATAATATCCTTCGTCCCAGAACACTCGATAAGACGCGGCTGACTGCCTGGTCTACCGGGGAAACAGGTCTTCCTTTTGTCGATGCTTGCATGCGCTCCCTCATCGCGACAGGCTGGCTCAATTTCAGAATGCGCGCAATGCTCATGGCGGTGGCAAGCTACCACCTGTGGCTGGACTGGCGCGTTACAGGAGAACATCTGGCACGCAGTTTTACGGATTACGAACCGGGCATTCACTGGCCGCAGGTACAAATGCAATCAGGCACGACGGGGATCAATACGATTCGTATCTATAACCCGGTGAAACAAGGTTATGATCAGGACGCAGCAGGGACGTTTACCCGACGCTGGCTGCCTGAACTTGCCGATGTTGAGGATAAATTCCTACAAGAACCTTGGAAATGTGAAGCGGCACGAAAAATCCTTGGCACCCGCTACCCGCTGCCGATCATTGACCATTTGAGTGCTGCGAAAGAAGCACGGGAGCAAATCTGGGCGGTGCGAAACGGGTCCGACTTTAAAACCAAAGCTAAAGTGATTGCTGACAAACATGGCAGCCGTGGCGCTGGGATAAGGATGCGTGGGCAAAGACCGAAAAAACCGCAAGATGACAGACAACTTGGGTTTTCCTTTGATGGGAAATAAATCCAAATTTCTGTACGATTCTATAATGTCGGATTGCTACAAGACTGGTCTAAAAATTGTCATCGACCATTTTTCCGTCTAGCCTGTAAGTGTTGAACAAGGAGATTTGCGCGTGTCGTTTAACCAACTCATAATATTGGTGGATGCCAATGTAACCAAACTGTTGTCAATGTTACTCAAATGGTACAATCTTTGAGTTTGTGGTCGCCCTTTTAGGCTTGATAAGCGGCACGTCTAAATGGATTTTGGATCGCCTCATTAGAGCTAAAGACAAGGCTGCTCAAGAGGCTGCTTTGGTACAGAACCATATAAGAGCGGAAGATAATGTCGGGTGAGATAAGGTGGTAATTTATTATTCGCGCGACGCACAGGATGAGGCCATTAATAATGCCCCCAATCATTAATGATGGCCCTAAATTGGGGCCCATTTTGATGGGTTGATCCAAGACCAGGGAAATGTGCCAGCTGATTATCTTATCACGTTTTGCTTCTGGCGAAACACGGTGATTTGTTTGAAAGATCCCTGAGATTTCTTGGTGGCCTATACTCGCGTAACGCAACTGAAATCAGATAACAATGAGGCGGAAAATCAATGCGGCATTTTGCAGTCTCCAATAGACAGTATGGCAGCGGCGCAATGCACCTATGATACTGTGCTACCTATTTTAGAGGCCGGAAATGGGATGAGCTCAAAAGCCTCTGTGCTTGGCAACCTTTATGTTCTGGTTCGGACCCGCAGGCGTTTTGAAGGCAGGAGCGAGACCTTTTTGCTTAATTTGTTATGCGTCGGGGGTGGATTGATACATAGACGATTAAGGCCGCTATTCGCCCTTGGCTTTTGCCTTGACCTGCGTCACAACGTCCCCATGAGCACAAGATTTTCGTTTGACCTCTTTGCCACCTCTGGAAAGGCGCGAACCGGGCTGATCACCACCCCGCGGGGTGAGATCAGAACGCCCGCCTTTATGCCGGTAGGCACCGCAGCCACCGTAAAGGCGATGATGCCCGAAAGCGTGCGTGCGACGGGGGCGGATATCCTTCTTGGCAATACCTATCATCTCATGCTGCGCCCCACTGCCGAGCGTATTAATGTCCTTGGCGGTTTGCACCGATTTATGAATTGGAACCGCCCGATCCTGACGGATAGCGGCGGGTTCCAAGTCATGTCCTTGGCTGGATTGCGCAAGATGTCGGAAGAAGGTGTGGTGTTTAAATCCCACATCGACGGATCGCGACACGAACTCTCACCCGAACGGTCTATGGAGATCCAAAGATTGTTAGGCAGCGATATTGTCATGGCCTTAGATGAATGCACGCCCTTTGGCGCCACGGAGGCAGAGGTGATTGACAGCATGCGGCTGTCGATGCGCTGGGCCAAACGGTCGCGCGATGCTTTTGGCGATCGTCCAGGTTATGCACTTTTCGGGATTCAGCAAGGAAGCGTATTTGAAGAGCAGCGCGCAGAAAGCGCTGCAAGGCTGCGCGATATTGGCTTTGACGGTTACGCCGTCGGTGGTTTGGCTGTTGGTGAGGGTCAAAAGATTATGTTTGAAGTGCTCGATTATGCACCCGATATGCTGCCCTTCCAAAAACCCCGCTACCTGATGGGGGTGGGCAAGCCGAGTGATATCGTTGGGGCCGTGAAACGCGGGATAGATATGATGGATTGTGTGCTACCCTCACGTTCGGGTCGGACCGGTCAGGCCTTTACCCGTCGCGGGGTGGTGAACATCAAAAATTCGCGTCATCAAAATGATCCGCGTCCTTTGGATGAGTTGTGCCACTGTCCCGCCTGTCAAAACTATTCCCGCGCATATCTTCACCATGTTTTTCGCGCAAGTGAGATGATTTCTGGTATGTTGCTGACGTGGCATAACCTCCATTATTTTCAGGAGCTTATGGCAAACATGCGTGAAGCGATAACGCAAGACCGATTTGATGTCTTTGAAAAAGTGTTTCGTGCTGAGCACGCTGAGGGTGATATAGAGCCGGTCTAACTGGCGGTTTTTTGAAAGAAATCGCAGATATCGTGCAAGATTACTTTTTGGCGGTGGTGGTCCAGCATAAGAATTTCATGTTTTGCATCTGGTACGTTGATCAAACGTGCGGCTGTCCAGCGTTTCATCAAAGCCCTGACTTTGTTGGGGTCAATGACGCGCTCATCATCGCCAAGAAAACATAGCGCTGGGGTTTGTGGGGCCGGCATCTGGTGCAGTACCTCGATTTCGCGAAAGGCAGCATTAGCCCAAATATAGCTTGGCCCTGCTAATTGAAGGTCAGGATGTTCGGTGACCTGTTTCTTCATATAGGCCCACATATCCGGATCAGGGGTTAGGGTGTTGTCCGGAAATTCTGTAACAAATGTATAGCTTTGATCTGTTGTGGTCGGCGGGTAGCGTTCCCCATACCCGAAGCCTATCCCCATTTTCGCGATTATCTTTCGAAACGGCGCGAGGAGGGTAGGGAGCAAAATGCCCCACATGGGTCCTGTGAAGGCTGCAGCACTAAAATCCAAATCCCGATAGAGCGCACGTAAGGCAATGGCACCGCCCATTGAATGGGCCATAACACACCATGGTTTTGGCAGGCCCTTTACCTCGGCAAAGGCAACCATGGCGTCCAGATCGTTTTGATATTGGGAAAAATCACTAACATGGCCTACCATCGGATCGTTGATCAGGCGGTCTGAAAGACCTTGCCCGCGCCAATCAATGGCGAGCATATTAAATCCTAAGTCACAGAAAATTCTTGCGGTCCGCCCGTATTTTTCAATGTATTCCGTCCGGCCAGGGAATAAAAACACCGTTCCACGTGGGTCTTGAGTGGCCCAATGCGAAACTCGTACCCGTATTTTATCAGAAGTATGCATCCAAGCTGCTTCGCCATTAGGGGGTCCATCAGCAACAGACTGATACAGCGGGCTTCGGTCACTGAGTGGCATGCTTTAAAGAATGCCGCTTAGTCGCATGGCTGTGCCCATGTCCCCTTCTATACGCAACTTTCCAGACATAAATGCCGAGGTCGGGTCAAGGTCGCCTGCCATTATATCCTGGAAGACATTGGCTGTCGCGATCAACGTGACCTCCGCTTCATCATCACTTGCTCTGACACCGTTTGCATCTACTACCACGCTGCCTTCGCCTTCGATGAAAAACTTTGCTGATCCTTCAAATCCTGCCCCGGACACCTTGTCGTTAAGGGCGCTTACCGCTTGTTTTATCACATTGCTCATTTTAATCTCTCCGAGATCTATTCACTCTGGTCTAATCGCACTATCTCACATACCATGATACGAATGAAAGCGAATATAAAAAATGTCGTAGTGGCAAGTATTATGATCCTTGCAAGCACTTTTTCTGCTCTGGCGGAGCCGAAAAGCGAAATGGAACTGGATACACTTTATAATGCGTTGGCGCATGCTAAGCCAAGCACTGCACCTGGTATAGAACGTGATATCATCCGGTTGTGGAAATTGTCCGGATCAGATAGCATCGATCTCTTGTACAAAAAGGGTGATGAGGCTTTTGAGGCACAAGATTTCAAGGTAGCGGTTCAACATTTCTCTGCCGTGGTTGAATTTGCGCCCGATTTTGCAATGGGATGGTACGGGCGTTCGCGTGCATATGTCAATCTTGGCTATGACGGGCCGGCCTTGGCCGATTTGGAACAAGCGCTTGCGCTAGATCCCCAAAATTTTTTCGCAATTCTGGAACTTGGGCAGCTTTTTCATAGGTTTAGTCGTCTAGATCTGGCTTTAAAAGCCTATGATCAAGCCCTTATGGTACATCCAAATTTTTCGGTTGCTTTGGAGTTGAAAGGCGACACGTTAAACTATTTGCGCGACAAGAACATTTAAGACATCAGGCGAAACGGTATGCAACAGAAACGGGTTGCCGGTGTTCTGGGCCCCACCAATACAGGCAAGACCCATTATGCAATAGAACGTATGCTCGCGCATCGCACGGGCGTAATCGGCCTGCCTCTTCGGCTTTTGGCGCGTGAGGTTTACGATAAAATCGTTGCACTGCGGGGACCTTCGGTCGTGGCGCTGGTCACAGGCGAAGAACGCATCGTACCGCCTCGCGTGCAATATTGGGTTTGCACGGTTGAGGCTATGCCAGTTGAAATTGGAGCAGATTTTGTCGCAATTGATGAAATTCAGCTCTGCGCAGATTTTGAAAGAGGCCATGTTTTTACAGAGCGTTTACTGCATATGCGTGGGCTTTATGAAACACTGTTCTTGGGATCGGACACAATGCGTGGTCCTATTTGCGATCTTGTGCCAGAGGCGCAATTTGTAAAACGCGATAGAATGAGCCAGCTCACTTATTCTGGTCCTAAAAAGGTCAGTCGCATGCCAGCACGAAGTGCTATTGTGGGGTTTTCTGTAGATAGCGTTTATGCGATGGCCGAACTTCTTCGACGCCAAAAGGGCGGAGCCGCTGTAGTTCTTGGTGGGCTAAGCCCACGCACCCGGAACGCGCAGGTTGAACTTTATCAGAACGGCGATGTCGACTATTTGGTCGCTACTGATGCCATCGGAATGGGGTTGAATTTAGACGTCCATCACATTGCTTTTTCGTCACTTTCTAAATTTGACGGTCATCGAATGCGCCGGCTTGCCCCTAACGAATTGGCCCAAATAGCCGGCCGCGCTGGGCGAGGTATGGCCAATGGCAGCTTTGGCGTCACCGGAGAAGCGCCTGATTTGGATGAGGGTGTTGTAAGTGCCATCGTCAATCATCGCTTTACCCCGATCAAACGCTTGCAATGGCGCAACTATAAATTGTCTTTTACAGGTCTTGACGCGTTGATTGCGTCTCTGTCTCAGACGCCAGACAGGGATGTTTTTGTCAAAGCACGTGCGGCTGACGATCTTTTGGCTTTGAAAAGTCTTTCGGACAATTCTGAAATAATGGCCCGCGTTAGCGATGTTGCTTCGCTTAAATTGCTGTGGGATGTTTGCTGCATTCCTGATTTTCGAGGGATCAGCCATGGGGAACATGCTAATTTACTAGGTAATATCTTCAACCATATCCATGAACGGGGAAAAATACCGGAGGCGTGGTTCGCCCGTCAGATCAATTTTGTTGATCGCGTGGATGGCGATATCGACACACTTTCAAAACGGTTGGCCTTTATTCGCACCTGGACCTATGTTTCTCAACGCAGCAATTGGATAGAAGACGAAAAGCATTGGCGGGACACAACGCGCAGTGTAGAAGATAGATTATCAGATGCGCTTCACGGTGCGCTGACACAGCGATTTGTAGATCGGCGCACATCTGTGTTGTTGCGGCGGTTGAAGCAGAAGGAGGGCCTCTTGGCCAAAGTAAATGATAAAGGTGAGGTGAGCGTAGAAGGACAATTTGTCGGTCGCCTTGAAGGATTCAGATTTATACTGGACAAAAATGCAAAGGGGCAAGAAGCCACGACAGTTAAAACGGCCGCTGCGCAGGCGCTGCTGCCTTATCTGACTCTAAGAGCGGATCGATTTTATAATGCTCCTGACACAGAGATCGATTTTACTGATCAGGGCGGGCTTATGTGGGGCGAGCATGCTATAGGAAAACTGCTCGCCACAGATAATACGCGCAAACCGGGGATCGTTGTATTCGTTGATGACACAGCTGGCGTTGATGTTATCGAAAAGGTTGAACGACGACTGCAACATTTTTTTGATCGTAAGATTGCCACGCTATTTGAGCCGCTTATAAGTTTGGAAAACGATGGGGCATTGACTGGGTTGGCGCGTGGGTTGGGATATCAGCTCAGCCAAGCCATGGGCATCCTATCGCGCGCCAGCGTTGCTGAAGATGTGAAAGCACTGGATCAGGACGCGCGCGCTTTGTTGCGGAAACATGGGGTGCGATTTGGCCAGTTTACTGTCTTTATGCCAGCCTTGCTTAAACCAGCACCCACTCGGTTGCGCATTTTGCTTTGGTCGCTTTCGCAAAAAATGGACGAATTTCCTTCAAGTCCTCCACCTGGATTGGTAACAATCCCAGTCGATGCTAACGCGCCACAAGGATTTGATACAGTTGCTGGATTCCGAAATGCAAATGCGCGTGCGATCCGCATCGATATGTTGGAGCGACTAGCTGACTTAATCCGTACGCAGGACGCGCGTGCAGGGTTTGAAGCAACGCCAGAAATGCTTTCAATAACTGGAATGACACTAGAACAATTTGCTGATTTGATGGTCGGGCTTGGGTATTTTGTCGAACGGGCAGAACGAGAAAAGTTAAAGCCCGTAACCGCTGAAGAGGCTGCAGATACAGAAGCGACCGAGGAGAATGATCAGGAGACTATGAAAAGTAATGGTTTGCGTAGCAACGATGCTCCAGCACAAAGCGCTGACGCTGTCACAGCTGAAGAGGCAACCAACGCTGAGTCGACAAGCGTTGCCCAAGGCATACCAGAGCTCGATGATACGACTTCGTCAGACACTACTGAAATGGAAACCTATTTTGTCTTTTCCTGGGCCCCTCGTAAATCAGCGGGGCAGGGGCGTGGAAAATCTGGTGGTCGCAAAGCAGAGGGACAAAAGCAGGGGCAACGAAAAAAGAACAAGCCAAAAATTCAGCGCGATAACAAATCCAAACCTTATCAGGCCAAGCCCCCCAAGAATAAAAAAATTGATCCCGATAACCCTTTTGCTGCGGCTCTTATGGGATTGAAGATTAAGGATTAACGTACTGATGATAAGTGAAAAAGTCCGTGTTGATAAATGGCTTTGGCATGCGCGATTTTTCAAAACTCGTACGCTGGCTGCCAAAGTTGTGACCGGCGGACATTTACGTGTTAATTCTCGTAAAACGGAAAAAGCATCTACCTCTGTTGTGACTGGGGATTTTTTAACCTTTGTTAAAGACAAACGTGTTCGGGTCATTAAAGTGGTTGCGCTTGGCATGCGTAGGGGGCCGGCCAACGAAGCACAACTTCTTTATGAAGATGTTAGTCCAGTTCAAGAACAGGACGTTTCTACTCCAAAATTCGTTGGAAAAGGACGCCCGACGAAAAAAAAACGTAGGGCTATTGATAAAGTGCAAAAAAGTGGCGCTTGAATAACAGCGCTGGCTAGATTAGCAATTAAAAAAAACTCTGTGAGCAAAACTAATGACCTACGTCGTCACCGATAATTGTATCGGATGCAAGTACACCGATTGTGTCGAAGTCTGTCCAGTAGATTGTTTCTACGAAGGTGAAAACTTTCTAGTCATTCATCCAGACGAATGCATAGACTGCGGTGTTTGTGAGCCAGAGTGCCCTGCAGATGCAATAGTTGCTGATACCGAAGGTGGTTCTGAGGCATGGGTTGAATTAAATAGAAAATACGCAAATTTGTGGCCGAATATTATTACGCAGAAAGATCCGCTTCCCGAGGCAGAGGAAAGGGATGGCGAAGAAGGTAAGCTCGAAAAGTACTTTTCGGAAGCACCTGGAGAGGGCGGCTAAGTTAGCGCGCTCTGCTAACACTTGGAATCGACTTGCTTTTATGATATCGTATAATAGAAGGTGGTGTTGGACTTGCTGTATTTGCCGCAAAGCAGTGATCTAACATTGCCTAACAAACACCCAGTGGCACGGAAGCGCTGACACGTTTCTGGGCTTTTTTTTCGTCCATTTAGCGACGTTATGAGGAAAATAAATGTCAAAACCAAAGAAATTAGATTTTAGACCTGACGAATATGTTGTGTATCCAGCGCATGGCGTCGGGCAGATAATTTCTATTGAAGAACAAGAAATTGCCGGAATAAATCTTGAGCTCTTCGTCGTGGCCTTTGAAAAAGATAAGATGACGTTGCGGGTGCCAACCCATAAGGCGGTCGAAATTGGCCTTCGCTCTTTGAGTAGCCCAGAAGTTGTCAGCCGTGCAATGTCGACACTCAAGGGCAAAGCTAAAGTAAAGCGTGCCATGTGGTCTCGTCGTGCGCAGGAATATGAACAAAAAATCAATTCAGGGGACCTGATCGCCATCGCAGAGGTGGTGCGCGACCTTCACCGTAATGATGATCAGCGCGAACAAAGTTATTCAGAGCGTCAGTTGTACGAAGCCGCGCTCGAACGTTTGACGCGTGAGGTTGCCGCCGTCGCTGACGGTGATGAAGCTGCCGCGGCAGAGAAAGTGGACGCTGTTCTGGTGTCTCGTGCTGCTTAAGACTGAACCAAATAAGAAAGCGACACCATTCTGCTGCCATGTTTATTCGTGTTTTAATATATGTTTGTCCGATTTTGTGCGATCAAATCTCTACCTTAAGAGATACAAGCCCGTGGAAGTGATAGGCATCTGCGTACTTTGGTTGTTCTACTATTCGAAGATCTGGACAGCGTTCAAATAATGCACGAAGTGCGATGCGCAGTTCCAGTCGCGCAAGAGGTGCGCCAACACAAAAATGGATTCCGCCGCCAAAGGCTGTGTTTTTTATGATGGGTCGCGTTGGATCAAAACAATCAGGGTCTGACCAAACGGTGTCGTCGCGTCCCGTAGAGCCCAGCATCAGGGCCACTTCCTCACCCTCTTTGATGCGAAAGGGACCAATTTGGCAGGGTTCATTAGCATAACGGGTGAACATATGAAGCGGCGGGTCAAAGCGTAAAATTTCTTCTACTAAGTTGTCCGTGCCAGATTTGGAGGAGAATTTATATGACTGATAACCACCTTGTATCAAACACTTAATTCCATTTCCTAAAGTGTGGACAGTTGCTTCATGGCCGGCATTCAAAAGCAAAATACATGTGCTGATCATCTCATCTGTACTCAGCCGCACGCCATCTTCTTCCGCAGCGATCAAGTGAGTGATGAGATCATCCGCAGGCTGTTTCCGTCTGACTTCAATATATCGCATCATAAAGGCAACAAATTCCTCAGTGGAGGCAACAGCCCTATCCTCCAGTGCGCGAGAGCGACGCGCCTGATACATCATAACCATATCGTTCGACCATTTGAGCAACTGATCAGCCATTTCTTCTGGAACACCTAGAAGACGGGCAATGATAATGACTGGAATTTTGTTGGCATAGTTTGGTAACAAGTCGATCACATCACAATCAAATCCGTCAATAAGCTGATGGCAAAGATCTGTGATTTCAGTTCCAAATCTCTCGATGCGACGCGATGTAAAGGCGCGCAACACTAGCCCCCGTAAGCGCGTGTGGCGCGGTGGTTCTAATTCCAGCATTGAATGCGCTTCAGTATCATAAAAAGGGCGAAGATGTTGGGGGATATCCGAAACCGCCAAGGATTTATTTTCCCGTCCAAACCGGCGATCTCTCAAAATAGCAGAGACTGTCTTGTGATCAAAGACGGCCACCATTTTGTAATCATTCCAATATCCTATACCACCTTTTTTTCGAATTTTTTCGTAGAATGGATATGGATTTTGTACAAAGTTCAGATCTGTCGGCGATTGGCTTACCGCAAGCGTGCTTCGATCATATACAGCGGACACGGGAATTACTCAGAATAGGGCACGACTGTTTTTCTTGCATCTTTCCACCCGACAATTCCCATGCTCAGATGCGTCACGTTAGTGAGTCCGACCTGGCCTACCAGTGCGTTGCCCAAACTTGTGGTTCGGTTTCCCGTACGACAATATAGATAAACAGGCGTATCAGGCGACGGTAACAGTGCAAAAAACTTTCTTTGAAAATCTGGATGCAGTCTGCCGTCTTTTGTAAAGGCCGTGATGGTATGTGCGCCGTCGAGTATACCTGTTTCGCGCCACTCTTCTTCGCGCCTAATATCTACGATTATTGAACCTTTTGTTTGTGCTCTATGAAAGGCATCGACGCTCGCTTGGCCAAGTGACGGCGCTGTGCGCACATCCAAGAGTTCAACTTCAAACACAAGGGTTGCATTCGGGGGGATAGCGCTACCGGCGCCCCGCGCGCCGTATCCAAGATCTGGTGGTATGGTGAGTATGCGTTTTTCGCCAACCCGCATGCCCAAAATACCCTCCTCCCATCCCTTTATCACCTGACCTTGGCCGAGAGTGAAAGAAAATGGTTGGCCTCGTTTAACAGAGCTGTCAAAAACACTTCCGTCGGTTAGCTTGCCAGTATAATGAAGCTCAACCTTTTGACCTATCTGTGCGATCGCCCCGCTGCCTTCTGTGACAGTTTCAATTTTCAAATCCTCTGCGTTGGACAGTGATGCAGCAGTACCTAGAAAGGCTCCCAAAAGGACCCCTAAAATTTCGCGGGTAAAACGATGTTTAAAAATTAGCATTTAGTGTCTCCTTTTTTTGTAATTGGAGTTAGTGCAATTTGCTTTGCGGTCCAACCGAGACTTATTGGCAGTTTAGGCGACTTTCTTTAATCGGTTTTCCCGAATCATGGCCGCTCTGATGTGATCTTATACCAACCACCCAGAGCACTTTCATATGCAAATGCGGCCTCAAAGACGCCAACGTCATCAAAAGTGCGACCAACAATTTGATTGCCTGTGGGCACTCCTGTTGACGCCTTTCCGCTGGGAACAGCCATCACAGGGCAATTATGTAACATGTTGAATTGATGTGTCAGTACCCATCCGTATTCTGCATCAACAACTACGCTCTCAATCGTGAAATCCGATGCGGTTGGATCATGCTCTGCACTGACCGCGGGGACATTTGTAGTGGGGCAGATAAAGAAATCATAGTTTTCCATAATGGGGCCAAAGGATTGATACATTTCATGCTGCGTCTCCCATGATTTGGATACATCGTCTATCATGGTTTTTGAGAGCCCTTGCGCGGAGGCCAGAGTGTAATTGCTGATCGTATCCAGATGTTACTTTGCCGCGTCTGATGTTTGACGCAGAAAATGCATTGTATTGTACCAATGGAGGGCCGCCTAATCTAGATTGACTGTCCAGGGCAATGAAACTTCTTCTATCTCGGCTCCCGTGGAACGAAAGACGCCCAGTGCCTTGATTGTATTTTCTTTGATCTCACGGTGGACCGTGCAATAGCCAAGGTCAAGCGAAAAGGCAATTTTGCTGCCGCTCAGATTGCGCTCAATTGTTGGATAAGTGACCAGATCGCGCAGACTGTCATGATCTTTAGGATGCGCACCTGAAACTACGTTTTGTACCAAGGACAGATCCCCAATCGTGCGGGCCATTGGGCCGCAATGGTTATAGCGATCAAAATTTGCGGGCGGTCCGTCTGGGTTGCGCCCATGGAGTGGTTTAAATCCTACAACATCGCAGCAACTTGAAGGGATTCGAATAGAACCGCCAATATCGGTTCCTGTGGTAATTGGCGCAAATCCTGCGGCCAGCGCCGCGCCCGACCCTCCAGAGGATCCCCCTGTCCCAAACGCTGGATTATATGGATTGACTGTATTGCCCCATGCGTTACTGCGGCACACACCAGAGATGCAAAACTCAGGCGTCGTAGTGCGCCCCAGAACGATCGCGCCCGCATCTTGCAGGCGCTCAACCATTGGGGCTGATACCGAGTCCACCGGCGCATCAAGAAAGAGGAGTAATCCAAAAGTCGTGCGTTTGCCTTTGCCACGCTGCGCATCTTTGATCAAAATAGGCACGCCGAACAACGCACCCTCGGCCGTTCCATTTTGAT
>CAJXHI010000032.1 GCA_913051655.1 uncultured Alphaproteobacteria bacterium
ATGTTTGGAGGGACAGACCTGATTGTCGATCCGTATTCATCTGCAAGCTCTGCGATTGTAAAAATCACAACGCATACCTTTGCGGACATTGCAGTGAGACAGCCAGAGGCGTTCTGCAAGATCGATCTGTCATAAATTAGCTGGGGGTTTTAGTGGGCGTTTTTCTTCAGTCCCGTCCCAAGGTTTGCCCCAGCACAGCCCCATCCGTTCGTAGACGCTTTAACTGTACCTCGCAGTTATTGGAGCGGGTGGGGTTATAAATCTCTGCCAATTGGCGTTAAACTTTGGGAAGTATCTATTTCGGGAACCGTAATACCTAAGGACTGACACTGATATTCTTCACCAGAAAATTTTTGTGGCTGCGCACTCGAAGGGCTATAACGTTCCTCTCGAACTACCATGCGGGAAAGATCCAGTGTTAGCTTTACTTGGTCTAAGTCTTGAATTTCTGCTTGAGGCTTTACCAAATCCGCAAGCTTTTCCCTAGTAAGATTTCGTATATCTTCGCAGCTTAATGTGACATAAGGCAATTTAAAAGAAAATGTATCCTCATCGTAAATTCCTCCAAGGCTTTTAGCAAAAGCTTTTGTCCACCGTACCCAAAACTTATCGTTCAGATTGATGCATTTCCCATGCTCTTCGTCAAAGCGGTCGTCCGTTAAAACGTGACCCATAGTATCCCATGTTTTTTGTGCTTTCTCTATTTTTTTTGCACTTCTAAAATTTGGTTGCTGCTGTGGGTATAAGAAAAATACATTTCGGTCTTTTGCGGCAAGCTGGCAATATTCCGAAACGGATAAGCTAAGTCATTATCGCGCAAAAGATACTCACCATCAAAAACATATATCACTGGCTTTTTATCCTCATCATTAGGATTACAGGCCAACATTCCAGATATATCAGATTTAGCCAAGGCCTCAGACGCCAACCCAGTCAATAGCATTGCTGCAAGTATTCGCATGATGATGTCCCACATTTTGCACCAGAATAACGCAGTGTGGAAATATGTGAAGGCCATTACATCTCAGGATGTTCTGAAAATATGGTATACAAAATGGTATACGTCTAAACCCTGATAGGCACTCAAATATATGATTTTAAACGGTTTTATCGGAAATTAGTGGCGGACAGACAGGGATTCGAACCCTGGAGGCGGTCTCCCGCCTACACACTTTCCAGGCGTGCGCCTTCGACCACTCGGCCACCTGTCCATTGCGACGAAATTTGTATACCGCTTTTAGAGCATAAAACGCAAGGGTAATCTATTTAAACTTTATCTTTAGTTCTCTGTGTCAAAAACGACGTGAACTCGCCTGTTTCGGCGACCCTTCTTTTCAATTTTTGAAATACGCAATCGGCCAATTTCACCTGTTCTTTTCACGTGAGTTCCCCCGCAAGGTTGCAGGTCCACCTGTTCCTCGCCCTCTCCTATCCGGACGAGCCGAATGTGTCCGGCCCCTTTGGGTGGCTTAACGGAAAGCGTTTTAACAAGGCCTGGGTTATTATCCAGCTCTTCTTCACTGATCCATGTTAAACTGGTTACAAGATCACTTTGGATTAGCGCGTTTAATCTAAAGCTGATCTCGTCCTTTTCGCTGGGTGCCTCTGGCATATCAAAATCAAGCCGGCTTTTTTCAGCAGTGATCGCCCCGCCCGTCACAGGCAAAGGAATGACCACCGAGAGCAAGTGGAGCGCTGTGTGCATCCTCATGTGACGATATCGTTTGCCCCAATCAATTGACTGAATCAACTCAGTTCCAACAGGCGGTAGTATTTGATCTTCTGCTGGCACCAGCAGCACTGCGCCATGATCATTTTTTTGAGCTGTTTCAATGATCATCTCACCCTCCGGCCAAATCAAATTCCCACTGTCTCCAGGCTGTCCGCCAGACGTCGCATAAAAAAGGCTTTGGTCTAGCAGGATACCCCCTTCTTCGGTTATGTCCACAACTGTCGCAGGCGCCCTGGTACGATAGCTATCTTTTAAATATAAAAGCTTGCTCATGACCCTTCCAACCCTTTGAGGGCTTCAGGATTGCGTATCCAAATATCACGCTGTGCGAAGGGTATTTCGATCCCCTCCGCGTGAAAATTGGCCGCAATCTGGTGATTAACTTCTGATTTCACACTCAAAATGAAATTCACATCCCGCAAAATCGCGCGAATTTCAAAATCAAGACTATCCGCCCCGAAGCCCTGAAACACCACTGAAGGTGGCGGGTTGAGCAAAACCAAAGGCTGTTTATGAATAATGTCGTTGAGGATCTCGGTGACGCGGCGCGTGTCCGCGCCGTAGGCGACGCCCACAGGAATAATCAGGCGCCCAACAGTATTGCCTCGTGTGTAATTGGTTACAACGCCAGAGACAAGATCTGCATTAGGCACAATTACATCACTGCGATCAAAGGTTTCAATCCGAGTCGAGCGTACCGAAATGTCGCGCACATAGCCCATTTTGCCACCAACCTCGATCCAATCCCCCTCACTCACAGGGCGTTCGATGAGCAATATGATGCCTGAGACAAAGTTGGAGACAATGTTTTGGAGACCAAAACCAATCCCAACAGAAAGCGCACCCGCAACAATGGCAAGAGAGGACAAATCCAGTCCAGCACTCGAAATTGCCAAGACTGCTGCAAAGAAAATTCCCAAATACCCGACACCGGACACAATGGCCGTTTTCGCCCCTGTTTCGAAAGAGGTTTTTGGCAGTACTGATCCCTTCAGCGCTGACTGCAAAAATCGCGTTGCCATATATCCTATCGTAAAGACAACGACAAAGCTCAGCAGGTTCATCGGAGACAGACGCGCATCGCCAATCGGCACGCCCTTTTGGAAGGCATTCCAAATCTCAATCAAATCAACAGAGCGTGCACCCCAAATCAATGCGAAAACTGGTAGTGCAATTAAAATCAAGAAAAACCCAATTAAGATTGGTAGAAGAGCGTCATTTATTTGCTCAGCATCTTTGTAAGTGATTGCGAGGTAAATATCGCTTACAAGGACCTGAAGTAGATAAAGAAATGCTAACAGCGCCAAAGTCTGAATAAACGGGTAGAAGAGCGCTTCTGAAGCATTTATTAAACCACTACCGGCTAAAAGGGGTGCCGCGACCGCGACGAAGTTTGATAACTTTTTTAAAAGGGTAATCAAACGCGCGATACCGGTCTTGTGTCCCTGATCTGTTCCAAGAAATTGCTCAGTGTCTGGCGTCACCTGTTCAATTTCAAGTTTGCTCAATCGAAACAACACAAAAGAACCAACCATGATAAATGCAAATTTTATAATTGACTGCGTTTGCTCTGATAGATTTTCATAGGAGCTCACCACACTGAAATAATGCGAAACCACTGTGACCACGCCAAGCATACCAAAGAGAAATACACCACGATGTGCAACCACCTTGTTCTTTGCGGGTAAACTTGCCTGAGGTCCCAGTAACAGTCTTTGTCCAAGCCAAATGGGACCTAGAATCCAAAGCGCCCAGTTCATAAGGATACTTTCAAAATTACCGCTGAAGGCAGAGGAAAGTATCAACGTACCGCGCACCTCGAAAATACCGCCTTGTTTGATTGTGAGAGCTAAATAGGACAGCCCTGCAACGCGCATCAACATCACCAAAAGCGTGCTGGTAAAACAAGCCAAACGTGTGTCTTGCCCGCTTCCCCTTCCAAATAGGCCCAAGATCCGCTGCATGATGCCCTGCGCGCCAAACAGCAAAAAGAGCGAAATAAAAAGTTTTGTGGTTAAATTCACCCATTGGTTCGATAATACTTTAAGGCTGCTTTCAGTCAAAAAGGTACGCGACACCTCGCGCAAGAGAGCTAAATGGAAACTGTTGATATCACGAAACGCCGTAGGCCAAGCCCATAGGTTCAAAGGTGATTTGCCAAGATTCACTAGAGCTGACGCCTGCTCTGCCCGAATTTTTTGATCAATTTCTCGGATTAAACCATCTGCCTTTTTGTAGGCTTCCAAAGCTTTGGCCACTGGCGCCTTCAGGCGAGATAATTCTTCAGATAATTCTTTGCGCCGATCAGACAAAGGGTCAGCAGTGCCGTCTTCGGACAGCGGACCCAAAGCTTCAATCTGCGAGAGAACAGTTGCGATCGGAGTTTTATTTACTTCACTTGCACTTTTAAATAAAACACGCCACCCGGCGACCTGTTTTCGAAGACTTTCAGACACATTATTGTCTTCAAGTTGACGTTCAACATGTTGTGACTGCTTGGCCCAAAGGTAGTAGTCAATCTCAGTCGTTTGCGCAGACGCAAGGTGCGCAAAAGTCAAAAGGATAATACATAAAATCGAAGCGAAGATTTTTTCCATGTTTCACCCTCGTAAGGTTTATTTAAAAACATCCGGTAGACAGCGCTTGGCCGGATCTAGCCAGGATGGCACGGGTAACTCTTTGTCTCGCAAAAACGCCGCATTGAACAGCTTTGATTGATACCGTGTACCGCAATCACATAATATGGTAACAATTGTATGCCCTTTACCAAGCTCTTGCGCCATTTTTCTAGCGCCTGCGATATTAATGCCTGAGCTTCCACCGAGGCACAAACCTTCATTTTCTAACAAATCAAATACGATTGGCAACGCTTCTTGATCGCTGACTCGGAAGCACATGTCAGGGGACAGATCTTTTAGGTTTTCTGTAATCCTGCCCTGCCCGATGCCTTCTGAAATAGACCCACCTACTGATTTCAAAGCACCATGCACATAATGGGAAAAGAGTGCGGAGCCCATCGGATCGACAAGCCCGATCTTTACGCCCCTTGGCTGCAAAGATGCGGCAACACCAGCAAGTGTGCCCCCTGATCCGCAGGCACAAATAAATCCGTCCACTTTACCACCTGTTTGTTGCCAGATTTCAGGTCCTGTACCATCAATATGAGCTTGTCGATTTGCAACATTGTCGAATTGATTAGCCCAAATCGCACCATTAGATTCGCTTTTATCCATTTCAGCGGCCAAACGTTCAGAATAATGCACATAATTGTTTGGATTTTTATAAGGTACGGCTGGCACCTCAATCAGTTCCGCCCCTGCTAGACGGATCATGTCTTTTTTCTCTTGGCTTTGCGTGTTTGGTATGACAATTACCGTATTGAAGCCAAGTGAGGCACCAACAAGAGCAAGTCCGATGCCCGTGTTTCCCGCTGTTCCCTCAACGATCGCACCACCAGGTCTGAGTTTCCCACGCGCAATCGCATCTCGGATAATATAAAGCGCTGCGCGATCTTTGACCGATTGACCTGGATTCATGAACTCAGCTTTGCCCAAGATTGTGCAACCAGTATCGTCGCTGACCTTTTTCAACTTAATCAAAGGCGTGTTTCCAATGGCTGAGCTCAGATCCTTAGCATAATCCATTCAAACTCTCCATGAAACTTCCAGTCAAATTTAGTCTGATTGTGAGAAAAGCTCAAGCAGGCGCACTCTATAATTTCTCGCTAAAGCAAAATTGAAATAAAGATAAAAGTATTAAATTTAGAGGACTGCGCGTTTTTACACGTCTCCTCAAACGGCAGGCGGTGGCCACGGAATTTTTCAAAATATGACAGAATTTATTTCAAGTTCTATTTTTAAATTCCGATGAACATGTCACTGACACATAGGCCCTTTACTTACAACAAATATTTCGTCAAAAAAGCTTAATCCGCATAAGGCAAAAGAACAAAGACCACAGATGTCTGTTTAATAATAGCTCCCCACCTCTGCTCCAGAAAGCGATTTACGAACACCTAGTGAGCCAGACGATCGTACAGGAGCTGATTGAGCAACAAACTCTCTTTTTAAAAATAAAAATTACCTAAAGATCACGGTACGTCAGGACCCAAACCAGAACTAGCCTTGTTTCCGGTTGGACACAGTTATCTGCGTCACATCACAATTTCCACTCGAAAAAGTCGACGCGCAAGAAGTCAGATATAAATTCCACATCCGCCGAAATCGGTCGTCGAATCCCAAATCCGCTACTTGGTCCCATTTCTCATTGAACTCCTGGCACCAACGACGCAGTGTTTGAGAATAGCTTTGACCAAATTCAATGGATTTTTGGAATTGCAACCCTGCTTGGTCTGCTTCAGCACGTAGTGCCGATGGGCTAGGCAACATACCGCCAGGAAAAATATATTTCTGAATAAAATCGACACCACGCCGGTAAATGTCCCAACGATCGTCCGGTACTGTGATAATCTGTAGCGTGGCCGAGCCACCTGGCTTCAGACAGTTGCTAAGTGTGTCAAAAAACTTGGGCCAGTATTTTTCACCCACTGCTTCAAACATCTCTATACTCGCAATCCCGTCATAGATGCCATTTTCATCACGGTAGTCTTGTAATTTGAATGTCACCTTTTTTTGCAGACCTTTCTGTGCAATCCGTTCTTGAGCAAAAGCCAATTGTTCCTTGCTCAACGTCAGTCCGGTGACGGATAATCCGCGTTCTGACGCGGCATATTCTGCAAATCCACCCCAACCGCAACCAATCTCAAGTACATGATCACCTGCTCGGACGCCCATTTGATCAACCATTGAAGCATATTTTGCGGTTTGCGCATTTTCTAGACTTTCCTGACCCGTTTCAAAAATTGCAGACGAATACGTCATCGTGTCATCCAACCAGAGCTTATAAAAGTCATTTCCTAAGTCATAATGATAGCTGATGTTTTTGAGCGACTGACGTTTCGAATTGCTTTGGAGCCAAAACCGGACTTTTTCAAAGACACGCACCAAAGACATACCCGGAAAGCTGTCATAGACCTCATTATTGTCAGCATGAGCAAAGTCCATAAAGGCCTGAAGATCAGGGGTGCTCCAACCCCCGTCAAGATAAGCTTCACAAAAGCCCAAGTCACCCTCACGAATAAGGCGGGCGAAAATATCATCATCGTTGACTTCAAGCACAGCTATCGGCCCAAAGTTTTTACCCTCAGCACGAAAGACGCGCCCATCGCGCAGAACAAAATCTACCCGACCATTATTCAATTTGCTCAGACCGTCAAAGACTTGTGTAAAATATCTGGGCAGATCTTTTTGCCCATTGGTCGAGGTAAAAAACATACGTATCCCCTAAAATGTCCGGTTTTGATAGGCCTCAAGAGCGCGCGCGCGGCCAATTCTCATGTTTACAATTGCTTCACCGTAATCCATATCAGCACTTAGTTTCCAGTGCTTTGGAATAGCATCAAAGAAATTTTGTGCACTCTGAGTTGGAGTATTCGAAAGCTCGGCTATCCAACGGTGGATATAGGTGCCCTTTGGATCAAATTTTTGCAACTGGGTGTCGGCATTGAACACCCGAAAATAAGGTGTCGCATCTGGCCCAGATCCCGAAGACCACTGCCATCCCATAGCATTGCTGGCGGGGTCCCAATCCACGAGACAATTCTCAAACCACTTTTGACCAATTTTCCAGTGGCACATCAGGTGTTTCGTCAGATATGAAGCTACAATCATGCGCCCTCTGTTGTGCATTCGCCCACTCACGTACAATTCACGCATTGCAGCATCCACAAATGGAACGCCTGTGCGCCCTTGTTTCCAAGCGATAACGTGAGGATGTGTTTCATCTGTATTCCATGGAAAAGCATCCCAAACCGGTTTCCAATTGCTAGTAAGTATATGGGGAGTGTGATACATTAAGTGATACGCAAATTCCCGCCAGACAAGCTCTTTTAGAAACGTCTCAGCCCCAAGTGCTTTTGCATCTAGCGCTCGTTGCCCTTGATGCCAGCATTGTGCTGGGCTAATTTCCCCAAATGTGAGATTTTCGGAAAGGCCTGAAGTTGCCGCAAGCGAAGGAACGTCGCGCAGCTCGTGATAGTGTGCAACATCCTTGTCTATGAAGCTATGAAGACGCTTTTGCGCCGCCTCTTCTCCCAGGCAGAGGTATGGCCGCACTACCCCAGCCCCCCTATTCATGGCACGGTCCAAATGCCAAGCCTCTAATGCGTTAGACTTTGGCCAGACCTCCGGAAGCGCGATCTGTTTAGGTGCATCAAGTGGTTGAGCAACATCCCTAGACCTTACGGCTTTCCAAAAGGGCGTGTATACTCGATAGTAGTTACCACCGCCTGTCGCAACAGTCCAAGGTTCAAACATTACCATACCCGCAAAATTCTTAACTTCTGTACCGCTCATCTCTAGCATCTCTTTGATCTTACCGTCGCGATCGTAAATGGCGGGTTCGTAAAGTCTGTTCCAAACAACCGATGTAGCACCCGTTTCTTGGATAATCTCTTTCAGGGCGTCTTCGGCAGACCCACGACGCAGAATTAACTTACTACCAAGTTTTTCAAAGGCTTTTTTTAGATGCTCCAAGCCCAAACCCAAACGCCATTTGGGCGCTGCACCATAAGATTCGAACACATCATCGAGAATAAACAAGGGTATAACCGGTTTACCGCTCTGCAGTGCGTAAGTCAGCGCTGCGTTATCGCTCAGACGAAAATCTCGCCTTATCCAGTAAATAATCACTGCGCCCAATGCATGCCCACCTAATACTAATTACTACAGGTTATACGGTTACTAAAGGCGGGTCGGATTAAAGAATATCATCCAAGGCACTAATCAATAGCAAAACATCCTCTTCTGATGTGTAATGTACAAGGCTGAGTCTTAAAACGCCGACACTTGCGTCTAATCCCATGGCCTCTATCGGGCGTTGACCATAAAAGTTATCCCCTCCAGCGGCAATTTTTCGTTCTGCCAAACGCTTGTTAATATCTTGGGGTGCGGCTTGCGTTTTTATAGCGAAAGTCGGTGCGCGCTCTTGTGCTTGATCTGGGCCCAAAAGACGCAAGGAATTTTTGCTTTTAATATAATCAAGCAACGGCTGCATGAGTGTTTCTTCGCGTGATTTTAGAAAACTGTGCACGGCATGCCCTTTGTCCGAAAGCGATCGATTGCTTTGAAAATGATGATCGTGAAGCGCTTCAAAATAATCAATGATACCGGCGCATGCAGCAATTTGGGCATGATCCGGCCCAGCCGGCGTAAAGCGTTTATAAAGGTTCCCCGCGTTAAAATGGTGTCCTTGATTGGGAAGTTTTTCGCCCAATTCACGGCAAATTGCCATAATACCTTGATGTGGGCCGTATGTTTTGTAAGTCGAGAATAGATATATATCTGCGCCAAGTTCACGGGTATTCGGGAGACCGTGGGGGGCATAGCTTACACCATCAACACATGTATAGGCGCCCGCTTCTTTCGCAATCTTAACGATATCCTTGACGGGATTGATATCTGCAATGATATTTGAGCAATGTGGGAAACAGACAAGACGCACTTTGTCGTCAAGCAGGTGCTTTAAGCCCTCGGGATCAAGACGACCTGAGTCTTTATTAACGCTCCATTCTCGTACTTCTATCCCAGCCTCCGCCAGACGACGCCACGGGCCAGAGTTTGCTTCATGATCTTGGTTTGTGACAATGATTGATTCCCCTTCAGCCAGCATTTGGCGAAAGGCCTGAGAAAGAACATAGGTGTTTTGAGTGGTTGAAGGCCCAAAGCTCAGCTCATCAGCATCAATCCCCATCCAAGCAGACAACCGCGCTCGTGCCTCATCCATTTCTTCTCCTCCCAAATAGGACGGACGCGCTGGCCAGTAGGGTTGCATTTTACGCTCTCGGTAAAATCTATTAAGACGCTCTATTACCGGCCCACAGGCATACGATCCGCCAGCATTTTCAAAAAATGCCCAATCTTGTCCTGTTTTCGTTTCAAATACTGGAAACTGTGCCCGAATAAAATCAATATCAAACATCATTAAGGCTCTCACATGTCATTTAATTTTCACAACAAATGGTTTCACCATAATTCAAGCTACTGCAATAAAATTTTTCCGTTTATTCTTATAACCGACCCCCTCCATTTATTGGAGAAGGTCAAATGTATTTACCACTAGCATTCACTATGTCTTGGCCCCGAGGCCCTTTTCAGTCGCATTTACTAAGCAAGCCATATTGCCATAGGGGTGTTTATTCTCATACATCAACTGATGTGCCCGACCGATTTCATCAAACGAATACGTGGCTGAAAGACAAGGATCGACTTTGCGCGCTATCAGCAATTCATTAACCGCTTCAGATTGTTCATCATTCGCCAGATGCGATCCCTGAAAACGCTTTTGCATCATCCAGTGATAGCGTAAATCCATTGTGATATTATAGCCGGTTGTACCAGCACAAATAACGACCATACCGCCTGTATCACAGATAAATCCGGAGGTAGGTAGCGTTGCTTCACCCGGATGTTCGAAAACAATCTTTGGATTTTTACGCTCTCCAATGATATCCCAAATCGCTTTTCCGAAAGCGCGCGCACCCTTGATAAATTCACCATACTCCGGTTTAGTTGTATCTGGCATTGGACCCCAATGAGAGAAATCATTTCTATTTATTACACCAACAGCTCCTTTATCCATGCAAAACTGTCGTTTGTTTTCATCAGAAATAACAGCAACTGCTTTACCCCCCAAGGCTGAAACGATCTGTAGGGCCATTGCGCCAAGCCCCCCAGCGGCGCCCCACACCAAGACCACATCCCCTTTTTCAACAGTGTGCGGCGCCCAGCCCATTAGTTGTCTGTACGCCGTTGACGCACAAAGCATGTAGCAGCCAGCCTCTTCCCAATTTAAGTGCTTAGGCTTTTTTTTGATTTGATGTGATTGTGCTTTTGCGAATTGACAGTATGAGCCATAGTTTGTTTGATAACCCCAAATCCTCACTGTTGGCGCAAGCATAGGATCTTTGCCAGAAATCACCCATGGGTCTTCAGGTTCCCACCAACCAGAATGTACGACTACTTCATCACCAATCTTAACGTCCGAAACTTCCTCTCCAATGGCCCAGACAATGCCCGATGCATCCGATCCACCAGCATGAAAGTCTTCAGGCTCACCTTTTTTCTGGCGCTCCTTGATTACGTCAATAGGATAACCCAAAGCTGCCCAAACGTTGTTGTAATTCACACCTGTCGCCATAACATAAACCAATACATCTTTTGGCCCAACTTTAGGGGTATCAATTACTTCTCTTTGCCAAGCTGACTCTGGTGAACCAAATCGATCCTGTCTTACAAGAAACGCATGCATTTTGGGGGGAACTTCACCCAGTGGAGGCATCTCGCCTAAATCATACAGTTCTTTAGTTGCCATCTTTTTCTCCTTAATCTAAATCCAAAAACTTTCCCTCACGGTCGCACCGCAAATTCCATGTTTATTATGCACCTCCAAGCGTGTTCCTGGGTGCCAATGCGATTTATCGACCATTCCAATCGCAACATTAGTCTCAAAATCCGGAGACCAAGCAGACGATGCAATCAGCCCTACTTTTCTGCTACCAGCTGTAAGATCCCATCCAGATTCATTGTGCGGCAGATCATCAGCTCCATCGATTTCCAAAGGTCGAATTTGACGATTGGGACCGTTAAGCTTTTGCCTCTCAATTTCTTTCTTTCCAATATATTCAGCAGGTGAATTACAAAAACGAGACAAACCGGCTTCTACAGGAGAATTGTCTCTCCTTATATCTGAACCATAACTAAGGAGCCCACCCTCAATACGCTCAATTAGATTGGGACATCCAATCCGAACATTCAAGTCCCTCCCACGTTCAAGCAAAATGTTTCCCAAAGGCAATCCATAATGGCCGCCTTCAACATATATTTCAAAGCCTCCCTGTTTAGACCACCCGGAACGCGCTATCACAAATTTTGTATCCATAAAGGGCAACTGTTTGTAGCGAAAAAACTTAATGTCACGCACTATATCTCCAAACACACGCGCCATAAGTTCATCTGCTTTGGGTCCCTGCACGGCGAGTGGAGAGACATCAGGTTCGTCAATCTCAACATCGAATCCCTGCCCCACCGCTAGCCCCAAAACCCATTGCAACAAATCCCCATCCGCTATTGACAGCCAGTAATGGTCTTCAGCAATTTTAATTGCTACAGGATCATTCAGCATACCGCCGTTATGGTCACATACTGGCATGTAATAACATTGGTCTTCAGCCATTCTGTCCATGTCTCGCGGGCTTATTTGTCGCATCAAGCGCAGTGCATCAGGCCCCTTGATACTTATCTGACGCTGGACTGCCACATCCCAAATCTGGACATGTTCTTTCAAATGCTTGTAATCTGCCTCGTAGCTTTCATAGTAGCTTGCAAGTAGCATACGGTTATAAACTGTGAAAGCTTTAGCTCCAGCAGCCTCTACGAGCGCCAAAAATGGAGTACCCCTTACTCTACGCGACGGAACAATACCGGCCATGTTAGCGTGGGCCGTGCCAATGGATTGGGCAAATTTCAGCCGATTTACCGTCAAAATCCCAAACACGACCATAGTCACGCACTCGTGAACGTAAGCCACGGGCTGCAATTACATCTGGTCCCATCCAATATTTGGTATTACTAACCATCACGGGGTGCTCAGGGCTCGCACCTTGTAGCATTTCAATCTCACCTTGAATTTTTTTCCCAATGTTTATCGAGCGACGATTTCCGTCTCTCACAATTTCAACTTTTTCGCGCTGTGCGCCAATTATCTCAGATACCAACATGGTAAAAAGGCCTGTGGTGCCTCCTGCTTGCCCACTGAATATTTTTAGTAAACCGTTGTAAGCCTTATCAGAAGCCCGCTCATCAACGTAGGCAGCTACCTTCCAATTTCCTTCTCCCATACGCCCAGGG
The DNA here is from genome assembly GCA_913051655.1 of uncultured Alphaproteobacteria bacterium. Classification (GTDB taxonomy): domain Bacteria; phylum Pseudomonadota; class Alphaproteobacteria; order Rhodobacterales; family Rhodobacteraceae; genus LFER01. The sequence goes on from CAJXHI010000032.1 coordinate 12,697, forward strand.
ATATCCACGAGCAAACCTATATTTAGACCAGACAGGTCTTCATTCTCGAACTTGCCCTGGTCGATAGCGACACCCATCCAAGTATGACAGTACCCCTCCGTGGGCGGATAGGCTCCCAAGGAAACAACGCACGGACAGAAAACTGTGCAAGAGCAGTTTAAAAACAGTTCTCCTTTGATCTCCCAGTTCGTCGGATCTATTCGCTTTTTCATGCTGTTAGGCATCCGATTGTCAATCCGTGCTTTGGCTGAAATTGCTTTTGACGTGAAATGTTGCGCCATGTTCAAACCACTCCCGTTGTTAAATAACTCGAAACCGCAAGACCAACTCCCGCGACTATAAGAAAAAAGCCTAAAGGTCGGACCACACGATGTCCGATATCGGGCATCTTTTCAAGAACCATAAACAGTGTGGCCAATCCCATCCATAAAAAATTCATGACCCCGCCAGCAAAGCCCAGCACCATAAAAAGCCAGCAACAGCCAACGCAAAACATTCCTAGACGAAGTCCCATTCCGAGCCCTCCGCGAAAACCCGTTTTCCAATGGCCTAAAAAATAAGTCATCGGACTATGGCAAACGCCGTGACAAATTTCTTTGACACGCGTGAATTGAAAAGTGCCAGAAGCGATCAGAAGTGCAGCAGACAACCAAATCGACGTCGCAAGCCCCATCATGTCCACCAAATTTAGGTATAAAAGCACCATCTGCATCATGGAAATGAGTGCAGCAAAAACTAACCAGACAATCGCATAACCCGTCAGAACGCCCAGCCATCCAGAGCGCGTCCCATCGGCACTTTGCATAAGATCTTCATAGCTTTTGAGCGTTGGAACGAGCGTCGGCAACATCATCGCCGCCATCATCACGGCCCACATCCCCAAAAGGGCCCCGAACCCCATCATAGGCATGCCCACCATTTTTTCGACCTCCGACATTCCTATGTCATCAACACCCATAGTAATTAATTTTTCCCGTGGCACTGACTCGCTATTAATCGCCACACCGGACATAGGCGCCATATCCTCCATTGGATTCATTGAGGACATTGTGGTATTCATACGTCCAAAAAAGTCCATGTTCATGGAGAGGCTCATGGCGTACAGCCATGCCCAAGAAATCAGTATTACAGCAAAGAACGCCAACCAATAAATCCCTCGCATTGACATCTGCGGTGCTTTGTCCATGCCTTCCTCTTCCGTTTTCGCATTTGATCCGCGAATCGCGCGAATTTACTTGAATTTTAAATGTCAGACTTTTAAATGTATGACAAATGAAAACTCTGGTAAAAGACACTACGTCAGATTTGTCCGCACAAATTGCCTCGGCGCTGCGCGATGCTATAATCTCTGGGCATCTGCGTGTCGACCAAAGGCTGCCATCGGAAGCAGAGCTGGCAGAGGAATTTAACGTTTCCAGACCGACCGTGCGCGAGGCACTAAAGCGTTTAGCGGCACAGTCTTTGATCCGTACACAACGCGGTGCCTTTGGTGGGGCATTCATTAATAGGATTGCATTTGAGGATGCTTACGGACAACATGTAACCACCTCCACGCTGTTGCTTTCAATGAATGCTGTTAGCTTTGACGTTGCCTGCGAAGCACGTTTTGCGATGGAGCGTGCGTGTGCACCCTATGCCGCTTCACGCCGTTCTGCGGATCATCTGGCTACCATGCGTGCAGAGATCCATCGACAAAGCCAACAGGGTCTGAGCGACGAGAGCTGGTGTGCCTCTGATGTTGCCTTTCACCGCGCCCTTGTTGACGCAGCACGAAATCCTGTTTTGTCCTATCAGCTGGCTGGTTCTGTTGAGGCGATGCAGCCGTTGATGAATATGATCACTTTTACGGCGCGTAATCGAGAAACAATAATTTCCCTGCATTCAGAAATTGCAGATTTCTTAGAGATTTGTGATTCTGTAGCAGTTGAGCATCGATTAAATAAGCTATGTGATTATACAAAAACACTAGCCCACGACATAATCGCTTCAAAGTCCAAAACCAAATAAAAACGAAATGAAGCTCGAAAAATAACTAAGTTTAAATCTCCATCAAAGGCCATTTATTTAAGCGCTATAAAATCTAAATTGTACTGCACCACAGCGAGCGATTATAGATAAAAAAATGCGGCCCGATCACGTGGAGATAATAAAACCAATATAATTTCTTATCATAAAAATGATTTGTCTTTTTGTTGTAACTTAGGTGTTCTGCAGACAATTTACTATTTATGACCACTATTTAATTCGAGATGGGCTGTGATACTTGACGCGATCTCTGAAAACTCGACTGAGATTTTTGAAGCTCCGGTTTTATATACGTGAGTTAAATTGGATTCAGCATCTGATAAACTTTATTTACCTGTAGATCTCGGGCAGCTGAACTGCGTCTTTATCGATTTCGGGGATAACTATTTTGCGAAACATCATTTGCTAAGATATTTTTCAACCGCATTAGCAATGCCACTACACTATCCACTATAATATTTCACAGGCAATTTTTAGCATTTATTTTGTTACAGGCTTCGTAAGATTTGCCATTCTCTTGAGCACCGCAAGCTGGCCTCAGACATAAAACTTATTCCGCAGCAAACTGATTTTGGTTCAACATAGGCTTAAGATAGCAACCGGTATAGCTTTCAGCGACGTCAGCTACTGTTTCCGGTGTTCCGGCAGCCACAATCTGCCCGCCTCCTTCACCACCTTCGGGGCCAATATCGATGATCCAATCCGCTGTTTTCACGACATCAAGATTATGTTCAATCACAATCACTGAATTTCCCTGCTCCACCAATTCGTGTAGCACTTCCAAAAGCTTACTTACATCTTCAAAATGTAACCCTGTGGTCGGTTCATCAAGAATATAAAGAGTGCGGCCTGTAGAACGTTTGGAAAGTTCTTTGGATAATTTGACGCGTTGAGCCTCCCCACCTGAAAGTGTTGTGGCCTGTTGACCTACTTTGATGTAACCGAGGCCGACTTGCACAAGCGCATCCATTTTTTCGCGAATAGATGGCACTGCCTGAAAAAACTCTTGCGCATCCTCAACTGTCATATGCAAAACATCCGCAATGCTCTTGCCCTTAAATTTGATCTCAAGCGTTTCGCGGTTGTAGCGCGCTCCTTCGCAGGTTTCACAAGTAACGTAAACATCTGGTAGAAAATGCATCTCAATTTTTATGACACCATCGCCCTGACATGCTTCGCAGCGTCCCCCCTTTACATTGAAGCTGAAGCGCCCCGGTTTGTAGCCGCGGGTCTTTGCCTCAGGCATTCCGGCAAACCATTCACGAATGGGCGTAAAAGCCCCCGTATAAGTCGCAGGATTTGAGCGAGGTGTACGCCCAATCGGCCGCTGGTCAATGTCAATCACCTTATCAAGAAGCTCAAGACCTCTTATCGTTTCACAGGGAGCGGGCGTTTGTTTCGCCCCGTTCAGCCGCATTGACGCCGTTTTAAATAAAGTTTCAATTGTGAGCGTCGATTTTCCACCACCGGAGACGCCTGTCACACAGACAAATTTGCCCAGAGGATATTCGGCGGTCAAGGATTTGAGATTGTTTCCCGTAGCTTTCACAACGGTGACATATTTCCCGTTACCTGCACGCCGTTCAACTGGAACATCGATTTTGCGAGTCCCACTGAGATATTGACCCGTAAGAGACTTTGGATCTGTGGCAACCTCTTGAGGTTTGCCACGGCTCACCACGTGTCCACCATGCACGCCTGCACCTGGACCGATGTCAAAAACATAATCTGCCTCACGGATTGCTTCTTCATCATGTTCCACAACGATCACCGTATTGCCTTGATCACGCAGATTTTTAAGCGTCACCAAAAGGCGATCATTGTCGCGCTGATGTAGCCCTATCGAAGGTTCATCAAGCACGTAAAGAACCCCCGTCAAACCACTCCCGATCTGGCTGGCCAAACGAATACGCTGGCTTTCCCCACCTGACAGCGTACCGGCATTCCTGCTCAGAGTGAGGTATTCCAACCCCACGTTGTTCAAAAAGCCAAGCCGTTCTTTAATTTCCTTTAATATCGTCGCTGCAATTTCATTTTTTTGCTTTGTCAGACTTTCAGGAACGATTGAGCACCAATCAAGGGCATCCTTAATCGACATTTGCACGACCTGACCAATTTGCAAATCTGCAATTTTCACAGCAAGCGCTTCGGGTTTGAGACGAAATCCCCCACATCCGCCACAGGGCCGGTTGTTTTGAAAGCTTTCAAACTCTTCACGGATCCAATTGCTGTCGGTTTCGCGGTAACGACGCTCCATATTCGGGATAACGCCCTCGAAAACGCGACTGACCTGGTAAATCCGTCCACCTTCGTCGTAACGAAACTGAATTTCCTCTTCGCCTGAACCATATAGAAATACCTTTTGCACTTTCGACGTTAGGTCCTTCCACGGTGAATTTGGCGAAAACCCGTAATGTTTTGCAATTGCTTGTATGGTCTGCAGAAAATACGGGCTTTTGCCCTTGCGCCATGGCGCAAGAGCGCCATCTGCAATCTTAAGTGTTTGATCGGGCACAACAAGACGCTCATCAAAGAAAAGCTCTACTCCTAACCCATCGCAATCAGGACATGCGCCGTAGGGCGCGTTGAATGAAAAGAGACGCGGTTCTATTTCAGAAATAGTAAAACCACTTACAGGACAGGCAAAATTTTCACTGAATGTAATACGCTCTGGTTCCATTTCGCTCGGAGCTGTTTCTAAAATCGCGATACCATCGGCTAGGTCGAGCGCTGTGCGAAAACTATCCGCCAGACGGGTTTCCATACTTTCGTTAACCACAAGCCGATCAACAACCACATCGATGTCATGACGAAATTTCTTATCCAAGGTCGGCGGCTCATCCAGTTCGTGTAAGGCGCCATCCACTTTAACGCGTTGGAACCCCTGTTTGCGAAGTTCAATAAACTCTTTGCGATATTCCCCTTTCCGATCGCGTACAATCGGGGCAAGAAGGTAGGCGCGCGTGCCCTCTTCCATTTGCATAACACGGTCTACCATGTCTTGGACTTGCTGTGCCTCAATCGGCAGGCCCGTTGCAGGGCTGAAGGGTGTTCCAGCCCGCGCAAACAAAAGACGAAGGTAATCGTATATTTCTGTAACCGTTCCCACAGTGGAACGTGGATTTTTACTTGTTGTTTTTTGTTCTATCGAAATTGCCGGACTTAAACCTGCGATATGGTCTACGTCGGGCTTCTCCATCATATCGAGGAATTGACGGGCATAGGCACTAAGCGACTCCACATAGCGCCGTTGGCCTTCGGCATAAATTGTATCAAATGCCAAAGAAGATTTTCCAGACCCCGAAAGACCAGTAATGACAACCAATTCATTACGGGGAATATCAACATCAATCGATTTTAAATTATGCTCGCGCGCACCGCGTACTTCAATAAATTTTAGTTCAGCCATCTGCAGTCCTTCTAACTGAAAATGTACCTAGTGCGAATATAGTAAATCACCAATAAAATTACCAGAACAAAGGAGGAACAAATTAATGTTTTGATGACCTTTAGCATAAATCGGCACAATCGTTCTCATCAAATTCCGTCTATTCAGCCCGTAATCCCAAAAATAGGCAAATCGCACTAGTGCAGGTCCCACAGATAAAAAGCCTTCGGGTGATACATTTATCAAGACAAGCAACTTTACAAATGGTTGGAAAATCGCTTTCTTCACTTGCAATAACACAGTCAGAAGCGCGATCGCCTCTGTCAAAGGAAGGAAGATGCGCTTGCGCGAGGATATACATCTTGTTGCAGATGTCGGTGGAACAAATACCCGACTGGCTCTCAGCGTTGGAAGCGTTCTGCGTAAGGACACGCTGAAACGCTATGACAATTCCGCCGTTTCCAGTCTGGAAGATATTTTAAATCGCTATATGCTGGATTTAAGCTTTCCATCAGTTGATGGTATCTGCATTGCCGTTGCGGGACCGACGCATGGGGATTGGGCTGAACTGACCAATATTAACTGGAACATCCACAAAAATGCTTTGGCAAAGATCACAAAAACCACAAAAGTTTGTATCATTAACGACATGCAAGCTCAAAGTTATGCACTCACTGTATTAGATAACAAAGATATTGTGCATCTTTACGGGACGAGAGAAATTGATAAGACAAAACGCATGCTAGTCTGTGGGATTGGGACTGGATTTAATATCGCGCTCAGCATTCCGACAGTAAATGGCGTAGTGGTGCCCCCAGCCGAAGCTGGTCATACTAGATTGCCAGTGCGAAATTCAACGGAGCAAAAAATTGTCAATTACCTTCTACAAAAAAACGGTTTTGCCGAAGTAGAAGGAGTGATTTCTGGGCGCGGTATGGCGCTTGTGAACGAGGTACTGTATCCAGCATCTAAGCGGTCCTCCCGAGAAATAATTCGATCTGGCCAAACTAACTGCGAAACGAGGCATGTCATTGATGTTTTCTGTGGGTTTGCCGGATCGTATTTTGGCGATCTTGCGCTGACCACTCTCCCAGAAGGCGGAATATTTTTGATCGGCGGACTGGCGCGGGCTTTACGCCCTTTCGTCGACGAAAATAATTTTGGCATGGCGTTTTGCGACAAAGGTCGGTTTTCTAAGATGAACAGATCCTTTGGCGTGCATTTGGTTTTGGACGATTTTGCAGCGCTCAAGGGCTGTTCGGCCTACCTAACGCAGGAATGACGTGAAGCGTTGACTTTGAACGCGTCACACCAACGTAAACCAAAACGCTACATATCAAAAAAAATCCAGCCACCCAAAGATATTGCGTATCTAATGGAACTCCTGCGTCAATCAAAACACCCGTTAGCCCCGGACCAATCGCAGAGCCCAGAACCATCAAGGCTGCTGCCAAAGCTTTGAGTGCTCCCAGATTTTCCGTCCCATAAAATTCCGCCCAAAAGGCATTCGGAAGCGTAGCATTTGCTCCAGCTGTCATGGCAAAAAACAGCAATCCAATTAAAAGAAGTGAAACATCACCGCTCTGTGCAAAGAGCACAAAGGCAATTGATAAAGGCAGCTGACAAAAGGGTATTAATTTTGGTGTTCCAAATTTATCCAATGCCCACCCCGACAGGAGCATCGCCAAAACACCGCCTGCCGTGTAGAGAGGGAGGAAAGAAACAAATTGAAGATGCGCCCAGCCTTTGCTTTCTGAATAATGAACCTGATGAAAGAAGAACGCCGTTCCAAAGGCACTTGGCCCCATGAGAGATGGAATCATAAACCAAAACAAAGGATGACGAAGCGCCTCTTTGCGGGTCCAATGGCGTCCGTTCATGCCAAGCGACACGTTTTCTTGAGCTAACGCTTGAGGTGTACGTTCATCTTTGAGCAGCCACCAAAGTAATGGGGCAGCCAAAACCAAAAGCGCCGCAGCAATGAACCAAAGCTTGTACCATGCAACATACGCCATCAGCGCCACAAAGATTATGGGTAAAAAGGCTTCTCCAAACGAGTAGCCCAAATTTGCCAGCGACAATGCCCTACCTCGATTTGCAATAAACCATCGCGACATCGCAACAACCGCAAGATGAGAACACATGCCTTGGCCAAAAAACCGCAAGGCGAAGATGACACCGGGCAACAAAACCACAGAGTGCAGGCCTGCCACAGCGACTGCGGCCAAAGAAAGCCCCAAGAAAACAACCACCCCTAAAAATCGGGTGCGCAAGATATCGGTCAAAACGCCAGCCCAGATCATCACAACGGCAGACGCCGTAGTGCCCAACGAGTAAATGCCGCCCCATGCAGCATGGGATAAACCAAATTCGTTACGAATATGCCCGCCAAAGATAGAAATAAAAAATGTTTGGCCGAAGCTTGACATAAAGGTCAGCAAAATGCCGGCCCCGAGCCATTTTGCATTATTCTTCAAAAAGTCTATGAAGCCCATCATATGCTCTTGGTCCGTATTTCTGCGCGCAAAGAAGTTTTGCCTGCTTTAGACGTCGGTTTCTTCGGTACCACAGAAAGAACCTTTGAAAAGGCAACCGAGAGGTTAGCAACCGCCTCACCCCATTCAAATGAGGGCATCGTTTCATTTGGCAAAAATATCAACACACTAACAACTGCTATGATAACTCCGGAAATCATTTAAACAAAGACCTTTCCTATCTGCAGATCCTGAGAGACCACCATAAGCACAAAGATAGATTGCATTAAGACAAGAAAAGAGGCATGCAAGCTGATTGACATAATCTCCATAATGGCCACCATTTCCGCAGAGGAGAGTGATATATCCAGAAGACAATCCCCAAACCCAATGCCGTTGCTGAAAAGATCTGAAAAAAGTGATTAGGAGTGCTGATTTTTCTGGCCAGCGCTGTACACAGATGGCGCCAGCCGCCGCGAAAACAACGCAAAAATCCCCGATAATTAGGGGCTCAAGAGGATTAGAACAACCAGAATTGTTGACCAGATAGGCGTGAGATAAAAGGGAAGCGTCTCGCAGCGGATGTTCCTTTCGCGCAGAGCATAAGTGTAAAAGGCAAATTCCCACGCAACGGAAAGTCCCCGCCATAATACCTTTTGAACCTGCGCTCTCATCCTGTAAAAAGATCGCCGGAAAAAGTGAATGAGACATACGGCCGGAAAGACATTTAATAAAATAACCCTCCATGTTACCGCAATCCCTATAATCTTTTGAGCGCGGATCGCTATCCTGTAAAGGCCCCCAAAAAAAGCTACAACATACATCACAATACATAGCGTTTTTAAGGATTGCACTTTGAGAGTGATTGATGCCGCTATCACAACCGAACCGCTTGACTTGACAGATTTCAAATCGGTACACGCAAATGGCCCTTCCCATCAACACTTATTTACTGTGTATACCAACACTGCGGTTTCACCATCCGGTACATTACACAATTCTGTTTAGTTGAATGTCTCCCGCAGGACTAGCGTCATACCAGATTTCCCGCCAGTGCCATAAACAGCCCCAGTGGCGGAGGCTGTGGCAGCGTTTGATATGGTGTTTCGTTGTTTCTGATCGTTAATTTCTTTTTGAATACACTCTGCAAATTCAGATGAACCGGCTCGGAAGCCATAAGATTGACAGTTATAAGCAAAGTGCATTCTGATTTGTTCAGGCGAAGTTTCTCTGAACCAACGATCTGAGCCGACTCGAGGAGCGCAGGCACTTAACGAAAAGCAGATAACACCAAGTAAGAGAATTTTTTGCGCCCCTAGTGCAGTTTGCATCATGATACATCTTCCTATTTTAGTTACTCCGGGCATTTCGCAACTTATATTAATAAGTCCGAACATAAGTACACATCACAAAAAGTTTATTGAAATTTGTCGGCAAAAATGTGCCACCCTTTAGCGGCTAAACCATCGTAAAATTCACCGTAAACATATATGCAACAAAACGGCGGTTACAAAGAAATGGATAAACAGCAAGAAATGATTCCCGTGCATGTTCTAAACTTTTTTAATGAGGTAAATACTTACATAGATGTGCTGCCAAAAGATTTCAGACAAACACTTACCGATTACATGCATCTATTAGCGTGGCAAATTACAGAAGATTTGCATGCAGATTGTCCTGATGAGCATTTTGATGCGATCAGATTAAAATTTTCCTATGTGCGCAATCGCATCTTACATTGAGACCCCAAAAAAAAGGAATGCGCTAAAAAACGCACTCCACTTTCACTCTCGATAGAGTGCCGCTAACATTTACTCTTCAGAAGAACCAAACCAGTCCATTGGGTTAAGGTTGTATTCGCTTACTGCATTGCATCCTGCAAGGGACAAAGACACTAAAGTGATCATAAGTACACGTTTCATTTGATTACCTTTCGAAAGTTCCGAGTTCACCATACATGGGAATATCAATCTCTCAAGAAATTTTATTATTTCTTCAATATATTTTTCAAAAAAATTAGCGCTCAACTTTTTCAAAAAAAGTACTATCTGATACACCTTAGTGCTCAAAGGATGAATATTACTTTCTAGGATTGAACAATTTACTATTGTGCAAGAATGATACTTGTTGATGGTTCTACAAATGCTACTTCCGATTAGCAAAAAAGATCTGAAAATTCACAATTCCATAGTATTAGATCTTGGGCTTTTAGACAAAGCCTCAACCCAAAAATGCACCTCTTAAATTTAAAAAAAACGGGGGCGTTGCCCCCGTTTCTAGTTTCGCCGTTCAAGCTCAATTTATACTGCTCGATTTCGATTTATGCCTGCGGCCTGAACGTCGTCAGGGACGAGCGCACCCGCCCCGTGTCTTATGATTAACTGCATCCGGATGTTGAGCCGCATGTATTACATTTCATACAAGTCCCATTTCTCACCAAAGTGTAGTTCCCACATTCCCCACAAGGATCACCTTCGTATCCCTGCATTTTTGCTTTTGTCCGCGCGTCAATAGATGTTTCTTGCCTTACACTGCCAATAACTGTCTCCACCCCCTCAACCGGCACTGTTTGCGTATCCAGCGCAACATTACCAATGTATTGACCGCCCTGCAGCACAACCAATTCTTGCGGCAGGCGCTTGCGAAGATAACCTGTTGAACTGATTTGCTTAAGTACTTGTAGGGATTTCGAGGCGCCATCTTCGGTCACCTCTTTAACATTTGACTCACCTTCTTCCTGACCACGACCTATATCGTCAAATGTCGCGCCTTCTGGCTTTACGTGAGCCAGATCTGTTCTGTCTAAATAACTGACTGCAAGCTCACGAAAAATATAATCCAAAATAGAGGTTGCGTTTTTGATGCTGTCGTTACCTTGAACCATTCCTGCGGGTTCAAATTTTGTGAAGGTAAAAGCGTCAACAAATTCTTCTAAAGGCACGCCATACTGTAAGCCAACCGAGATAGCGATCGCAAAATTATTCATCATGGCTCGGAACCCCGCACCCTCTTTGTGCATATCGATGAAGATTTCGCCAAGCGATCCATCGGCATATTCGCCTGTCCGCAAATACACTTTATGTCCGCCAACAACAGCTTTTTGCGTGTAGCCTTTCCGCCGCTCCGGCATTTTCTCCCGATGCGACCGCACAGCCTCTTTAATGACAACTTTTTCGACGATTTTTTCAGCTAGAACGGTGGCTTTTTCTCGCATGCTACCGTTTTCGAGAATCTCTGCCGCTTCATCATCATCCTCAATCAAAGCAGATGCCAAAGGTTGTGATAGTTTTGATCCATCGCGATAGAGCGCGTTTGCTTTGACACCCAAAGCCCAACTGAGCTCATAGGCTTTTTGACAGTCCTCGATTGTCGCGTCGTTGGGCATGTTAATGGTTTTCGAAATCGCACCCGAAACAAACGACTGAGCTGCTGCCATCATGTAGATATGGCTGTTCACGCTCAAATATCGTTTGCCTTTCTTCCCGCACGGATTGGCGCAGTCAAACACATGGTAATGTTCTGCTTTCAGATGTGGTGCATTTTCAAGCGTCATCGTGCCACAAACATGATCGTTCGCAACGTCAATGTCCGAACGGCTAAATCCGAGATGGCGCAGAAGGTCAAAACTTGGATCATTAAGTTTCGCTTCTGGTATGCCAAGCACCTTTTGACAAAATTCGACACCCAACGTCCACCGATTGAACACAAAGCGGATATCAAAGGCGCTCCCCAGCGCATTTTCGATCTTTTCGATTTCAAGCGGTCCAAAGCCGTGCCCAATCAGGCTGGTGTGATTAATGCCTGGTGCATTTCCAAGCGTGCCGTGGCCCACCGCATTGGACACGATTTCTTCAATCTCGGCACTGCAATAGCCCAGCTTTTCTAAGGCGGCTGGAACCGACTGGTTTATAATTTTAAAATAGCCGCCACCGGCAAGCTTTTTGAACTTCACAAGCGCAAAATCAGGCTCAATACCGGTTGTGTCACAATCCATAACGAGACCGATTGTGCCCGTAGGCGCGATTACAGAAGTTTGCGCATTACGGTATCCATGTCTTTCTCCTAATGTTAACGCACGGTCCCAGCTGGATTGTGCTAGCTTTACAAGGTCCTGATCGGGACAATTCGCACAATCCAAGGGCACAGGTTTTATTTGCAAGCCTTCATATCCATCAGATTTACCTAGTGATGCGGTTCTGTGATTCCGGATCACGCGGAGCATGTGTTTTTTGTTCTTTTTATAGCCCGGGAACGGACCTAATTCTGCCGCAATTTCCGCACTGGTCGCGTAGGAGACACCGGTCATAATCGCTGTCAGTGCACCACAAAGGGCACGACCTTCGTCACTGTCGTAGCCAAGCCCCATGTTCATCAAAAGGCCCCCAATGTTGGCGTACCCCAAGCCCAGTGTCCGGAAGTCATAGGATCGTTGTGCAATTTCCTTAGACGGAAATTGCGCCATGAGAACTGAAATTTCTAGAGTCAATGTCCAAAGCCGTGTTGCGTGGATGTAATCGACTGCTTGGAATTTACCGTCTTGCAAGAACGTCAACAAATTCATTGACGCTAGGTTACAGGCCGTATCGTCAAGAAACATGTACTCTGAACAAGGATTGGATCCACGAATTTCTCCATCCTCAGGACAAGTGTGCCATGCGTTCACCGTATCATGGTACTGTATTCCGGGATCGGCACAAGCCCATGCTGCATGGCCAACGTCTTGCCAAAGCGCGCGCGCATCGAGCGTTTTGGCCACACTACCGTCCGTACGGTTTATTAGGTCCCAGTCGGATCCGGCTTCGACAGCCTTAAGGAAATCATCGGTCACGCGGATTGAGTTATTCGAGTTCTGTCCGGATACAGAAGCATAGGCTTCGCTATCCCAATCCGTGTCATACGTTGGAAATTCAATGCTGGAATAGCCTTGCTTTGCATAATCAAGTACACGCTTCACATAAGTCTCGGGAATAGATATCTTTTTCGCTGATCTTATGGCCGCTTTCAGGGCTGCATTTTTGGCCGGGTCAGTTGCGTCTTCATCTAAGCCATCCCATTGGCCAATTGCAGCAAATATTTCGTTTAGTTTCGCCTCGTGCATTTTGCTGCCGGCCACGATGCTGGCAACCTTTTGCTCTTCCTTCACCTTCCAGTTGATGAACTCTTCAATGTCAGGATGATCTGCATCGCAGATTACCATTTTAGCAGCGCGGCGTGTCGTTCCTCCAGACTTAATTGCACCTGCAGCGCGGTCCCCAATTTTCAAAAAGCCCATCAGGCCTGACGATCGACCACCACCCGAAAGAGGCTCACCGTCTCCACGTAGCGAGCTAAAGTTGGTGCCGGTACCGGATCCATATTTAAAAAGACGCGCTTCTCGCACCCACAAATCCATTATTCCACCTTCGTTTACCAAATCATCACTCACTGATTGAATGAAACACGCGTGCGGTTGTGGGTGCTCGTATGCTGATTTGGACTTCACCAGTTCTCCGGTTTCAAAGTCTACATAGAAGTGACCTTGGCTGGGACCATCAATGCCGTAAGCCCAGTGAAGACCTGTGTTAAACCATTGGGGACTGTTCGGCGCTGCGCGTTGCGTCGCAAGCATGTAGCGCATTTCGTCGAAGTAAGCGCGCGCATCTGTCTCTTTAGTAAAGTACCCACCTTTCCAACCCCAATATGTCCACGCACCGGCGAGCCGATCAAACACTTGCTTAGCTGACGTTTCCCCGACCATTGGAGTGTTTTTCTTTGCAGCTGCGGAGCGCCACAAAAATTCAGGTACGCCTATTTCCTGCACTTTCTTCAATTCTACCGGCACGCCGGCTTTGCGAAAATATTTTTGCGCAATAATATCACTTGCCACTTGAGACCATGCACTTGGAACTTCCACATTCTCTAGTTGGAATACTACGGTCCCGTCGGGGTTACGAATCTCCGACGATGTCGTAATGAACTCCAAGTCAGCGTATGCATCTTGATCAGCTTTAGTGAACTTTCTTTCTATTTTCATCTTCCTGCCTATCTTTAATTTTATTTTGCTTTCTGCCGCCCACATTCCACGCTCTGAGGCACGCATTCACGCTCCACTAATACGTATGTCGCCCAATCCAGCGTTAGAGATGACTGTCTTATTATCCTACTAGATATAGTGGTCTCGCGCCCAACCCACACAACCTGGCGTATTTTACGGCCTCTGGTCAAGATATAATTTTGAGAATAATTACAAATATTCACTCTTGACGTTGCCTGTAATTTTGTTGCAGGGCGGGTTGTTCAGCAGCAGACTAAGAAAATGCTTCGCTCTCAACCTCTTCTGTAAAACAATAATTCCCTTTGTTTCGCGAGCACTTAACTGCGACGGCTTATAAAATAAATGATGTCTGCCCTGAAAAAATCCCCGTATGATTCCTCTGACTCGAGTTTTCTTTCCACAACCCACGCAAACAAAAATTGTCGCTTAGCACACAACCAGTTGTTAGTTAGTACCCCGACTATACTATAACTAGAAGTGTTTTTGGATAATAATTGGGATTACACGTAAGAATTAAAGTCTAGTTTAAGCCCTGTAGGCAGAAAGAATCATCACCTTGTTAGGAAGATTTTGACTGACAATAATTTACAGATACTTACTTTTTGGAACCTTCGCCCTTAAACACTGTTGAAATCTCCCAATGCTGATTTCTGCGATGCACGAACGTCATGCATTGAAGAGAAAGTGCAGCACATCACCGTCCTGGACCACATAAGATTTGCCCTCAACTCGCATTTTCCCCGCTTCTTTTGCACCCTGTTCGCCCTGCAGCGAAACATAGTCATTGTATGAGATTGTTTCAGCGCGAATGAAACCACGTTCGAAGTCACCATGAATGACACCGGCAGCCTTCGGTGCTTGCGTACCCTTTCTTATCGTCCAAGCACGTGTCTCTTTTGGTCCAACGGTAAAATACGTTTCCAATTGCAAAAGCGAGTACCCCGCACGGATCAGACGAGCCAACCCTAGTTCCTGAAGTCCCATTTCGTTTAGGAACATATCCGCCTCTTCTTCGTCTAACTGACTGATTTCTTCCTCAATCTGCGCAGAGATTATGACGGTTGCTGCACCCTGTTTTTCGGCCATCTCTGTAACCTTGGCAGAATGCGCATTGCCCGTGGCTGCATCGGCTTCCCCAACATTACAAACGTACAAGATAGGTTTATTAGTTAACAGCTGGAGGTTTTTCCACACTTTTGCGTCTTGTTCATCAACCGTCACAACACGTGCGGGCTCTCCTTTTTCAAGGACGACGAGTGCCGCCTGCAAAAGACGCTCTTCTTGTATCGCCTCCTTTTCACCACCGCGCACTTTGCGGCTCAAACCTTGAAGACGTTTTTCGATGCTTTCAATATCTGCCAACATCAATTCCGTTTCAATAGTGTCAACATCTGAGATCGGGTCAACGCGTCCCTCGACGTGCGTAACGTCATTATCTTCGAAGCACCGCAGAACATGGGCCACGGCGTCCACCTCACGAATATTGGCCAGAAACTGATTGCCAAGTCCCTCACCTCTAGACGCACCCTTTACCA
>CAJXHI010000033.1 GCA_913051655.1 uncultured Alphaproteobacteria bacterium
TTTGTCCAAAAACGGATACTAGTTCTAGTATGGCAACAATCACTGGCAAGATAAAGGGTGCGCCAAGTACTAAAATAACAAAGGAACGCCCCCAAAACACGCTGCGTGCCAAAGCGCGCGCAAGGAAAAGCGCGAAAAAAGCTGATATTAGAGCTGATAAAATCGCCTGTTTCAAGGTGAACCAGACCGCGGCCCATTCTGCCTCTTCCATATGTATGACGCCATTGGAATAACGCCAAACTGCCCATAACGGACATAAAACAAACGCCGCAACCGCGGCGCTTGCAATTATCTGGAAAGTGCGCGGCGCCATTCTTCTATCGCGACATCTCGCAATGATGCGGCTTCTTCCTCAGAATAAAAGAGAACTTTGTCAGGCAAGGGCAGTTCTTGAAACACCTTGGGCCATTCAGAGACTGATAAGGCAGCAGGCAGTGACCAGTTTCCTTCGGGGATCAGATTTTGGAAAGTGTCTGTGAGAATGAATGTCAAAAATGCATCGGCCAGTTCTGGATTATCCGTCGCACTAACCTTTGCCGCGAGCTCCACCATCAAATAATGCCCCTCTGGGAAAATTGCAGCCTTTTTTGTCAAATCCCCTTCGGCGACTATGTGATAGGCTGGAGAGGTCGTGTAAGACAGTACCATGTCCGCCTCACCTTCGGTGAAAAGCCCATAGGCCTCTGACCAGCCTTTGGTTACCGTCAAGATTTTGGGTGCAAGTTTTTCCCAAGCGGCTTGCGCTTCATCCCCGAACACAGCCTTTACCCAAAGCACTAGCGCCAACCCAGAAATCGAACTGCGCGGATCTTGTATAACAATTTTCAGATCTTCATCTGACTGGATCAGCGCCTCAAAAGATGTAGGCGCTTCGTTCATGTTCTGCGCGTTATAAATGAAGGCAGTGTGAGCGTAATTGAACGGCAAAAATACCTCATCTGTCCAATTTAGTGGCAAAGCCAGTTTTGAATTATCCTGCCCATGATCCGCAAACAGCCCAGTTTCACGAGCCTTTTTGGTCACATCCGTATTCAGTCCAATTACGACATCTGCCTCAGTACGCGCGCCTTCCAAGATGACCCGGGAAAGAACCTCGCCCGTTTTAAATTGCAGGTCGCAATTACATTCTTTTTCAAATGCAGCCTCAATTGATGGGCCGGGACCCCATTCTGAAGCGAAATAATCAGGGGCATAAACTGTCAGCACAGGCGTATCTGCGAAAGCCCTACTTGCCAACAATAGTCCCGCTGCAAATGTGAAGTGTTTCATTTCTCACTCTCCAAATTGCGACGGACGGAGTGAGTGGGCATAAAGCCAAACCTTTCCTCCGCCGGTCTTAACCGGTTCAGGTTCAACGGGTTCGCACCATGCATCTCAGCCTATTTAAAGGCACCCCGAGGTGAGCTACAATGTATTGAAAAATACTTAACTTGCAAGAGATTAAAGAGTGTAACCAACAATCTAAATCTACGCGAAAGACACTGTACCCGATCAACTCTGCTAAAAGACCTCGGTTACTTGATTGGTTTTTTGTGTGAAATCTATTGATCATCTCGAAAGGATAGATAGTTTAGGTTTAAAATTAGAGGAAACACTATGGCTCAGTTCTCAACAGGTGCGACCTTGAACAAAGAGAATTTATGCTTGCCAGGCTTAAACAATAAGAAAGTCGTTATAACAGCTGGTGCTTGTGGGATTGGGTACGCAATTGCCCGTTTTCTTCATGCGCAAGGCGCGCAAGTTTCCATATGTGATGTTGATGCCGTTGCTTTAGAGAATGCAAAATCTGCGTTGGAAGGCTGTTTTGCCTTTGAGGCGGATGTCTCAAGTGAGGCAGATGTAGAAGCATTTTTTAAAGCAGTCTTGAAAGACTTTGGCAGGCTTGATGCGCTCATAAATAATGCAGGAATTGCCGGACCAACAGGTAAAATTGAACAGCTATCTGTGGCAGAGTGGCGTCGATGTCTTGACATCTGTTTAACCGGTCAATTCCTGTGCGCCCGTCAGGCTGTCCCCTTAATGAAGGCAAATGGTGGCGGCTGTCTAGTGAATATCGGATCAGCAGCATCAAAACACGGTTATGCCTTTCGGACCCCCTATGCAGCAGCAAAATTTGGCGTGATTGGTCTCACAGAGAGTCTCGCTAAGGAATTGGGACCTGACAATATCCGCGTTAACGCAATTCTACCCGGAATAGTTGAGGGTCCGCGCATGGACAATGTCATACGCGCCCGTGCGGCGGAAACGGGTATATCCTTTGACGATATGAAGGATGAATACATGATAAAGGTATCTTTGCGCCGTATGGTAAGCCCAGATGATGTTGCCTCAAGCGTTGGATTTCTTTTGTCTGACTTCGGAAAAAATATTTCGGGCCAATCGTTGGCCGTCGACGGAAATGTCGAAACTCTTTGACCCGCTTTGGAACTTGGAACATGAGCATCGCAAACGAACATTCTGGTAAAGTCATCATCACTTGCGCCGTCACTGGGGCTATTCATACACCGTCGATGTCACCCCATTTACCCATAACGCCTGAAGAGATTATCGCAGATTCGCTTGCCGCAGCAGAAGCGGGCGCAGCAATCCTACATCTGCACGCGCGCAATCCCGTAGACGGACGGCCGGATCAAAGCCCAGAAGGATTTGCGCCGTTCTTGTCGCGTATCAAACAAAATACCGAGGCCGTTGTTAATATTACAACAGGCGGCAGTCCCTACATGACTGTCGTAGAACGCGCGGCACCGGCCGCAACATATCGGCCAGAATTGGCATCACTGAACATGGGTTCCATGAATTTTGGTCTTTTTCCAATGCTAAACCGTTTCAAAGAATTTAAACATGATTGGGAACACGCGCATTTGGAGGCATCACGTGATCTTGTCTTTCGGAACTCTTTTCAGGACATCAAGTACCTTCTGGATACCTGTTATGGGAATGGCACTCGGTTTGAGTTTGAGTGTTATGATATCTCACATCTTTATAATCTTTCCCATTTTGCAGATCGTGGTTTGGTGAAGACACCTTTTTTTGTGCAATCTGTTTTTGGCCTTCTCGGTGGTATCGGAGCGCATACGGAAGATGTTTTGCATATGAAACGCACCGCGGACCGTCTTTTCGGTAAAGATTATCGCTGGTCTGTTCTGGGTGCTGGTGCCAACCAATTCCGCGTGGCAGCCCAATCCGCAGCCCTGGGCGGAAATGTGCGGGTTGGTCTAGAGGATAACCTCTGGGCTGGTAAGGGCGAATTGGCTACATCAAATGCGGTTCAAGTTGAAAAAGTGCGCAAAATCATCGAAGACCTTGGATTATCTGTCGCTTCACCAACAGAAGCCCGCAAGATTTTAAACCTGAAAGGCGGGCAGCAGGTTGCGTTTTAACTCCGGCAGCAGTCTATGTACGTCGGCAGCTTACATCCACCGAACATTATCTAGCCCAGCGGCACAAGTACCAGCGCCCTTATCGGAGACACTGTTCCATTTTCTATTTTCAGGGATGCAGCTATCAGGATTGCGCCTTTCGAGGGCAATTGATGGAGATTAGCAAGACTTGCCAGACCAGAGCAGTTATTGCGATTTAAAGAATTATGAGCAGGATAAGTGGGCTTTAATTTAACAGCCATACCCACATCTGTTCCGATACACTGACTAACCCATCCAACAATACAATGAGAAAGCAAATAATCAATCCGATCCATTGTCGGTCCTCGAGAATAAACCAATCTTCATTAAGATACGGATCATTGCTTAAAAACAATTCCTCATCATATGCAGAGTTGTCCTAATCAGCGCGGATCCCTTGACGGGAAAACCATAGCCTGAGTGAGATTAGGAGACGACTATTTTTAAGCTTTTCAAAAAGTTGATCCAGCAATCTGACTTGGGCGTTGCTACTAGAAGTCGATAAACAAATAGGAGGCACCAAGACGCGCAATTATTCCGGTTCGGTTGAGAACATTTTGATCCAGACGTCTCAGGCCCTCGTAAATGTATTGTTGTTTATAAGGAGACCTTTTGATGAAGACTATCTACATTCTACTTCCGTTGCTCATCGCGTTTGCTAATCCTACTTTCGCTGCTGGCGGTGGAACATCCTCAAGCTCGTCAAACACATACGGTTCGTCCTCGTCCGGAAACGACAGCTACGGAAGTACAGACAGGTTTGCTGAAGTACATACTTTAATAAGACTGGAGAAATTTAAAGAGGCGCACAAAGTGCTCAAATCAATGCCCGTCAAATCAGACGAAGCAGACAGATTAAATCTTTTAGGATTCACAGCTCGTAAGTTCGGCAATCTAAATGGCGCAGGGAAATTTTACGAGCAAGCCTTGATGCTAAACCCAAAACACGCAAATGCACTTGAATATCAGGGGGAATTGTTCCTCCAACTTGGACAAATTAAAAATGCTGAGCGTAATCTGGCAAAGTTAAAAAAAATATGCTGGATACCGTGCAGCGCTGAGCGCAAGCTAAAGAAGGCTATCTCTGCACATTTGACCAACTAAGTGGTTTAATCATTTGTAAAGTCTCTACGACGCCATGCGCTGTTTATGCAGCGCTTGGCACTACAGAAAACTTAACCAATTTTCCGCTCCGTAAATTTCCACCTGCTTCGAAGATGTATCTTAGGCTTTGGACGGAAACAGTGTGACGCCGGTTTCTATATGCAACAGAGCCTTTCCTTTTTAAGATTGGCCGGCATTACAGCGCTTTTGTCATCTTCGGTATAAAAGTTGATCAAGTGCTAAACCAAGGTTTCCTCATTTTTGTAAATACATTTTATACTTTCACAAACAGTGGAGAACATCCATCGGGCTAATTGATCAAAAATCTTCTTAACAAAGCGCTTCTCAAGTTTAGTGAAACCACCTGTAATCGTCATGCAAAAAGTAAAAGCTACCTGCAATATTTTTATCATTCCGTATTTGTATTAACTTCTCATAGATTATTTATTATCTGCGGTGCGCTACTTCAGCCTTTTGCGCCGAAACAATAAAAACGCTGTTCTCAATCATGGATACGTATTGCTGTCCGTTGTTTCAAACAGATGTTCCAATTCAAGAATTTCTATTTCGTTTTCGGGCATAAAGGTTTTAAGTCTCGAGCCATTTTCTATTTGCATCAAATTAAAGACCTTCTACGGGTTATCGTTATTCGGCCCGCAAAAAGGGGGAGCTATACCAGCTGCTGCTTGAATTTCGCTATACGATTCAAAATGCTTGACCCATTTATGGAAACTGTTGCTGATATTAAATGTCATAACGCATGTTTTAATCTTGAAACTACTGCAACAAGGTATTTTCCTAAGCATTTAGTTGTCACAAATACGCATCAAGAATTTCAAAATACGCTGGAAGATGGATTATCCTTGATTGCAATTGATCCAATGACAGAAAATTTAATTGGAGTGTCAGTGGCAAGTGATTTAAAGAAATCTACCGTGGTTTAGTCTGAAACGCTTTACATACGGTCGCCACTCAGTGCGTTGTGCGCCTATTTAAAGCAGCGCTGTCCGCAGCTACACCCCAGAAAAGTTGGTGAAGCTCTTTTGTAAGATATGACAGCCATATCACGATCCAATCGCGGGCAAGGTATCTATCGCTCCATAGATCTTGAAATAAACAAAGTCGCTTTAAGCCATCAATATAAATACGCCTTCGGCGAATTGTCTTCACCGATTATGTTAAAAGTTTTATTGCGTGAGATGGGGCATTCACCCTTTGCATAAATTAGATATCAAACATTTCTTCATCAAGGTCATTGCCCATTTGCCTCAATAGAAGAATCCAAAGCCATAGTATTTTCCGAGTTCAAACTACAGGCCAGATGACGATGCAAAAATGAGCATATAATAAGGCATTGCGCTTTTGAATTTCAAAATGATAGATGAACTCAGGACTGTTTAAGGTGATCTTCCCAATCCATATTTTTATTCAGGTATAATTCGAGTCACGTTCAAAAATGCCAGATGCCATCACGACTCCAAATGTAACCAAAATTATCCCAAAAAACTTATTAAAAAGTACCGCTTCATTCAAAAGCATAAAGCCCCCGATCAAAGACAAAATAGGCGTCAGCGCCCCAAAGGCAGCGGTTTGTGCCGCGCCAATTTCACGTACCGCGATAGAATATAAGACCAAGGCCACCACCGCGATTAAGATACCTTGAAGCAAAGCCATAGACATTATCTCAGCAATAGTTTTGTTTGAGAAATTGATCTCTCCAAAAATGAACAGAGGTGGTAATGCAACTGCTGCACCCCAGAACAGGCCAATAGCCAAACCGTGTACGGGGGTGAGACCACTTTTGCGATAATATATTGAGAAGATGGACCACAAACATGCCGCCAAAACAAACAGCAGATGACCCTTCCATTCCTGCGTATTTTGAAAAGTTAGATTTTGCCATAACCCAACAGACAAAGCGCCGATCAAAATAAATGCCAAGCCACAAAGCTTGAGTTTACTAGGCTTTTCGCCTAGAATAATAAAAGAAAACAAAACTGCCCAGAACGGTAATGTTCCCGGCGCCAGCGCGCCTGCATCAGAAGCAGAGGCGTAATAAAGACCTTCTGCAATTATGTATGGAAATACCGCACTACCCCCAATTGTCAGCATCAATGTGCCGACAATTCCTTGCCCTCTTATGCTGATACCCAATTTTATCATGATTGGGATTGTTACACAAAATGCGGTGATAAGCCGAAGCACCAATACTTCTTCAACCGTAAAGCTACCATTCACTGCGAATCGGGTCCCTAGCAAAAATACGGCCCATATTGCTATTGCTCCCAAGGCGGCGACATACCCCAATTTTTTACCACTTGCCGAAATCACACTCATACCGCTCTTTTAAATTAACTACCTAAATTGGCGCCGCAGTCGCCATCAATCAGCTCATCTAGGCAGACACAATCTCTCGGAGTTTAAATCGCGCCCATAAATCGCTTTGAAAGAGTATCGAGCCAATTCCCCACCCACAACGTGTGGTGCAAAGAGGATTTGTCAATCATTTAAGGGAGCGCGAGTGCCGGCATTCCGGTGCAAACTACTTTAAATGAGAAAGAGGAGGTTTCGCACCGCGCAATATGCAAGAGAAATATCGAATGATGAAGCTTGTTTAACTTCGTCTTGGATTTTTGAAGCCTCTGCATGTACCTCATAATGCAGTATCAGATGACCAGATCATTCGAAATTTCAGAAAATTGATCTAAAAATATTGTCCACCATTTAGTCATCTGATGCCATTTAATATTTGAACATTTCTACGTCACCAAAGGTCTTATCTTTATAATTGAAGAAAAAATTTTATAAATCAGATCATGAATTTTCGCAAACATCGGTGCATCTTGTTTTACCGAAGCATTGAATTTTTCAGCTGATGCTTCTGCTGTGAAGTTTATTACCACGGTGTGCATTTATAGCCTCCCTTTGTCAGTCTTTCGCGGCTAAAGCCTTACTTTGGATTTAGATTTTCAAGTACAGCAACTGGATCAACTAGTACTAACCTAATCAGTGCAGCGGGTGTGATGTCATAATCCAAGTTTTTTAAGAGATTCGAGATGCGCATCATCAATAAAAAAGTTTTTAACAGTGCCTTCGTGGACGAAAAGATCAGAAATGTCTTTATCTACTTGAAATTTTTGCGATTGTATACCCGCGCGCTCAGCTGCTTCTTCATCATCATAGATTGAAATCGTCAGGACGGAAGTTGCAGAAGTTTCTACACCAGCAAATGCACGAAGTTCAGGAAAGGCTTCTTGATGTCTTCCTTTAAGTGACCCGATTGTTCGCTCTTTTTCTTCAACACTTGCATATTCTATCATATTTATCCGCGCATAGGCCATCTTAATTCCTTTCTTATTTTCACGAATTAACTTTATCCCATAATCCCATTTGAGTTTAGCCAATATAGTATGCCGCCACTAAGCCTTCATGGTGAAATTTATCAGTGGATTTTTTTCTAATTGACAATTATTGCGCTGTTCCAAAGCGGGATCTGCTGCCTCTTTCTTGTCATGGACTGATATAGTCAGCGCTGAAGTATCGCTTGTTTCCAAGAAAAAGAAACTTCGGATTTCAGGAAAAATCTGATTAATTATTCGCCGTAATTCAAGAGCGTGCGCTCGCATGTCATAATGCGCCAAAAACTCCGCCATGTAAAATTTGTATATAGAATATGTGATCTTACCGGTTCCACACACTCTGACAAGCCCCAGTTCTCAAAACAATAGAAAACCAAAATAATATTTTTCATGCAGTTACACCTGTTCTCAATCCAGCTTGGTCAAAAACAAGCATGCAGAGAACGTAAATTAAATGAGCCAACATTACAAAGATGCGTCTAGTCTTTATTATTTCTTAGCCGCCAAAACGTGTGGGCAAAGACTGCGGTAAGGATAACAGTTCCGCCAAATATACTTCGACCGCCAGGATATTCGCCCAGCACAAGCCAGACCAAGAGCGGCGCAAAAATGACTTCTAGGACACTAAACATCGAAACTTCCGCGGCGGGTAGGTAACGCGGCCCAATGCTTAAAAGCCCAATAGCCAAAGGAATGATCACGGCCCCATTAAGAAACAGTAATCCAGCTTGGTGAATTGAATAGCTTTCGAAATTTGCAAAACTCGCCACAGCAGCTGCACCAATTATGTAGCCTGCGCCGAGCGAAGTGAAAATATTTTCAGATTTAATCTTGCGCAGCACTACATAAAATCCAGCGACAGAACAGGCATTAAGAAATGCAAGCCCATCTCCCAGAATCGAACTTCCGCCAAAGCTCCCGCTCACAATGATAATAACCCCGACCATACTGAAAAAAATTGCCATCATTGTCTGAGGTGGGATCAACTCACGTAAAAAAATCCATGACAAAACTGCAGCAATGAAAGGCGCTGTTGAGAAAATAAACAATGTGTTAGACACACTGGTATGCCCGATCGATGCACAGAAAAGGACCATAGACGCGCCTTCAAAAAGTGCGATCAATAAGTATGGCCCCGACAGACTTTGCTTTATAGACATGCGCGGCGCCCTGGAGACGAAGTAAGACCACAACAAAAAGACTGAACCGGCAAGAAGACCGCGCCAGAAAGCCAACGCCAAAACGTCGCCACCGATCAATCGCAAAAGTAGGGCATCAGGAACAAACACAAGTACTCCCAATGCGGTCGCCAACATTCCAAATGCATGAGGATGTGTTTCAGAAAGTTTCATTCCGAAACACTTACAAGGCCCAATCCAAATAACAATGGGAAATCAAAATAAGCACAGAAGAAACCTATGTTCATTCTTTGGCCAGGCTAAATCCACAAATCGATTTTGGATAATCAGCAATTTTACGCAAAGGCAGGTTGGGCATTAGTGCCGTCTAACTTTAGGCCAATCTCTCGTCGCAGATCATCCACGTAATAACTTGAATACACAGCAGTGCGACTGCCCTCTAAATCTTTTTCAAGCAAGTGATCGACGCTATCTAGCCAGTCTAAGCCAATATCCTGCGTGCCGAGGAAAGCATGAAGAGAGGCTTTGCATATAAGCTGAACGACTTGGTCGTCTGTTGTCTTAAGCCAAAACGACAAGCGCGCGTCATCACCAATTTGGTTTTCCAGACGTTCTTCCTGTCTAAGAAACTCATCGTCGCATCGATCCTTGGGATTATATTTAATCACTGATCAAAAGCGAATTTGTGGCTCCAAAAATTTTTTGATAAGCCGCTGAGGTACATTTTTCAGGGGTACCAAAACCATAATGCAAAAGCATATTCAGCGACAATTTTTAGTAAAGGCATTCTTCGAAATCGTCGCCTCTATGTAGCGCGACGTTATAATCGCAAGATTCGATAGATCTGGAACAATTGTCATATGTGTGCCCAGTTTTTAGCATTCGGCAGTTCTGATTTGTAAAAACCTACTGAACCCACTCGTGCTTGGGAACAGTTCAACTCATCCATATCTTGGACTAAAATGAAAAACTCTGAAGCGATCTCGCAATGGCAGCCTGCACAAGATCTTCATGTTGCTCAAGATAATCACCAAATCGCTCTCTGCCAAGTGTGATGCCAATACGACCCAAATCCAGCCTGTCAGCATCCCAACAAGCTTGAATCGTTGCATTTGGATGAAAATTTTCACTTGTATGATAACGACAGGCGGTCCTGAGAAGGCGCAAATCCGTATCATCCAATGCAAACCAGCGGTCCTTTAGAGAATCGCAAAATTCTGCTGCTCTCTGACCATGCAGCGGATCTTCAAATTCATTCCACCTTCGGCAATCATGGATCAGCGCGAATAACTCAATGACCTTCAGATTTACACTGATTCGCCTCGCTATTTCTCTGCCATTGATAAGAACCCGTAGCCAGTGTTCAATCCCGTGGTACCCAAAATGATCTAACTGAAACTGCTCTGCCAAATGGTCAAAAAATGGCTGCGTAAACATGGCAGACTTTATGGGTGGATCAAGCATTAAGAGCTTCCATTCGATAGTTTTTTCTGTAGGCAGAGATCATATCAAAAACGCCAAGCTGAGTGGAATGTACAGCACTGAAAGAAGTGTTGAAACAATGACCAACGAGGCCACCACTTCTGCATCCGCTCCATATTTTTCAGCAAGCAAGTAAGACGTTACAGCAACTGGTGTAGTGACTTGAAGGATTAACACGGCACCAGCAGCTTTCGGCAATTCAAAAAGCCATACTGAAAACAAGGCACAACTTAAACAAACTATAAATTTCGCAAGCGCTGGCCAAATCACTTGTGTTAATCCAGTGCCATTCATCCGTGCAATTGCAACACCCACTGTTATCAACATTAACGGGATTGCCATCTGACCAATTAATTCAAGAGCATTTGTTAAAAATTGAGGCGTTTGCCAGCCGTTCACCAGAAAAAGTGTCCCTAAAAGAACAGCCGGTATCAAAGGTTCCTTCAGCGCTTTTATAGGTGAACCACCTCCTGACACAATCCATATCCCAAATGTGAAGTTGTAAATTGCCATTACGGCAAAAACAACAACGGCAAAATCAAAGCCGACGGTTCCAAATGCAAACAGGCAAACAGGAAGCCCTATATTTCCAGTATTTCCAAACAGCATAGGCGAGAAGAAAGTTTGGACGTTCAGCCCAATAGCTTTAACCAAAACCAAGGTCGCAACTGTAGCAAAAAGATAACAGGCTAAACTGGCCAGCAATAAATTTTTCAGATCGATTGGGTTGATTTCCGTTTTCATCAAGGCTGTAAAAATCAAACAAGGTACAGAAAGCGTCATCGCCATACGCGTGACAAACTCAATTCTGTATTCAAACCCAGCCTTGACCCAAACGTAACCGAGCCCCGCAAGGATGAACACCGGTGCCACAATCTGCAAAACTGACAGAAATAAATTCAAAACAACATCCTAGATCAATGCAAAGTAGTCACTTTCATACAGTGAGCGGGTTCTCCACAGAAACTGTGCGCATATGCTTTCAAGTTCAATGGAGAAATTGAAATAAGCAGCAATTTAACGCTAAACACAGTGCTTTAGCTCTTTGACGGGAGGGGCGTTGCTCCCGTTTCAAGCTTTGTGAGCATCTCGTCCTTTTTTGTAAAAACATATAAAACGGCATCACGGGTACCATTAGCTGAGTTGGTAATTTGATGAACAATCATAATCTCGTCATTCTCATAGAGACATCTAATATTTTCAGCATAAGAATCGGATAGTACGACGGCGGTAATCCTTTCCATCCAAAGATCGTAATCTATGACCCCACCCGTTGAGTGCATAATGATTTCAATTTCCGGATCAATTATCAAGGTGAAAGCCTCAATGTCACCTTCTTCCCAGAATTTTTTATATTTTTCAAAAAGCATCTTAACCACGCACCTCTCGGCGTAAATCTTCCCCAGAATAAAGCTATTAAAATGATGCGCAGACAATACTAGAAAAGACGATAATACTTCTTATTTTCTAGTAAATTTTTAAATGCTCGCAGAAACTGAAGGCTGTTTATAACTCCCTTCTAGCGCATTTTAGATCTGCCAGAAGTCCAACAGCTGCAAAAATTTTTAATCCTGAACAATTATCAGTGAGGCTTTAAGTTAATTTCTCGTCTTCACATGCTTTTCATAGTCTAAGCGCATGTCTTGAATATTTAGAACTGTCACGTTAACCTAATGGATATGGAGCCGTGTAATGAGCGATCGCCCAAACATCTTATTCCTTCAGGTTGACCAATTAACGGCAAAAACGTTGAAATCTTACGGCGATGAAATTTGCCATGCGCCAACCTTGGATAACTTAGCTGCCAATGGATTAGTATTTGAAACAGCATATTGCAACTTTCCGCTCTGCGCACCTTCTCGTTTTTCGATGGCAACAGGGCAGCTGTGTTCTGCAGTGGGAGCCTATGACAATGCCGCAGAATTTTCATCAGAAATACCCACCTATTCGCATTATCTTCGCGCAGCTGGATATCAAACAGCACTCTCTGGCAAAATGCACTTTATTGGGCCGGATCAATTTCACGGGTTTGAAAAACGCCTAACCGCAGATCTCTATCCTGCAGATTTTGCTTGGGTTCCCAATTGGGAGAATGAGGGAAAGCGTGACACGAACGATCCACGTGCGGTCCAAATTGCAGGGGTATGTCACAGGTCAGTACAAATTGATTTTGATGAAGAAGTGACACATCAGGCAATCCAATATATCTATGATGTAGCACGATCAGATGATGATCGCCCCTTTTTTCTACAAGTTTCATACACTCATCCACACGAGCCATATTTGTGTCAAAAAGAATACTGGGACCTGTACGAGGAGGTGGAAATTCCGTTACCTTCGGTGGGGCCGCTAACAGAGACCGAACATGATCCGCATTCGCTTCGCCTTCTCAAGGATTTCGCGATGCTGGGTGTCCAATTTACTAAGGATGAAATTCGTACTGCCATTCGCGCCTATTACGGATCAATAAGTTACATTGATCAACTGATATCGAGGGTATTGGGTGCGCTAAAAAATACAGGCGCAGACCAAAATACTGTGGTGATCTTCACATCCGATCATGGGGAAATGTTGGGCGAGCGTGGTATGTGGTTCAAAAAACATTTCTTTGAAAAGTCCATGCATATCCCGTTGATTGTCACTGCCCCGTGGATAAAACCGCAGCGCGTTCAAGAGTTGGTGTCTTTGGTCGATATACTGCCTACTTTTAATGCTATTGCAGGGATAAAAAAGGCCATTGAACCTCTCGAAGGCGTTGATTTATTGTCTTTGACTTGCACAGAACGGAAACGGAAGATCTATGCAGAATATTTAGCGGAAACGACTCCTGCTCCAATCTTTATGATCCGAGATGGCGACTACAAATATATTGTTTCCTCAATCGATGGAGAGTTATTGTTCAACGTTGTACTTGATCCAGACGAGCGCAAAAATCTGGCAAATGATCTTACACAAACCACTAGATTAGAAGCGTTTCGTTCCAATTGCGCTGAAAAGTGGGATGAAGCCGCTCTAACGCGCGCGATTAAACAAAGCCAAAAACGACGCATATTGGTACGTTCTGCCATGAACGAAGGCGAAAAACGGCGTTGGAACCACGATGAAACGGTTAATGACCAAGTGATTTGGTACCGCGGCGAAGAGGGGTATAATGAATGGGCGTTCAAACATATTTAAAACTACGTACATCAACCAAATGATCCGCTAAAAACTCACATTTGCAATTCATAGTCTATAAGCTCCGAATGATAATGCGCAAAGGCTATATTCAGAAAAACTGCTGAAAGCCGATTAATCTGAAAAATTATTTCATAATCGAAAAAGATATAAGACAACAGCCTCACCGCCAATTGAAACCTCCCTAGAGCAATCGAATTTTAATTTAATTGGTTTAATACCATGTAATTCTTCAAAATTGGCGAGAAACTTGCAAATAAAATTGGGGGTAATTTGATTTTTGGCCGTAGACTAATGTGTACGCACCTAAAGTTGGCAAGGTTTGAATGGGCTGAACGTTAATGGGAACGAAACGAAGGTTTGAAGCTGCCTTTAAAGGCCTAGGGCGCAGTGGCGTTCCCATAAGTTTATTCTTAGCGACTGGATGTCAGAGAACTGAAGAACGAACGAACAACCTCTTTACTGATAATTCCAAGAGCTTGAACAGCGCTTCAGATGAAAGGTTCCCAATCGCATCAGAAACTGGTGGTCAAACATCCAGCACAACATCGTCGCTATACGCTTTGGGAAGTGCAATCAAAGGTCCATTGGAAAATGCAGTGACATTTTTTGACTTCAACAATGACGGTCTTCTCAACGAGTTTCGTACATTAAATTTTGACCAAGATGGCAACCAAACAGGCTTCACAACCCAGATGGAGCCACAAGCCAGAACAAATGGCTTTGGGTCCTTTGAAATTTATACAAACATTGCTTCCAATGCGGACATTCAATTGGCTCATGGCGAAACTCAAAAGGCTTCAGAAGCGCGTCTTGCAACATTGTCTGACGGCGACACAATTGATCGCTCTTCAAATCAGGCACTTCCAGGTGTTTTGCTGACGGCACCGGCTGGATCAACTGTAATCACGCCACTCACAACTTTGATGGATTTCGCAGGCCTAAGTTCAGATCAGCTAAAATCGGTTCTCAACCTTGGTGCTCAAGTCCCTGACCTAAACAGCTTTAATCACTATGCCGACGAAAGTCTTGCTGCTGCAGGGGTTCAAATAGAGAACTTTTCGCAACAAATGATCGCAACCATTACTGCATATTCAGGCCTTTTAGAACTTTCTGGCCTAGACGCGAACACAGCGTATCAAACGACGCTTAGTGCTTTGGCAGATATAGCTGTTGATAAATTAGCAAGTGGAGCCATCCTAAAGCTCTATGAGACCCCTGATTTAGATACGCTTAAGCAAAGTCTTGATGAACAATTGGATATTTTAAACGCGGGGAATAAGTCAGTTTTTCTGGAACATAGTCAGGGTCTTAACGAGGGGCTCACAACGCTCAATGCGAATATTGCTACAGTCACAGACCTGTTCACCAACGAGGCTACTGCACAATATTCAAATGTTGCCAATCTTAATGAACGCGTAAAAGCAACAATTTTACAAGATGGTACTACATTTGATTTTGCTTCAAACGATCAAAGTTTTTCTGGTGAGCGCTTGGGCATAGGCGCGAAAATACCAGTAAGTTCGATTTCGGGTGAAGAAGGAAAAAAATTGACGTCACCTTTTGCTATTTATCTGGAAGATAACGCAAAAACATTCGTCTGGTCTTATTTTGATCAGCGTTCAATTGATGAACTGGAACTTGTGACAGCAAATTCAGAAAGTTTAACTGAAGTCACAACTATTTTTTCAAAACCGGGGCTGGCACAGTTTGATTCGGAAAGTATTCCAGTTTCGAACAACATGGTTGTGCATGTTACCTCACATAGATCAGATCAGGAAGATAGTAGTACACAGATCTCTCTGGTTCTAACCGAAAAAAACGCTGTTGATGGCGCTCTTCAAAAATTGGACGAATTTACAATCCACACTGATGTCAATGAGGAAAATCTTGATGCCACTTTGCTAGAAGTCGGAGAAAATCACGTTGCACTTGCTTGGACCAGCTACATTCCAAATCAGTCTAAACATGATATATTCGCACAACTTTTTCAAATAGATCTCTCGACGAAGCAAATCGTCCCAGAAAAAGTTGAATTCAGAGTAAATAAATTTTCGGACGGAAATCAGACAAATGTCAGTCTGGGGCAGTTAGATGGAGATACTTTCTCTGCAACTTGGGTCAGTGAGAGAATAGCCGAAAACAGTGGAGTTTATACAACTTCAAGTGGTACTGAAATTTACAGGACGGTCTTCACAGAGTACGGTATTGACAAACAAATTTCTGAGACGCTTACTCTCACAATCTTTGAAGATCAGTACAATAATCTTCAAATTACCAGTAATTTCCAAGTGGGTACTGTTAGCGGTAAGTTTATGGCCTATGCGGCCGGAGGAATCACAGATGCCACAGAAGTCACTATCAAAGAATTTCAGATCGAGTTGCTGCTAGACGAAGCGGGACAGGTTCTGCCGATCAACTTTGATGCCTCTTCTTTGATTACAGAAGCCGATATTCAGGATAACCACGGTGGAAATACTAATTTAAATTATAAGCTTATCAGTCTGCAGCAAGATTGGAGGGGCCTTCATGAAGCTTGGCTTATGATTGATAATGCGTCAGGAATGATCACAGGCCAACCAATTTTGACGAAAATTGGTTACAATGAAGTGGCAGGGTTTCTATCTTATCCAACCGTTAACAATGGCTCGATTCTGGAATTTGATGCTCAATCAACGGACAGCGTGCTCCCGACATTGTCGAGGGATACGATTTTCAACAACTCAAAATTTATCAATGGCTTAAATACGGAATTTAAAACTCTTGATACTTATAGCATCGATATTATCCGTGAAGCAGTAACCTCCAGTGATTTACGTGTACAACTCAAAAAGAATTTCACGGCCGTCTTGGATTCATTTGACGAAAATGGGACGTTAGTCCCAATCACGATAGATCCTATTACTGGTCTACGCGTAGAACGTTATATCGATGATTTTGGCGTTCTCAGCTTAAAAAGCTTTGAAGGTGCTGTTCTGATTGGAACAGAATTAATTAACTTACCCGAACTTCTGGAAGAAGGGGCTAATGCCCTTCAGGGTTTATATGGCACGATGTTTATTGATCCCATCTCCGGAATGTATGAATACGACCTTGACACAAGTGCGGCACGCCAGGGTTTGAACGAGTCCCCAACAGGGACGATTACAGAAACCTTTGAAGTTAAATATGCTAAAGATACATTGGTTAGCGCGGGCGTTGGAGGAACAAATTTTCAACCTAAGACAATTTCACTGGCCAATGGGACAGTATACAATCTTTGGCTTAACAAGTTTCCGATACAAGATATAATGCAGGTCTCAGAATATAAATCATATTTACAATACGCTGCCGGAACGCAGGTCAAATTCGCACCAAATTTGTATGATCAATCTCTTAAAGTAAATGCGTCTATTTCCGAAGTTGTGCAAGATGATCTACAACTTGCGATCGTCGGCTCCGGAGATGATTTAATTTTGAAAATAGAAGTAAACGGAGAAGTCTATCAGTCACATATGGTGCCCGTTGATGGAACACGTGTGAAACAGCTAGACCCAACTGGAGCGTGGGCGGATGCGGCTATAATTGAGACAATAAACAATGAATCAGAAACAACAGAATTTTATCCAGGAAATTACGAATATCGCGCGACAGGCCAAATTGATCTGGGCCGCTTAGGCGGTAATCTTGGGTGGTTGACGAACGACAATAATACCAGCTTCTTCTCTGAATATGGAGAGTTCTTGTTTGACCCCATCACCGGAAAATATGAATTTAAACTGACATGGGGCGCAAATTATGAATTTCAAAGCGCAATTGACGTGTATGATTATTTTTCCAGTGATGAACAGCGGGTTCTTCAAGAAGACTTTGACCTTCATGTTGGTAGAGTTAAAATTGATGTTCTTTCAGAAGAGGATACGATATTTTTCACCTCTGAAAATGCATCTTTCGACGGTCTTCTTCTGTCGCAGGAAACACTTCAAAATGTTGGAGAAAATCAGCTTAGGCTTGAGTATGACGTACTCTCAGCATATTCTACCGAAAACTTTGACCCAGATGCCCCGTTAGATTTCAATGTGCAAAGCCAGCGTTTTCTCGATACCGTGTCCAATGTTCCAGCTTCCGCGTTGACGGAGTACGAATCTTTTGGTGATTACGGTTCACTGGTAGTTGATCAAAATACTGGCGAATATGTTTATAATCTGAACAGGAATATCGTTAGACGAGAAACAGACACAGGCGAGGTTACTTGGGAATATGAACTAGACATGGCATCGCTTTTTGCCGGCAATGATCTTCTTGATACATTCCATCTTACCATTTCGAATTATAATAAAGCTGTCTACACAAGCCTCAAAGAAGTCCCAATCGGTCAGCTGCCAACCGTTGGAACTGGTGATTGGATAGAAAATATAGACGAAACCCAACTGATGATCTCTGCTCATGATGCCAATGGGCAAGTGATCGTTGAACCGATCGTCATTGATGACGATTTCGGTTACTACACGCAAAACTTTGATGCTGAGTTGGTAAGCGATTCACATATTTTGCTGGCATGGACAAAAGTAAATTCAAATCAAGAAGCCTCCATAAGCGCAGCATATTTTGATACGAATGCAGATACAGTAGACCTTTTTTCGGAATTCAATGCGAATGAATTTCTTGTCAGTGACATTGCGGAAAGCGGACAATCCAATCCACAAGTTTCTGCAAGTTCAGATGGTGATTTTTCAATCGTATGGGAAGCCTATCCATTTCTAACTGCACAGGATATGGAGAATATGGAGTTAGTTTACGACCTTTACAACGTCGACACCTTAGATGTTCGCGCGACCAGTTACTACCAGCCAGAGCCCGATGATAATATCATTGAGGACTTTGACGAATTTATGAGGTATCTAGAAGATACAAAGATCTTTGATGTACCCTTAGATCAGAAAATCGAACAACTTGATCAGAACAAAGTGCAAGATTACCTCGAAGTGCTTGGTGATTATCTTTATCATGTTGAATATGGAACCGATTTTTACGGCCTTCCAGAAATTTCCTGAACATCCTAAAGTATTGTCAGCGTCTAATGCACCTTCACATATATAGAACGCTGAGGTCTAATATAGGTTCAACCGGTTAAGGACACCTTTTATCTAATAACCCAGCACACTGCAGCAGGTCATTTTCTGGATAATGTCCATCGATGGGCAATATCAATGCTAATTCTTTTGTTTTATTCGACCCGTCTAAAAGTTATAATTACACTTTGATGAAACTTAACGGAGTCTACAAACCCGGCCAACCCACTTTTGTGTATTAAATCGCATACCAACACCATCGCATGCTAGATCGATAAGCGATTTTTGTATTTTGTGCGTTGGCAGCTTCATCAAGTCGTTGCATAGTAAGCGAAATAGGAATGCATAAAAAGAAAGTAATAGCTGACCAACGGAGATATTTATGACAAATTCACGCATTAGTTCTGATGTAACAATTGATGGCGATATCAAGGGGTCATCAACCATAACTGTAGATGGAACCGTAAATGGAAATATACAATCAGAAGGGGTCATAATAGCCGCTGAAGGAAATGTTAAGGGCAACGTGAGCGCTAAAAGATTTGTTAATGAAGGTTCAATTGATGGAAAAGTTTCCGCCGAAGATGCCGAATTAAAAGTGGGTTCATATAACAAAATTTCACTTAGAACAAAGACACTGAGCGTTGAGCCTTCTGCGGCCGTGTCTGGTAAAATCAAGTGTGGGAGCTAAGTTTTATTCGCTTATCTTCATTTTCAGGAATTCTTTGAACCTAAATAATTCTGCGCTTCATTTTCCAATCAAAATGATAAGATCTCCGCACTGTCTTTACTAGTGATAATGCTGAGCCCGAAAGATTTCTTTTTCTAGCTTAGCTTGATAGCATGCCACCAAATTTATTTGATTTCCCTTTTTAACTTACAGACAATACCGTGCCACCAGTTCTGGGCAGACTTACGACTTATTCAACCTCCAAACCCGGCAACCCTGGGAAGCCATGTAGAAAGTGCCGGAAACGTAAAAACTATAATCAGCCCCAAAAGCATCAATGTGGCATAAGGTAAGGCCCCGCGAATGACTTCCGATAATGGAGCCTTAGCAATACCCTTGATGACAAACAGGTTCATACCCACAGGAGGAGTTATAAGAGCAAGCTCTAGGTTGATCATCAATAAAATGCCGTACCAAATCGGGTCGATGGCAAGCGCGATCATCACGGGAAAGACTATCGGAGTGGTGATCAAAATAATTGAGATTGTCTCTAAGAACATGCCCAAAAAGAGAACTAAAAGCATAACAACAACGATAAACATGGCTGGGCTGAGACCAATTGCCGTTACTTGTTCGACGATTTCAATTGGTAGGCGAATGATAGTCACGGCGTGACCAAATAATGCCGCAGCTGCAAGGATCATAAACAGCATAGCGGTCGTTTGTACTGTTTCAAAAGCCGTGATCCAAAGATCTGTAAAACCAAAATTTCGATAAATTACAATGCTTATGAGCAATGCGTAGAGGCATCCAATAGATGCCGCCTCAGTAGCGGTAAAGATTCCGAGGTATATTCCACCCAATACCACCGGTGGCATCAAAAGAGCCCAGATTGAGCGGCGAATGCTTAACCAAATGAGCTTTATACCTAAAAAGGGTTGAGATACGACTGCACCATTAAATCCAGCACTTACCATAGCCCAACTTGCAAAGATAAAGGCCATCATTATGCCTGGGATTAATCCAGCTACGAACAGCGCTCCTATAGAGGCTTCGGTAACAATCGCGTAAAGTATAAGGGGTCCAGATGGCGGGATCAAGATTCCGAGTGTGCCCCCGGCTGCGATGACCCCGTAGGAATAGCTTGGGCTATAATTGAAACGCTTCATCTGCGGAATGGCGGTCGATCCGATTGTGAGCGCTGTAGCAACGGAAGATCCTGAGATAGCCGCAAAAATAGTGCAGGAAAGAATTGTGGCTACTCCTAATCCACCTTTCAAATGACCGACCATTGCGTTGGCAGCGTCATACAGATCTTTCACCACACCGGCACGGATCATCACATGAGCCATAAATGCAAACATGGGTATCGCCGTAAGAAGGCCGTTGTTCAACTTGGCGAATACTGTATCGGCCGCGCTGTTCACATGGCCTTCAGTCAACATCATCACAATGAGCGAAGTCAGGCCTAGGCCGGCAAAGATAGGCATCCCAGTCAGTAAAAGTATGATCAAACCCGCCAAAATCAGGAATGTCATCATGGCCGCCGCACCGTCAGAAGCGTTATGATCCTAGCTAGTGCTGCAAGGATCAGTATTACCATCCCCAGAAGTAAAAAACTCTGTGGGATCCACATCTGGACACCCAGATAGCCTTCCGAATAGACTCCAAAATCGTACGAGAATTGCACCATTAGTATGGCGCTGTAGAGAACGGCAGCACCAACCAAAATGACGCTAGTCATGCCCCAGACATCAACAAACCATTGAGCGCGTGGCCCCACGCGCTCAGTCAGCAGGTCAACGCCAAAGTGTTCACCTCGCACCAGGACCTCTCCAGCCCCAAGCGCAACCATCGCGACGACGATGAAACCATTCAATTCATCCGAGAATGTGATTGGCGTACCAAGGATATAGCGCATGAAGACGCTGTAGCTGACCACCCCAAAGACGATGAGCACCAACAGTGCAGCGATGCCTGCCCCAGACAGCGTAACAAGGCGTACCACACGCTCCACCCCTGAGATTGGTAAGATCTCAGGGGTGTCATCGTCAAGATTGAGCTTCATTTCAGTTCGCTATTTGGTCGACTAAACCAAGCAGTTTGACCCCGTCCTCACCAGTGGCATCCCCAAAAGATTTGTCATAGGCAGGAACCATAAGAGCTTTCCAAGCTTCAGCCTCTGCGGGGGTCTGGAGATGCACTTTCATGCCATTTTCGGCCAATTGCTTAGGAGCAGCAGCAGAAGCTTCTTCAGACGCAGCAACCGCCCATTCAGCAGCCTTAGCTCCAGCTTCAGTAATAGCCGCCTTCTGAACGTCGGTCAGGCCATTATACCAGGCTGGGTTAAGATAACCGTGAAAGAATACACTGAAGAGCGGCACAACCGTCACGTGATCCTGCACTTCAAAATATTTACGCGAATATGCAGCGGCAATGTCAGTCATACCAGCATCGATAACACCTGTAGATAGCGCCTCATAGACTTTCGAGCCAGACATGGCAGATGGAGCCGCGCCCATTGCGACCAATCCAGAATCTGCAACAGGATTTAATCCACGGATTTTTACACCTTGAAAGTCTTCAGGATTAATCAACGCTGACCCCTTGGACGTCATTGCAGTCATGCGAGTCGTAAATAGCCATACCGCGTTTTTTACACCCTTCCCGAGAAGCTTCTGCTCTAGAAATTGAGCCGCACTACTACCCGGCCAAGCTGCAAGTGTCGCAAGATCAGTGACGGCATAGGGTTTCAGCGTGACGTTCATGAGCGGCAGAGTTTTGCCCCATTGCGGATTGATCGAAAATGCGCACTCAATGTTCCCTTTAGCAACCGACGCGATGTTTTCCCGAGCGCCAACAAGGCTATTGGCACCAAAAATTTGCACGTCGATATTATCATTTGTAAGGCTTTCTATCTCAGCAGCCCAACGATCAATCACTTTCGCGATATGATGGGCGGGTGGCAGCTGGTGGCTACAACGCATTTCGGTTGCGTCAGCATAGGCCATATTACTTAAGCCAGTTATGGTCAAAATCATAGCTAAACTAATTTTAAGTAACTTCATATTTTCCTCCACGTAGTCAATTAGTTTGGGATTTAGATTGCCAGTTTATCTGGCTTAGTGCTCCAGTACGAGAAAACATACCGTAAAAGTTTTTGCCCAGCAATTGAGCCAATCCAAGTTTGTGGACCCAGGTTATTTTTTCCCAGTGCATCCGATGGGCAGGGTATATTGCAATCTCGATATTCATGCAGATTTCTTCGAATGATTATCGCCACTGGCCGCCCAAATTTCGGAGGACGATAATCCAAGTTCTGTCAAAATTGCTTCAGTATGATCACCTACATCAGCAACTTCAAGGGAAGTTGGCCTAGGTATCGTGCCGTCTACCTCAAACGGCAGACCCGGTGCCCGGAATGCTTGCCCATCTGGCAGATGTGAATGATGCAATCCGCCTGGGCGCATAACATGTGGATCTTGGTACATGTCAGTGGGTCGATTGATGGGTGAAAAGGGAATTCCGGAAGCCTCAAAAATTTTTATCAAATCAGAAAAATCATGTTTCGCAAGAGCCTCTGAAAAGATTGGTATGGTCCAATCTCGTGCTTTTATCTGATCCATCTTTGTCTGTAGCCTCGGATCAGACAATAGAAATTCAAGCCCAACTCTATTACAAAGCACTTCCCAGTGTCCCTCCGTAACAGCAGCTATAAAAAGTTGGCGCTGATCGCGCGTACCGAAGATATCATAGACTGGCCAGGAAAATTCACGTTCAGGCATAGGTGACGGTTCGTGGCCATCCAGATCAAACTGAACCA
Organism: uncultured Alphaproteobacteria bacterium; assembly: GCA_913051655.1. Lineage (GTDB taxonomy): Bacteria > Pseudomonadota > Alphaproteobacteria > Rhodobacterales > Rhodobacteraceae > LFER01. The sequence goes on from CAJXHI010000033.1 coordinate 23,207, forward strand.
TGTGTTGCATGACAAGAAAAAGACAGTTCTCGAAAAGACCAACCCGCAAAGCTCGACCCTGACCACTTTGTCGCCGCTCCAGCAAAGCACCAAGAACCGCAAGCGCACCGAACAGACCACCCATGATGTCATTTGCGGATGACCCGATGCGAAGTGGCATACCTTTTGGGCCAGTCATATAAGCGATGCCAGTCATCATTTGTACAACCTCATCCATTGCGGTACGTTCTTGATAAGGCCCATGCAGAAAACCTTTACAAGACGCGATGATTAATTTGGGGTGTCTTTTGCACAAGTCCGAAGTTGCAAAACCCATCTTTGAAAGCGACTGGTCGCGAAAATTTTCGACAAAGACATCGGTGGTTTCCAGAAGTCGTTCCAATGCCGCAGCCCCTTCTGTTGATTTTAGATCTAGCGTGATCGACCTTTTGCCACGATTAAAACTTGGAAAGAATCCACGCCCCATTCCGGTTAAGTGACGGGTTTTATCTCCAGTAGGCGGTTCGACTTTGATCACCTCGGCGCCCAGATAAGCCAGAATTTGACCACAACTTGGCCCCATTATCATATGGGTCATCTCGACAACCCGAGTCCCCTGCAATGGTTGAAATTCAGTTTGCACAATGGATACTCCAGGCTTTTGAATTTATATTCAAACTACAGAAAGTAATGCCATCTAAGAATTATAATGTTTGGAAGGCTGATTTCTGTTATTGAGAAACCATGGATAGTCGACAACTTCGGTATTTTGCTGCAATCTATGAAGAAAGTTCGTTAACTCGAGCTGCGGAACGCGAACGTGTCGCAGTCTCTGCATTAAGCAGACATCTAGCTAATTTAGAAGCTGAGCTTGGAAAACCGCTGTTCGAGCGTTTGCCAAGGGGGGTTCGGCCAACAGCATCTGGTGTTCGATTATACGAACATGCCAGATCAATCTTGCGCTCGATTCAATTAGCCGGCGCTGACATCAAAGAAAACAAAACCGAAGTTGTAGGCGAAATCACTGTGGGATTTGCCCATTCTGCAGTGAAGGCGATTAGCCTGCCATTGATGCAACATGTATCGCGAGTTCATCCGAAGCTCCACGTACACTTGTCCGAAATCTTTTCGGGCACAACAGCTCAAAAACTTGCTTCATCGGAAGTCGACCTAACGCTGACCTATAATCCTCTTCCAGATCCTAGATTTAGATTCAAACCAATTTTAGAAGAAGAGGTGATTCTTGTTGGGCGACACGAAATTATCGGAGCGCAAGATCCAATTGAATTTGACAAGCTTCTGGAACTACCTCTTATAATTTTAAGGCAGGGTTTGAACGCCCGAGCGATGATGGACGACGTGACCCTCCTTAGGCGCATCGAAAAAAGCGCACAATTCCAAATAAATTCTGTAGCTGCAATTGATGGCGCCCTGCTTTCCGGAATTGGCTGCTTGATAGGCACCAAATTCCTCTTGCAGGAGCACCTAGAGCGGGGCACTCTAAATTTTCGCCCCATTATACGGCCCGCATTAAATCGCATTCTGTTTATCGGAGAACTGAGCGACCGACCAGCAACGTTCGCGTTGGAGGTAATTCGCAAAATATGTATCGATCTTATTGTTGAAGCTGTTAAATCCGGCCGATGGAAAGCATCCCTTGTTTTATAAAACGACCTTGGTTCGATTATCGATCCAAGGACAAAATCATTAATAGCAATCTGCGGCCAAGATATTTGTTATTTGGGGAATAGCTGTGAACTACATCATTTAAACAATTGTTCCGGACAATACTACCTCTAGCAATTAGCTTGTGTGCAGAATGCAGAGAATTTCCACCATCTAATCCTCTAGGCATAAGCTCTCATTCGTGCCAAGAAGTGCACCAGATTCCGGAAGTTTATGCCTGCACTGCAAGCTTATTCACCAGATTGCTTGGTATGCCGCTCTCATCTACCATGATGGCAACATGTTCCAAGCACTTCTTAATATCAGCGCCATAACCTTAGCCAATACTTCCTTAACTAAAATTTATGTGCGAAAAAAATAACTTCAGCATTCCAAGATTTCTAAAAATCACACCAGCTTTCAACACGTCTAATGTAGTAATCGCACTTACACAAAAGAGTCCCTTTTTAACCCCGTTTAAGTTTCTTATTTCGAATTATCAGCTAAATTTGTTTTACTCTAAAACTAAAACTCGCTGAAATCTGGAGTCCCCGCCTAAACAAACTTAAATCGAATCGCATTTTTTCCATGAGATTTTTTTCGCTGTAAATTCAAGTCTATGAAATCATCTTGGATGATTTTTGAGATCCTTCATAGCTACATGAAATTGGCCACAAATGCG